>NZ_CP024081.1:4905425-5205077 GCF_003033885.1 Pseudomonas rhizophila | reverse complement strand
CTACCGAATTTCTTGACGACCATAGAGCATTGGAACCACCTGATCCCATCCCGAACTCAGTAGTGAAACGATGCATCGCCGATGGTAGTGTGGGGTTTCCCCATGTGAGAGTAGGTCATCGTCAAGATTAAATTCCGAAACCCCTATCTGCTGACGCAGGTAGGGGTTTTGTTTTGCCCGCAGGAAAGACCATTTGTGTTTCTATGCAACGGTCTTGCGCATCGCTATCATGCGGGCCTCATTATCAGGTGCAGTTTGCATGCTCACGTTGCTTAAACTTCTGAAAGATGGCCGCTTCCACTCGGGTCAGGCGCTGGGTACTGCGCTGGGTATCAGTCGTAGTGCTGTATGGAAGCAGTTGCAGCACCTGGAGGCGGAGTTAGGGCTATCTGTTCATAAGGTTCGAGGTAGAGGTTATCAGCTGGCTAAGCCGCTGCTGCTTTTGGACTCGGCTGAGATTAGCGCCAAAGAGTCCTGTGAGTGGCCCATCCATATATTTGACTCCATTGATTCGACCAACGCTGAAGCGCTTCGCGCCATAGAGCGTGGAATGGGCGCGCCATTTATGATTTTGGCCGAGCGACAGACAGCCGGTCGTGGTCGTCGTGGTCGCAAGTGGGTGAGTCCGTTTGCCGACAATCTTTACCACAGTCTGGTGCTGCGAATTGATGGTGGCATGCGCCAAATTGAGGGGCTCAGCCTGGTTGTGGGGCTTGCAGTTATGCACGCCTTGCATGATATGGGGATCGCGGGGGCTGGGCTGAAGTGGCCTAACGATGTCCTGGTAGGTGATAAGAAAATCGCGGGCATCTTGCTTGAATTGGTGGGGGATCCAGCAGACGTTTGCCACGTTGTTCTCGGCGTAGGGATTAATGTGAATATGCGGTCGACCGATGAGGTCGACCAGCAATGGACGTCCATGTGCCTTGAGGCGGGCAGGGATTTTGATCGAAACGAGCTGGTTGGACGGTTGGCCGCGAAGTTTCAGCATTACCTCAGGCTCCACCAGGTGTCGGGTTTCTCCGCGATCCAGGAGGAATGGGAGCGATACCATCTGTGGCAGGGGCGGAATGTTTCCCTGATTGCCGGTATCAACCAGGTTGACGGGGTTGTGATGGGCATTGATCGTCAGGGCGCGCTGCGTTTGAAGGTAGATGGCGTGGAAAAAATCTTTAGCGGTGGTGAGCTCAGTTTGAGGTTGCGTGATGATTCTTGAGCTCGATTGCGGCAATAGCTTTATCAAGTGGCGTGTCCTTGACTTCGACGGCGTAACACCGATCGAAGGAGGGGTGGTTGGTACCGATAGTGCCCTGCTGGCAAGCTTGAGTGACGCCGATAAATTTAAGCTCAAGAAATGCCGTCTCGTTAGCGTGAGGACTCCGCAAGAGACGGATTCGTTGGTTGCTCTACTAATTGATGTTTTTGGAGTGTCTGTCTCACGCGCTGTGCCTGTTCGGGAGTTGGCCGGTGTTAAGAACGGTTACAACGATTACGAGCGGCTAGGGCTCGATCGATGGTTGGCTTTGCTTGGGGGCTTCCATCTTGCTTCGGGAGCCTGCCTGGTGCTCGATTTCGGTACGGCCGTTACAGCGGATTTCGTGGCTGCGGACGGTGAGCATCTAGGGGGGTTCATTTGTCCTGGTATGCCTTTGATGCGTAATCAGTTGCGCACTCATACCCGACGGATTCGCTATGACGATACGGCTGCCGAGCGGGCTCACGAGAGCCTCGCCCCTGGTCGCGAGACTGTAGAGGCGGTGGAGCGCGGTTGCATGCTCATGCTCAGAGGATTTGTCCTGACTCAGCTTGAACTGGCTAAAGAATATTGGGGGAACGACTTCGTAGTATTTCTCACGGGAGGAGATGCCAATTTGGTATCCGGTGTTGTGCCTGATGCCAAGGTAGTGCCTGATCTGGTTTTTGTTGGTTTGGCGATGGCCTGTCCTTTGTCTTGAGGTTCCTATGCGGTGGCTTTTTCTGCTGTTGGTGGTTTTGAATGTCTTTTATTACGTCTGGCATCAACAGGAGGCTCCGCTTCGGGCAAAAGATGTGACTCCGTTGAGTTTGTACCGGGGCTCGCAGCAGGATATTCATCTCTTGAGCGAAACGGCAGATGCGCTTGTAAGGCGGGATTCAGGCAAGTCTGCTGGCCGAGGCGCATGTGTTTATCTTGGTGGCTTCACCCGGATTGAAATGGCGCGCCAGCTGGAGCAGCGGCTCGTGGCATCCGGGATCGCGGCTCGCTCCATTGCGCAGGGCTCACCGAATCTGCCTGAGGGAGAAGGATTTTGGGTTCTGATTTCGCCAGATAGCGCGATGAAGGTGAATGAAACGCTGCTTCAAAACCTTTCTAAAGAATTCAATGAGTTAAAACATAAAATAATGCCCTGTGAGGGGGTTGCACCCGCAGGGTAGTTTGCATAGAATGGCGCCCGCTTCGCAGCGAAGGCCTTTAATGGCTAGCGCCACGAAGCGGCGTCAACGCAGCTAACCTCAGGTTTTTTATGAGAAAATGCTTGACAGAAGGCTGGCATGATATAGAATGCCGGCTCGCTTAGGAGGGGTTCCCGAGCGGCCAAAGGGATCAGACTGTAAATCTGACGTCTACGACTTCGAAGGTTCGAATCCTTCCCCCTCCACCAGTTTTAGCGTGAGCTGCAAGCTCCGCGGGTATAGTTTAGTGGTAGAACCTCAGCCTTCCAAGCTGATGATGCGGGTTCGATTCCCGCTACCCGCTCCAAGTTTGCAGGTTGTGCATAGTGTTTCGCTCTTGTAGCTCAGTTGGTAGAGCACACCCTTGGTAAGGGTGAGGTCAGCGGTTCAAATCCGCTCAAGAGCTCCATATAACAAGGCAGATATGAAAATATCTGCCTTTGTTTTAATGGTTTGTGTGACTTGCTAAATTCTTCTCCTAGGGGTGATTTCGATGGCTAAGGAAAAGTTCGAACGTAATAAGCCGCACGTCAACGTTGGTACCATTGGTCACGTCGACCACGGTAAAACCACGCTGACCGCTGCTCTGACCCGTGTCTGCTCCGAAGTTTTCGGTTCGGCCAAGGTTGACTTCGACAAGATCGACAGCGCCCCGGAAGAGAAAGCTCGCGGTATCACCATCAACACCGCTCACGTTGAATACGATTCGGCCGTGCGTCACTACGCACACGTTGACTGCCCAGGTCACGCCGACTACGTAAAAAACATGATCACTGGTGCTGCCCAGATGGARGGCGCGATCRTGGTTTGCTCGGCCGCTGATGGTCCGATGCCACAAACCCGTGAGCACATCCTGCTGTCCCGTCAGGTAGGCGTTCCGTACATCGTTGTCTTCCTGAACAAGGCTGACATGGTTGACGACGCTGAGCTGCTGGAACTGGTTGAGATGGAAGTGCGCGATCTGCTGAGCACTTACGACTTCCCAGGTGATGACACTCCAATCATCATCGGTTCGGCTCTGATGGCTCTGAACGGCCAYGACGACAACGAAATGGGCACCACRGCTGTCAAGAAGCTGGTGGAAACTCTGGACAGCTACATCCCAGAGCCAGAGCGTGCTATCGACAAGCCGTTCCTGATGCCAATCGAAGACGTATTCTCGATCTCCGGTCGCGGTACTGTTGTGACTGGTCGTGTTGAGCGTGGCATCGTCCGCATCCAGGAAGAAGTTGAGATRGTCGGTCTGCGCGACACTCAGAAAACTACCTGCACRGGCGTTGAAATGTTCCGCAAGCTGCTCGACGAAGGTCGTGCTGGCGAGAACTGCGGCGTACTGCTGCGCGGCACCAAGCGTGACGACGTTGAGCGTGGCCAGGTTCTGGTCAAGCCYGGCACCGTCAAGCCGCACACCAAGTTCACTGCAGAAGTTTACGTTCTGAGCAAGGAAGAAGGCGGCCGTCATACTCCGTTCTTCAAAGGCTACCGTCCACAGTTCTACTTCCGTACAACTGACGTGACCGGTAACTGCGAGCTGCCAGAAGGCGTTGAAATGGTAATGCCAGGTGACAACATCCAGATGACTGTCACTCTGATCAAGACCATCGCGATGGAAGACGGTCTGCGTTTCGCTATCCGTGAAGGCGGCCGTACCGTCGGCGCTGGTGTCGTAGCCAAAGTCATCGAGTAAACAGTTGTAATGTCTTTTTCGGGCCGGCATAATGGTCGGCCTGATTTTGTTTTAGGTCAGTAGCTCAATTGGCAGAGCGACGGTCTCCAAAACCGTAGGTTGGGGGTTCGATTCCCTCCTGACCTGCCAGATTCACTTGGTGTGTCTGGCTTTCTTTTCACAGGATCTTCATAGATGACTCCTAAAGCTGAAGCTCAAGGCTCTCGCTTCGATCTGCTCAAGTGGCTAGTGGTAGTCGCTTTGGTGGTTGTTGGCGTTGTTGGCAATCAGTATTACTCTGCTTCGCCGATCCTGTACCGTGTACTTGCATTGCTTGCCATTGCCGCTGTTGCTGCCTTTGTGGGGCTGCAAACGGCTAAGGGCAAGTCTTTCTTTGTACTCGCTAAGGAAGCTCGCACCGAGATTCGTAAAGTCGTATGGCCGACTCGCCAAGAAACCACGCAGACCACGTTGATCGTTGTGGCTGTTGTTCTGGTAATGGCGTTGCTGTTGTGGGGGCTCGATTCCCTGCTCGGCTGGCTTGTTTCCTTGATTGTTGGCTAAGGGTGTCCCGTGGCTAAGCGTTGGTACGTTGTGCATGCTTACTCGGGTTACGAGAAGCATGTCATGCGCTCGCTGGTAGAGCGCGTAAAGCTGGCTGGCATGGAAGATGGCTTTGGCGAGATTCTGGTCCCCACTGAAGAAGTGGTTGAGATGCGTAATGGCCAGAAGCGCAAAAGTGAACGCAAGTTCTTTCCAGGCTACGTGCTGGTACAGATGGATATGAACGAAGGGACTTGGCACTTGGTCAAGGATACCCCTCGGGTGATGGGCTTCATTGGCGGTACCGCTGACAAGCCTGCGCCGATTACAGATAAAGAGGCAGAAGCGATTCTGCGTCGCGTCGCTGATGGTAGCGATAAGCCGAAGCCAAAAACACTGTTTGAGCCAGGTGAAGTTGTTCGGGTCACTGACGGCCCATTCGCTGACTTTAATGGCACGGTTGAAGAAGTTAACTACGAAAAGAGCCGGATCCAAGTGGCAGTGCTCATTTTCGGTCGCTCTACTCCGGTAGAGCTAGAGTTCAGTCAGGTCGAAAAGGTCTGATTGAACAGGCATCCCAACCCCGCAGCCCTAGGCTGTGGGGTTTTGTCGTCACTGGGATAAACGCGCAAGTAACCGGGGAGCCTTTCGAGGCGCTAGAACCCGTAATTGGAGTGCCTCATGGCCAAGAAAATTACCGCTTACATCAAGCTGCAAGTGAAGGCCGCTCAGGCTAACCCAAGCCCACCTGTTGGTCCTGCCCTGGGTCAGCACGGCGTGAACATCATGGAATTCTGCAAGGCCTTCAACGCCCGTACTCAGGGTCTTGAGCCAGGTCTGCCAACTCCAGTGATCATCACTGTCTACAGCGACCGTAGCTTCACCTTCGAAACTAAAAGCACCCCTGCTTCGGTTCTGCTGAAGAAGGCTGCAGGTTTGACCAGCGGTTCCGCTCGTCCAAACACCGTTAAGGTTGGCACCGTTACCCGTGCCCAGCTGGAAGAAATCGCGAAAACCAAAAACGCGGATCTGACTGCAGCTGATATGGATGCAGCCGTGCGTACTATCGCCGGTTCTGCTCGTAGCATGGGCCTTAACGTGGAGGGTGTGTAATGGCTAAGCTGACCAAGCGTCAAAAGGCTATCGCCGGCAAAATCGAAGCAGGCAAGGCCTACAACTTTGTAGACGCCGCCGCTCTGCTGGCCGAGCTGTCGACTGTCAAGTTCAGCGAGTCGTTCGACGTTGCTGTAAACCTGGGTGTTGACCCGCGTAAATCCGACCAGGTCGTTCGTAGCGCTACCGTGCTGCCACACGGCACTGGCAAGACCGTTCGTGTAGCTGTTTTCACCCAGGGCCCAGCAGCTGAAGCTGCTCTGGCTGCTGGTGCTGACCGCGTAGGCATGGACGATCTGGCTGCTGAAATGAAAGGCGGCGACCTGAACTATGACGTAGTTATCGCATCCCCGGATGCCATGCGCGTTGTGGGTCAGTTGGGTCAGATCCTCGGTCCACGTGGTCTGATGCCTAACCCTAAAGTCGGCACCGTAACGCCAGACGTAGCTACCGCGGTTAAAAACGCCAAGGCTGGTCAGGTTCGTTATCGCACCGACAAGAACGGCATCATTCACACCTCCGTTGGCAAGATTGGCTTCGACGCCGTCAAGTTGAAGGAAAACGTAGAAGCCCTGATCGCTGATCTGAAGCGTATCAAGCCAGCTTCTTCGAAAGGCATCTACGTCAAGCGCGTTACCCTGAGCACCACTATGGGCCCAGGTCTGGTCATCGATCAGAGCTCGCTCGACGCGTAAGACTCAGATTGGCGCAAGCGATTGCGCCAATCGAAAAATTGGGGTCCCTGCCTGGCGGGGGCTGTCCAAGACCGTAGGCGACGCAAGTCTTAAACCACAAGCCTACGCAGATGGTGCTCCCGGTTCCTTACCGAATCAGACACCAAAACGACATTCGGTTTCGACCGAATGAAACGGTAACAAGCAGGAGTTAAACCCGTGGCAATTAATCTCGAAGACAAGAAGGCCATCGTCGCTGAAGTCAACGAGGCTGCCAAAGTCGCTCTGTCCGCTGTCGTGGCTGATGCCCGTGGCGTAACAGTAGGCGCAATGACCGGACTCCGTAAAGAGGCCCGTGAAGCTGGTGTTTACGTACGTGTCGTACGTAACACCCTGCTCAAGCGCGCAGTTGCTGACACTGAATACAGTGTTCTCAACGACGTGTTCACCGGCCCGACCCTGATCGCGTTCTCCAAAGATCATCCAGGCGCTGCTGCCCGTTTGTTCAAGGAATTCGCCAAGGGTCAGGACAAGTTCGAGATCAAGGCAGCTGCGTTCGAGGGCAAGTTCCTCGCAGCTAATCAGATCGATGTACTGGCAACACTGCCGACCCGCGACGAAGCCATTTCGCAGCTGATGAGCGTGATTCAAGGCGCTACCAGCAAGCTGGCTCGTACTCTGGCTGCAGTTCGCGAGCAAAAAGAAGCTGCCGCAGCCTAAGGCTGAGCACTTCCTCTCGCGCTTTTTTGTTTATTTCGATGGCCGCGTAGGCCGTCCCCCAATTCAGGAAATACAGTAATGTCTATCTCCCAAGACGATATCCTCAACGCCGTAGCTGAAATGTCGGTTCTGCAGGTTGTTGAGCTGATCAAAGCTTTCGAAGAGAAATTCGGCGTTTCCGCTGCCGCTGCTTCCGCTGGTCCAGCTGCTGCTGCCGCCGTTGTTGAAGAGCAAACCGAATTCAACGTCATGCTGACCGAAGCTGGCGAGAAGAAAGTAAACGTGATCAAGGCAGTACGTGAACTGACCGGTCTGGGCCTGAAAGAAGCCAAGGCTGTAGTTGACGGCGCTCCTGCCATGGTTCTGGAAGCTGTTGCCAAAGACGCAGCTGACAAAGCCAAGGCCGCTCTGGAAGAAGCAGGCGCTAAAGTCGAGCTGAAGTAAGCATCGACTTTGCGTCTCCAGCCCGAGCGTTAAGCGACAGGCTGATGGCTGGTGGCTTTTGCCACCGGCCTTTTTCCGTTATTGGCAGCCGACTGGGTCGGTGCTTATAGCGCGCTGTATCCACCCGATGTGGTGGCGCAAACCATGGGGTTTGCACGATTTTCTGGCTGCTCCCGTCGGGAGGGGCCAAACAAGCAGGTGACCAAGCTGGGGAACGCTGATGGCTTACTCATATACTGAGAAAAAACGTATCCGCAAGGACTTTAGCAAGTTGCCGGACGTCATGGATGTGCCGTACCTCCTGGCCATCCAGCTGGATTCGTATCGTGAATTCTTGCAAGCGGGAGCGACTAAAGATCAGTTCCGCGACGTGGGCCTGCATGCGGCCTTCAAATCCGTTTTCCCGATCATCAGCTACTCCGGCAATGCTGCGCTGGAGTACGTCGGTTATCGCCTGGGCGAACCGGCATTTGATGTCAAAGAATGCGTATTGCGCGGTGTGACTTACGCCGTACCTTTGCGGGTAAAAGTGCGCCTGATCATTTTCGACAAAGAATCGTCGAACAAAGCGATCAAGGACATCAAAGAGCAAGAAGTCTACATGGGTGAAATCCCCCTGATGACTGAGAACGGTACCTTCGTAATCAACGGTACCGAGCGTGTAATCGTTTCCCAGCTGCACCGTTCTCCGGGCGTGTTCTTCGACCACGACCGTGGCAAGACGCACAGCTCCGGCAAACTGCTTTATTCCGCGCGCATCATTCCTTACCGCGGTTCGTGGCTGGACTTTGAGTTCGACCCGAAAGACTGCGTATTCGTGCGTATCGACCGTCGCCGCAAGCTGCCTGCATCGGTACTGCTGCGCGCGCTCGGCTATACCACTGAGGAAGTGCTGGACGCGTTCTACACCACCAACGTTTTCCATGTGCAGGGTGAGAATCTCAGCCTGGAACTGGTGCCTCAGCGCCTGCGCGGTGAAATCGCTGTCCTCGATATTCAGGACGACAAAGGAAAGGTTATTGTCGAGCAGGGTCGTCGTATCACCGCTCGCCACATCAACCAGCTGGAAAAAGCCGGGATCAAAGAGCTGCAGGTGCCGATCGACTACGTTCTGGGTCGCACCACGGCCAAGGTCATCGTGCATCCAGCTACCGGCGAAATCCTGGCAGAGTGCAACACCGAGCTGAACACCGAGATCCTGGCAAAAATCGCCAAGGCCCAGGTTGTTCGCATTGAAACTCTGTACACCAACGATATCGACTGCGGTCCGTTCATCTCTGACACGCTGAAGATCGACTCCACCGGCAACCAGTTGGAAGCCCTGGTCGAGATCTATCGCATGATGCGTCCTGGCGAGCCGCCAACCAAAGACGCAGCCGAGACCCTGTTCAACAACCTGTTCTTCAGTCCTGAGCGCTATGACCTGTCTGCGGTCGGCCGGATGAAGTTCAACCGTCGTATCGGTCGTACCGAAATCGAAGGTTCGGGCGTGCTGAACAAGGACGACATCGTTGCGGTGCTCAAGACCCTGGTCGACATCCGTAACGGCAAAGGCATCGTCGATGACATCGACCACCTGGGTAACCGTCGTGTCCGCTGCGTAGGCGAGATGGCCGAGAACCAGTTCCGTGTTGGCCTGGTGCGTGTAGAGCGCGCGGTCAAGGAACGTCTGTCGATGGCTGAAAGCGAAGGCCTGATGCCGCAGGATCTGATCAACGCCAAGCCAGTGGCTGCTGCGGTGAAGGAGTTCTTCGGTTCGAGCCAGCTGTCTCAGTTCATGGACCAGAACAACCCGCTGTCGGAGATTACCCACAAGCGTCGTGTATCTGCACTCGGCCCGGGCGGTTTGACCCGTGAGCGCGCAGGCTTCGAAGTTCGTGACGTACACCCGACTCATTACGGTCGTGTATGCCCGATTGAAACGCCGGAAGGTCCGAACATCGGTCTGATCAACTCGCTGGCAGCCTATGCTCGCACCAACCAGTATGGCTTCCTCGAGAGCCCGTACCGTGTGGTGAAAGAAGGTCTGGTGACCGACGAGATCGTGTTCCTGTCCGCAATCGAAGAGGCCGATCACGTGATCGCTCAGGCTTCGGCGACCATGAACGAAAAAGGTCAGTTGATCGACGAACTGGTAGCTGTTCGTCACCTGAACGAGTTCACCGTCAAGGCGCCAGAAGACGTCACCTTGATGGACGTTTCGCCCAAGCAGGTTGTTTCGGTGGCAGCGTCGTTGATTCCGTTCCTCGAGCACGACGACGCCAACCGTGCGTTGATGGGCTCGAACATGCAGCGTCAAGCTGTACCGACCCTGCGTGCCGACAAGCCGCTGGTAGGTACCGGCATGGAACGTAACGTTGCCCGTGACTCCGGCGTTTGCGTCGTGGCTCGTCGTGGTGGCGTGATCGATTCCGTCGACGCCAGCCGTATCGTGGTTCGTGTTGCCGATGACGAAGTTGAAACTGGCGAAGCTGGTGTCGACATCTACAACCTGACCAAATACACCCGCTCCAACCAGAACACCTGCATCAACCAGCGTCCGCTGGTGAGCAAGGGTGATCGGGTTCAGCGTAGCGACATCATGGCCGACGGCCCGTCCACCGATATGGGTGAACTGGCACTGGGCCAGAACATGCGCATCGCGTTCATGGCATGGAACGGCTTCAACTTCGAAGACTCCATCTGCCTGTCCGAGCGTGTTGTTCAGGAAGATCGCTTTACCACGATTCACATTCAGGAACTGACCTGTGTGGCTCGTGACACCAAGCTTGGCCCAGAGGAAATCACTGCGGACATCCCTAACGTGGGTGAAGCTGCACTGAACAAGCTGGACGAAGCCGGTATCGTTTACGTAGGTGCTGAAGTAGGCGCAGGCGACATCCTGGTTGGTAAGGTCACTCCGAAAGGCGAGACTCAACTGACTCCGGAAGAAAAACTGCTGCGTGCCATCTTCGGTGAAAAAGCCAGCGACGTTAAAGACACCTCCCTGCGTGTGCCTACCGGCACCAAGGGTACCGTCATCGACGTACAAGTCTTCACCCGCGACGGTGTAGAGCGTGACGCTCGTGCACTGTCTATCGAGAAGACTCAACTCGACGAGATCCGCAAGGACCTGAACGAAGAGTTCCGTATCGTTGAAGGCGCAACTTTCGAGCGTCTGCGCTCCGCTCTGGTCGGCCACAAAGCCGAAGGCGGCGCCGGTCTGAAGAAAGGTCAGGAAATCACCGACGAAGTTCTCGACGGTCTTGAGCATGGTCAGTGGTTCAAACTGCGCATGGCTGAAGATGCTCTGAACGAGCAGCTCGAGAAGGCCCAGGCCTATATCGTTGATCGCCGCCGTCTGCTGGACGACAAGTTCGAAGACAAGAAGCGCAAACTGCAGCAAGGCGATGACCTGGCTCCAGGCGTGCTGAAAATCGTCAAGGTTTACCTGGCAATCCGTCGTCGCATCCAGCCGGGCGACAAGATGGCCGGTCGTCACGGTAACAAGGGTGTGGTCTCCGTGATCATGCCGGTTGAAGACATGCCGCACGATGCCAATGGCACCCCGGTCGACGTCGTCCTCAACCCGCTGGGCGTACCTTCGCGTATGAACGTTGGTCAGATCCTTGAAACCCACCTGGGCCTCGCGGCCAAGGGCTTGGGCGAGAAGATCAACCGTATGATCGAAGAGCAGCGCAAGGTTGCTGACCTGCGTAAGTTCCTGCACGAGATCTACAACGAGATCGGCGGACGCAACGAAGAGCTGGATACCTTCTCCGACCAGGAAATCCTGGATCTGGCGAAGAACCTGCGCGGCGGCGTTCCAATGGCAACTCCGGTGTTCGACGGTGCCAAGGAAAGCGAAATCAAGGCCATGCTGAAACTGGCAGACCTGCCGGAAAGCGGCCAGATGCAGCTGTTCGACGGCCGTACCGGCAACAAGTTCGAGCGCCCGGTTACCGTTGGCTACATGTACATGCTGAAGCTGAACCACTTGGTAGACGACAAGATGCACGCTCGTTCTACCGGTTCTTACAGCCTGGTTACCCAGCAGCCGCTGGGTGGTAAGGCGCAGTTCGGTGGTCAGCGTTTCGGGGAGATGGAGGTCTGGGCACTGGAAGCGTACGGTGCCGCATACACTCTGCAAGAAATGCTCACAGTGAAGTCGGACGATGTGAACGGCCGGACCAAGATGTACAAAAACATCGTGGACGGCGATCACCGTATGGAGCCGGGCATGCCCGAGTCTTTCAACGTGTTGATCAAGGAAATTCGTTCCCTCGGCATCGATATCGATCTGGAAACCGAATAACACGTGACGCGAATCGAGAGCGGGGCTGTTTTGCCCGCTCTCTGCTCCGCCAGGAGGAAAGGCCTTGAAAGACCTACTGAATTTGCTGAAAAACCAGGGTCAAGTCGAAGAGTTCGACGCCATCCGTATCGGATTGGCCTCGCCTGAGATGATCCGTTCGTGGTCGTTCGGTGAAGTTAAAAAGCCGGAAACCATCAACTACCGTACGTTCAAACCCGAGCGTGACGGCCTGTTCTGCGCCAAGATCTTTGGCCCGGTAAAGGATTACGAGTGCCTGTGCGGTAAGTACAAGCGCTTGAAGCACCGTGGTGTGATCTGCGAGAAGTGCGGCGTTGAAGTCGCGCTGGCAAAAGTTCGTCGTGAGCGCATGGCGCACATCGAACTGGCCTCGCCGGTTGCCCACATCTGGTTCCTGAAATCGCTGCCGTCCCGTATCGGCTTGCTGATGGACATGACCCTGCGTGATATCGAGCGCGTTCTCTACTTCGAGAGCTATGTCGTTATCGACCCGGGCATGACCACCCTTGAAAAAGGTCAGCTGCTCAACGACGAGCAGTACTTCGAAGCGCTGGAAGAGTTCGGCGACGATTTCGATGCCCGCATGGGTGCCGAAGCTGTCCGTGAGCTGCTGCACGCGATCGACCTGGAGCACGAGATTGGCCGTCTGCGTGAAGAAATTCCGCAAACCAACTCCGAAACCAAGATCAAGAAGCTGTCCAAGCGTCTGAAGTTGATGGAAGCCTTCCAGGGTTCCGGCAACCTGCCAGAGTGGATGGTGCTGACCGTTCTGCCGGTTCTGCCGCCAGACCTGCGTCCACTGGTTCCGCTCGATGGCGGTCGTTTCGCGACTTCCGACCTCAACGATCTGTATCGTCGAGTGATCAACCGTAACAACCGCTTGAAGCGCCTGCTTGATCTGTCCGCTCCGGACATCATCGTGCGCAACGAAAAGCGTATGTTGCAGGAAGCTGTCGACGCATTGCTCGACAACGGTCGTCGTGGCCGCGCTATCACCGGTTCCAACAAGCGTCCTCTGAAATCCCTGGCTGACATGATCAAGGGTAAGCAGGGTCGTTTCCGTCAGAACTTGCTCGGTAAGCGTGTTGACTACTCCGGTCGTTCGGTAATTACCGTAGGCCCGACCCTGCGTCTTCACCAGTGCGGTCTGCCTAAGAAAATGGCTCTGGAGCTGTTCAAGCCGTTCATTTTCGGCAAGCTGGAAATGCGTGGTCTCGCGACCACCATCAAAGCCGCCAAGAAGATGGTCGAGCGCGAGCTGCCAGAGGTTTGGGACGTTCTCGCCGAAGTGATTCGCGAACACCCAGTGCTGCTCAACCGTGCACCGACCCTTCACCGTCTGGGTATCCAGGCGTTTGAACCGGTACTGATCGAAGGTAAGGCCATCCAGCTGCACCCTCTGGTCTGTGCTGCGTACAACGCCGACTTCGACGGCGACCAAATGGCCGTGCACGTACCGCTGACGCTGGAAGCCCAGCTCGAAGCGCGTGCGCTGATGATGTCGACCAACAACATCCTGTCGCCAGCCAACGGTGAGCCAATCATCGTTCCGTCGCAGGACGTTGTATTGGGTCTGTACTACATGACTCGTGAAGCGATCAACGCCAAGGGCGAAGGTCGTGTGTTCGCGGATCTGCAGGAAGTTGACCGTGTGTTCCGTGCCGGCGAAGCCGCACTGCACGCCAAGGTCAAAGTGCGGATCAACGAAACCGTGAACGATCGTGATGGCGGCAGCGTGACCAACACCCGTATCGTCGACACCACCGTCGGCCGTGCGCTGTTGTTCCAGGTTGTGCCAAAAGGTCTGTCCTTCGACGTCGTCAACCTGCCGATGAAGAAAAAGGCGATCTCCAAGCTGATCAACCAGTGCTACCGCGTGGTTGGTCTGAAAGAGACCGTGATCTTCGCTGACCAGTTGATGTACACCGGTTTTGCCTATTCGACCATTTCCGGCGTTTCCATCGGTGTTAACGACTTCGTTATCCCGGACGAAAAAGCCCGCATCATCGGTGCTGCTACCGAGGAAGTGAAAGAGATCGAAAGTCAGTACGCCTCCGGCCTGGTAACCCAGGGCGAGAAGTACAACAAGGTGATCGACCTCTGGTCCAAGGCGAACGACGAAGTATCCAAGGCGATGATGGCCAACCTCTCGAAAGAGAAGGTCATCGACCGTCATGGCAACGAAGTCGACCAAGAGTCCTTCAACTCGATGTACATGATGGCCGACTCGGGCGCACGGGGTTCTGCTGCGCAGATCCGTCAGCTCGCCGGTATGCGTGGCCTGATGGCCAAGCCGGACGGTTCTATCATCGAGACCCCGATTACCGCGAACTTCCGTGAAGGTTTGAGCGTACTCCAGTACTTCATCTCCACTCACGGTGCTCGTAAGGGTCTTGCGGATACCGCGTTGAAAACGGCGAACTCCGGTTACCTGACTCGTCGTCTGGTAGACGTTGCGCAGGATCTGGTCGTGACCGAGATCGATTGCGGCACCGAACACGGCCTGGTAATGACTCCGCACATTGAAGGCGGTGACGTTGTAGAGCCACTGGGTGAGCGCGTATTGGGTCGTGTCATCGCCCGTGACGTATTCAAGCCGGGTACCGAGGACGTAATCGTTCCTGCCGGCACCCTGGTTGACGAGAAGTGGGTCGAGTTCATCGAACTCAACAGCATCGACGAAGTGATCGTACGTTCGCCGATCAGCTGCGAAACCCGCTACGGCATCTGCGCCAAGTGCTACGGTCGCGACCTGGCTCGTGGTCACCAGGTGAACATCGGTGAAGCGGTCGGCGTTATCGCTGCCCAGTCCATCGGTGAGCCGGGTACCCAGCTGACGATGCGTACGTTCCACATCGGTGGTGCGGCCAGCCGAACCTCCGCAGCTGACAGCGTTCAGGTGAAGAATGGCGGTACTGTCCGTCTGCACAACCTCAAGCACGTAGAGCGCGTGGACGGTCACCTGGTGGCTGTATCCCGTTCCGGTGAGCTGGCGATCGCTGACGACTTCGGTCGCGAGCGCGAGCGCTACAAGCTGCCGTACGGTGCTGTGATTTCGGTCAAGGAAGGTGACAAGGTCGACGCTGGCGCTATCGTGGCCAAGTGGGATCCGCACACCCACCCGATCGTGACCGAAATGAAAGGTACCGTGACCTACGTGGGCATGGAAGAAGGCATCACGATCAAGCGTCAGACTGACGAATTGACCGGTATGACCAACATTGAAGTACTTGACGCGAAAGATCGTCCAGCTGCTGGCAAGGACATCCGTCCGGCCGTGAAGATGGTCGACGACAACGGCAAGGATCTGTTGCTGCCAGGCACTGACGTAATCGCTCAGTATTTCCTGCCAGCCAACGCCCTGGTCGGTGTTGCGGACGGTGCGCGGATCGCGATCGGTGATGTTATCGCTCGTATCCCGCAGGAAACTTCGAAAACCCGCGACATCACCGGTGGTCTGCCGCGTGTTGCCGACTTGTTCGAAGCCCGTCGTCCGAAAGAAGCCTCTATTCTGGCTGAAGTCAGCGGCACCATCGCGTTCGGTAAAGAGACCAAGGGCAAGCGCCGTCTGGTCATCACGCCGAACGACGGTAGCGATCCGTACGAAGAGCTGATTCCGAAGTGGCGTCACCTGAACGTCTTCGAAGGCGAACAGGTAAACCGCGGCGAAGTTATCTCCGACGGCCC
Organism: Pseudomonas rhizophila; assembly: GCF_003033885.1. Classification (NCBI taxonomy): domain Bacteria; kingdom Pseudomonadati; phylum Pseudomonadota; class Gammaproteobacteria; order Pseudomonadales; family Pseudomonadaceae; genus Pseudomonas; species Pseudomonas rhizophila. The sequence goes on along the minus strand of NZ_CP024081.1, from coordinate 5,189,485 downwards.
GAGCGATCCACACGACATCCTGCGTCTGCTGGGTGTGAGTGCGCTGGCCAAGTACATCGTGAACGAGATCCAGGACGTTTACCGTCTGCAAGGCGTGAAGATCAACGACAAGCACATCGAGACCATCCTGCGTCAGATGCTGCGTAAAGTTGAGATCGCTGAATCCGGCGATTCGAGTTTCATCAAGGGCGACCAGATGGAGCTGACTCACGTACTGGTGGAAAACGAGCGCCTGGCGACGGAAGACAAGTTCGTCTCCAAGTTCACTCGCGTGCTGCTGGGTATCACCAAGGCGTCGTTGTCCACCGAATCGTTCATCTCGGCGGCTTCCTTCCAGGAAACCACCCGTGTACTGACCGAAGCGGCGGTAACCGGCAAGCGCGATTACCTGCGCGGCCTGAAAGAAAACGTGGTCGTGGGTCGTCTGATCCCGGCTGGTACCGGTTTGGCCTATCACAGCGAGCGCAAGCGTCGTCGTGATGCAGACAAGCCGTTGCGCGTAAGCGCCAGTGAAGTGGAAGCTGCACTGACCGAAGCACTGAACTCGAGCGGTAACTGAGTTCTGCGGTAATTAAGTGCCTGGCCCTGGTCATCCCGTTTGCTGGATCGAGACAAAATGTCGAGATCCGGCGGGCGGGGAGGTCGGGGCCTTGCCTTGACTGGGAACAAGATCCTCTTTAGACTCTTGATCCCCTAAATTTGGCGGGAATTCGTTCCTGCCATTTTGCTTTTCTTGTAAGACAATAGCGTCGCAAGACAACAGTGGAGCTAGTAGATGGCAACTATCAACCAGCTGGTACGTCAGCCGCGTAAGCGTATCGTCGAGAAATCCGACGTGCCTGCGCTGCAGAACTGCCCGCAACGTCGTGGCGTATGCACCCGTGTGTATACCACCACGCCGAAAAAACCTAACTCGGCACTGCGTAAAGTATGCCGTGTGCGTCTGACCAACGGTTTCGAGGTTTCCTCGTACATCGGTGGTGAAGGCCACAACCTGCAAGAGCACAGCGTGGTACTGATCCGCGGCGGTCGTGTAAAAGACTTGCCAGGTGTTCGTTACCACACCGTTCGCGGTTCTTTGGATACTTCCGGCGTTAAAGGTCGTAACCAGGGTCGTTCGAAGTACGGTACCAAGCGTCCGAAGTAATCGGCCGTTTTGCAGTTTTTCATTTTATTGAGTCGATAAGAGTAAGGTCGGGCACGCATTAGCTGTCCCGGGCTAACCTGAAGACCGTTTGAGGGCTTATCAATGCCAAGACGTCGCGTAGCAGCCAAACGTGAGATTCTGGACGATCCGAAATACGGAAGCCAGATTCTCGCCAAGTTCATGAACCACGTAATGGAAAGCGGCAAGAAAGCCGTTGCCGAGCGTATTGTTTATGGCGCACTGGACAAAGTTAAGGAACGCAAGAACAGCGATCCCCTGGAAATCTTCGAGAAAGCTCTCGACGCCATCGCTCCGCTGGTCGAAGTGAAGTCGCGCCGTGTAGGCGGTGCTACTTACCAGGTTCCGGTCGAAGTTCGTCCGTCCCGTCGTAACGCCCTGGCAATGCGCTGGTTGGTAGACTTCGCCCGCAAGCGCGGTGAGAAGTCCATGGCTCTGCGTTTGGCTGGCGAACTGTTGGACGCTGCTGAAGGTAAAGGTGCTGCAGTTAAGAAGCGTGAAGACGTGCACCGTATGGCTGAAGCCAACAAGGCTTTCTCGCACTACCGCTTCTAATTCTAGCGTCACTCAATTTGCGAGGGCTTTATGGCTCGTACTACACCGATTAATCGCTACCGTAACATCGGTATCGTTGCCCACGTGGATGCTGGTAAAACCACCACCACTGAGCGCGTCCTTTTTTACACTGGCAAAAGTCACAAGATGGGCGAGGTGCATGATGGCGCCGCGACCACCGACTGGATGGTGCAGGAGCAGGAGCGTGGTATTACCATTACTTCTGCTGCCATTACCGCCTTCTGGAAGGGTTCCGAGAAGCAGTATCCGCACGAGCATCGCTTCAACGTTATCGATACCCCGGGTCACGTGGACTTCACCATTGAAGTTGAGCGTTCCCTGCGTGTACTCGACGGCGCTGTGGTTGTGTTCTGCGGTACCTCGGGTGTTGAGCCTCAGTCGGAAACCGTATGGCGTCAGGCCAACAAATACGGTGTTCCACGTCTTGTTTACGTAAACAAGATGGACCGTGCTGGTGCCAACTTCCTGCGCGTGATCGGTCAGATCAAGCAGCGTCTGGGTCACACTCCGGTGCCGATCCAGCTGGCTATCGGTTCCGAAGACAACTTCCAGGGTCAGATCGATCTGATCAACATGCAAGCTGTCTACTGGAACGATTCTGACAAGGGTATGGTTCCTGTTCGCAAGGACATCCCGGCAGAGTTGCTGGAAGAAGCCGAGAAGTGGCGCGGCAACATGGTTGAGGCTGCGGCCGAAGCCAACGAAGAACTGATGAACAAGTACCTTGAGGGTGAAGAGCTCACCAACGAGGAAATCAAGGCCGCTCTGCGTCAGCGTACCATCGCTGGTGAGATCGTTCTGGCTGTTTGCGGTTCTTCCTTCAAGAACAAGGGTGTTCCCCTGGTTCTCGATGCTGTGATCGACTTCCTGCCTGCTCCAACCGACATTCCTGCTATCAAGGGTTCCAACCCTGATAACGAGGAAGAGGAAATGGAGCGTCATGCAAGCGACGACGAGCCTTTCGCGGCCCTGGCGTTCAAGATCGCTACCGACCCATTCGTGGGCACCTTGACCTTCGTTCGGGTTTACTCGGGCGTGTTGAACTCCGGCGACGGCGTGATCAACTCTGTTAAAGGCAAGAAAGAGCGTGTGGGTCGTATGGTGCAAATGCACGCAAACGCCCGCGAAGAGATCAAGGAAGTGCGCGCTGGCGACATCGCGGCCTTGATCGGCATGAAGGACGTCACCACCGGTGAAACCTTGTGCAACGCTGACAAGCCGATCATCCTGGTTCGCATGGACTTCCCGGAGCCGGTTATTTCGGTTGCCGTTGAGCCAAAAACCAAGGATGACCAGGAAAAAATGGGTATCGCTCTGGGCAAGCTTGCTCAGGAAGATCCATCTTTCCGCGTCAAGACTGATGAAGAGACCGGTCAAACGATCATCTCTGGCATGGGCGAGTTGCACCTGGACATCCTGGTTGACCGGATGCGCCGTGAGTTCAACGTCGAAGCCAACATCGGCAAGCCTCAGGTTTCCTATCGTGAGCGCATCACGAAGAACTGTGAAATTGAAGGCAAGTTCGTTCGCCAGTCCGGTGGTCGTGGCCAGTTCGGTCACTGCTGGATTCGTTTTGCGCCGGCTGACGAAGGTCAGGAAGGTCTGCAATTCGTGAACGAAGTCGTAGGTGGTGTGGTTCCTAAGGAATACATCCCGGCGATCCAGAAGGGTATCGAAGAGCAGATGAAGAACGGCGTTGTTGCCGGCTATCCGCTGATCGGCCTGAAGGCGACTGTGTTCGATGGTTCTTACCACGACGTCGACTCCAACGAGATGGCGTTCAAGGTGGCTGCTTCCATGGCGACCAAGCAACTGGCCCAGAAGGGCGGTGGTGAGTTGCTTGAGCCGATCATGGCGGTAGAGGTTGTTACGCCTGAAGACTACATGGGTGATGTCATGGGCGACCTTAACCGTCGTCGTGGCATGATTCTGGGTATGGAAGATACGGTTTCCGGCAAGGTCATTCGTGCCGAGGTTCCGTTGGGTGAAATGTTCGGTTACGCAACCGACGTTCGTTCCATGTCTCAGGGTCGCGCGAGCTACTCTATGGAATTCAAAAAATACAATACAGCTCCGTCGCATATCGTCGAAACTGTTACCAAAAAGCAAGGCTGATTCAGCCCTTTAAGCTAGGAGTTAATTGTCGTGGCTAAAGAAAAATTTGAACGGAACAAACCGCACGTCAACGTTGGCACCATCGGTCACGTCGACCACGGTAAAACCACGCTGACCGCTGCTCTGACCCGTGTCTGCTCCGAAGTTTTCGGTTCGGCCAAGGTTGACTTCGACAAGATCGACAGCGCCCCGGAAGAGAAAGCTCGCGGTATCACCATCAACACCGCTCACGTTGAATACGATTCGGCCGTGCGTCACTACGCACACGTTGACTGCCCAGGTCACGCCGACTACGTAAAAAACATGATCACTGGTGCTGATGAGATCTCACTGGGACCTTGAGTCCCCTGAAGGGCCGTCGAAGACTACGACGTTGATAGGTGGGGTGTGTAAGCGCTGTGAGGCGTTGAGCTAACCCATACTAATTGCCCGTGAGGCTTGACCATATAACACCCAAGCAATTTGCTGACCCGATACAGGGCACCAGATTGCGGTGTGTGAAGACGCTATGAACCGAAAGTTCGCACAACACACAAACCTATCGCATACCCATTTGCCGGAACGTGACCGCAAGGCACGCGCTGGCTACCGAATTTCTTGACGACCATAGAGCATTGGAACCACCTGATCCCATCCCGAACTCAGCAGTGAAACGATGCATCGCCGATGGTAGTGTGGGGTTTCCCCATGTGAGAGTAGGTCATCGTCAAGATTAAATTCCGAAACCCCTATCTGCTGACGCAGGTAGGGGTTTTGTTTTGCCCGCAGGAAAGTTCTTACGACAAGCACGGACAGCTCCCGGCTGTCACAGCCCCCCGACAGTGCTAAGGTTCGGCCCTAGCTTTTGCATTTTCAAGGATGCCTTTATGCCGGACGCGACGTCCTTAAGCCCTGCTTTCATGGTGGTCCACGGGAATCGCCTGGATGAGTTGCGCAGCCTGGTGATCAGCTTGATGCGGCGCTATCCGCTGGGGCCTCTTGAAAATGAAATCGCGCTGGTTCAAAGCAATGGCATCGCCCAATGGTTGAAGCTGGCATTGGCTGAGGATCCGGAAGATGACGATACCGGTGGCTGCGGTATCGCCGCCGCCATTGATGTGCAGTTGCCCGGCAGTTTCATGTGGCAACTCTATCGAACGGTCCTGGGACGTGACGAAATTCCGGCCAAGTCGTTGCTTGATAAGGCTCCACTTACATGGCGGCTGATGCGCCTTCTGCCACAGTTGATCGAGCAGCCCCATTTCGAGCCCCTGCGGCGTTTCCTTACCCACGATACCGACTTGCGCAAGCGTTATCAGTTGTCCGAGCGTCTTGCCGATCTGTTTGACCAATATCAGGTGTACCGGGCGGATTGGCTGGAGGACTGGGCTGAAGGTCGGCACCAGACAAGAAATGTCCGGGGCGAAATCAAGCCGCTCGCGCCAGAAAACTGTTGGCAGGCCGAACTGTGGCGGGCCCTTTTGATGGATGTAGGGGAGCAAGGCATGGCCCAAAGCCGTGCTGGGGTTCATCAACGGTACATCGAGCGTATCAACAGTTTGGAAGTGGCTCCCAGGAACCTGCCCGCGCGGGTGATAGTGTTCGGCATTTCTTCTCTGCCGGCCCAAGTCCTTGAAGCACTTGCCGGTCTGTCACGGTTTAGCCAGGTTCTGCTGTGCGTTCATAACCCATGTCGCCACCATTGGGCGGACATCGTCGCGGACAAGGACCTGCTACGCCACCAATACAAACGCCAGGCCCGCAAGGCCGGAATGCCCGTTGTCCTCGACCCGCAGACCTTGCACCAGCATGCTCATCCATTATTGGCTGCGTGGGGCAAGCAGGGGCGTGACTATATCAACCTGCTCGACAGCTACGACGATCCCAACAGTTATCGCTCGGTATTTCGCGATGGACGGATCGACCTGTTCAGCGAGGGGAATCCCACGACCCTTCTCGGCCAACTGCAGGATGACATTCTCGAGCTGCGCCCCTTGAACGAAACCCGGGAACACTGGCCAGCGGTGGATACGGAGCAGGACGGGTCTATCCGTTTCCATGTAGCCCACAGTGCTCAGCGCGAGGTTGAAATCCTCCACGATCAGCTGCTGGCCCGCTTTAGTGCGGATCCGAGCCTGCGCCCCCGGGATATCATCGTCATGGTCCCGGACATCGACAGCTACGCACCGCATATACGCGCTGTGTTCGGTCAGCTTGAAAGAACTGATCCCCGTTTCATTCCTTTCACCCTCACTGATCAGGGCCAGCGTGGACGTGATCCGTTATTGATCGCTGTCGAACACTTGCTCAAGCTGCCGGATAGCCGCTTTCCGGTCAGCGAAATCCTCGATCTGCTCGATGTTCCGGCGTTGCGTGAGCGGTTCGGTATCGATGAAGCTGACTTGCCTACGCTGCACCGCTGGATCGAGGGGGCCGGTATCCGCTGGGGCATGAGTGCCGAACATCGTGCCGGACTGGGATTACCCGCGGAGCTTGAGCAGAACAGCTGGCGTTTCGGTCTTCGGCGCATGCTGCTGGGGTATGCCGTCGGCAGCGCGGGCGCTTATGACGGCATCGAACCCTATGATGAAATTGGTGGCCTGGATGCGGCGTTGATCGGTCCTCTGGTTGCGTTGCTGGATGCTTTGCAAGTCGCTCATCAGGAACTCACCCGGCCCGCATCACCGCAAGAATGGGGCTCGCGCCTGCATGATCTGATGCAACTGTTTTTCCAGGCGAGCAACGAACATGACGACTATCTGCTGGCCCAACTCGAAGACTTGCGTGAAACCTGGCTGGAGACCTGTGAGTCGGTTGCCCTGCAGGATGAGTTGCCCCTGACTGTTGTCCGTGAGGCCTGGTTGGCAGGGTTGGATCAGGGCCGACTGTCCCAGCGTTTCCTGGCCGGAGCGGTCAACTTCTGCACCCTGATGCCGATGCGCGCGATTCCTTTCAAACTGGTGTGTCTGCTGGGTATGAACGACGGTGATTACCCGCGAGCACAACCGCCCCTGGATTTTGATCTCATGGGCAGCGACTATCGCCCCGGGGATCGTTCCCGACGCGAAGATGATCGATATCTGTTATTGGAGGCACTGCTTTCAGCCCGGGAAAAGCTCTATATCAGTTGGGTCGGACGCAGCATCCGCGACAACAGCGACCGTCCTGCTTCAGTATTGGTCGGCCAACTGCGGGATCATCTCGCCAGCGGTTGGCGGTTGGCGGATGACCGCGGGGACCTTCTTGAGGCGTTGACCCAGGAACATCCGCTGCAACCGTTCAGTGCTCGTTATTTTCATCAAGGCAGTGCGTTGTTCAGTTACGCCAGTGAATGGCGAATGCTCCACGGTGCCCACGAACACGCCGCCCAAAGCCAGGTGCTGGAACCCTATGTTCAGGAAGAGCCCTTGGGCCTTGGGCAACTGCAGGACTTTCTGCGCAATCCCGTCCGGCACTTCTTCAGTCAACGACTCAAAATATTCTTCGAGGCCATCGAGGCCCCTTTGGCAGATGACGAACCCTTCGTTCTCGATGCGCTGCAACGCTACAGCCTGAGCGACAGCTTGCTGGAGGCCGCCCTGGTTCGCCTCGATCAACCGGATCTGGCACTGGCCACTCATGCCAAAAGACTGCAGAACAGCGGCCTGTTACCGATGGCCGGTTTCGGTGAATGCATGCAACGTGAATTGATCGAACCCTTGCCTGATTTGCTCCAGCGTTACCAGCAGCTTCTGGCGTTATGGCCCACGCCGTTGACCAGTGCCTTGCCTGTCAGCTTGCAATTGCATGGCGTGAGCGTCGAGGGTTGGCTGAGTGGCCTGCACCAGCGTGCGGATGGAGCGGTTCTCACCATCAGCGCGATACCCAACGGTATTGGCTCTCCCAAGACCCGTAAATGGCATCGTCTGATTCGTCCTTGGGTCAATCATCTTGTTGCGTGCGCTAACGGCTTTTCGATGACGACGGCACTGGTGGCCAGTGATGACAGCTTGCTGCTGGCTCCTTTTGAAGAGCCCGTGGCACGACGGTTGCTCGGCGATCTATTGCAAGCCTGGCAGGCGGGTATGCGTCAGCCGCTTCCCGTCGCGGTGAAGACCGCCTTCGCCTGGCTCGGCCAGAGCGATCCAGCCAAAGCCGATGCGGCTGCTCGAAAAGCCTACGAAGGCGACGGGCAGAACTCTGAGGGTGAGCGGCGGGAAAGTCCGGCGTTGGCCCGGCAGTTTGCTGACTTCGATGCCTTGACGGCCGACGAGACATTCCCCGACTGGTGCGATGCTCTTTACCGGCCACTGCTCGAAGCACCATGGCGTTCATTGGCCGGCGAGGAGGTAGGCTCATGACTCGCCAGCCTCCACTCGCCCTGGCCTTCCCGCTACGTGGCAGTCAATTGATCGAGGCCAGCGCCGGTACCGGCAAGACCTTTACCATTTCGGCGTTGTACCTGCGTCTGGTACTGGGGCATGGCGGCCCGGCTACCGGCTTTGGTCGCGAACTGCTTCCTCCGCAGATCCTGGTGGTGACCTTTACGGACGCTGCCACCAAGGAGTTGCGTGAACGTATCCGCATGCGTCTGGCCCAGGCGGCGCGCTTCTTTCGTGATGAAATTGCCGCCCCGGATTCGCTGATCGCCGAGTTGCGGGATGAGTTCGATGCAACGCAGTGGCCTGGCTGTGCGAACCGGTTGGACATCGCTGCGCAATGGATGGATGAAGCAGCAGTGTCGACCATCCATAGCTGGTGTCAGCGCATGCTGCGTGAACATGCTTTTGACAGCGGTAGCCTGTTTACCCAGACCCTGGAAACCGATCACAGCGACTTGCTTGGCGAAGTGCTTCGCGACTATTGGCGGCTGTTCTGCTACTCGATGCAAGGCGAGGCGCTGAATTGGGTGCGGACACATTGGGGCGGGCCCGCTGCGCTGCTGCCGCGAGTCAGAGGACTGTTTTCCAGCGAACGCGATGCTGCTGAGGGGCTTGAACCCGCCGAACTGATCGCCGCATCGCTTCAGGAGCGCAGCGCCGCCTTGCTCGATCTCAAGGCGCCGTGGCGGCAATGGGCCGTGGAGTTGCTGGAGATCTGCCAGCAAGGTGTCGCCAACAAAAGCGTCGACGGGCGCAAGATGCAGGCCCGGTACTTCGAACCGTGGTTCCAGAAAATCAATGCCTGGGTGGAGGACGAAAGCCTTGAGCTGTTGGACATCGGCAGCGGATTCACACGCCTGACCCCCGAGGGCATGGCCGAGGCCTGGAAAGGCGAAGTGCCCAGTCATCCCGGGCTGGACGCCATGTCCGGTCTCAAGGCCAGCCTGGAAGCCTTGCCCACTCCCGATGCCGCGGTGCTGCAACATGCCGCGCAATGGGTGGGGGCACGTTTCGAGGCGGAGAAACGGCGCCGCGCGGAGATGGGCTTCGACGATATGCTGCTGCGTCTGGACGCCGCCCTTCGAGCCGAAGGTGGAGCGCGGCTGGCGAGCTTGATCCGCGAACAGTTTCCGGTGGCGCTGATCGATGAGTTCCAGGACACCGACCCGATTCAATATCGCATCTTCGAAAGCATCTACCACATCGCAGAAAGCAACCCCGACACCGGGCTGTTCCTGATCGGTGACCCGAAGCAGGCCATTTACGCTTTTCGCGGCGCTGACATCTATACCTACCTGCGCGCCCGCGAAGCCACCGCCGGCAGGCTGCATACGCTGGGAACAAACTTCCGTTCCAGCCACGCCATGGTCAGTGCGGTGAACCATATTTTCCAGAATGCCGAATCTCGCCCTGAAGGGCGCGGTGCTTTTCTGTTTCGTGAACCGTCGGGCAAGAACCCGGTGCCGTTCCAGCCCGTTGAGTCCCAAGGGCGCAAGGAGTCCTTGCAAGTCAACGGGCTACCCGTTGCCGCAATGAATATCTGGCACCTGTCTTCTGATCAGCCGCTTTCCGGGGCGGTGTATCGGAAGCACATGGCGGCGGCTTGTGCCAGTGAGATCACGGCGTTGCTCAATGGCGGCCAATCGGGGCGCGATGGCTTTACGGTCGATGAAAAGACGCTCCAGGGATTACGCCCGGCGGATATCGCCATCCTGGTGCGTGACGGCAAAGAAGCTCAGGCCGTGCGCGACGAGCTGTCCGCGCGGGGAGTGCGCAGTGTCTATCTGTCCGACAAAGACTCGGTCTTCGCTTCACAGGAAGCGCGGGACCTGCTGATCTGGCTCAGGGCCTGCGCCGAGCCGGATGTCGAGCGGCCACTGCGGGCAGCACTGGCCAGCATCACGCTGAATCTTGCGCTGACGGAGCTGGAACGTCTCAATCAGGATGAGCTGGCCTGGGAGCGTCGGGTCATGCAGTTCCGAGGCTATCGTACGGTCTGGCGTACCCAGGGCGTATTGCCCATGCTGCGTCGCCTGCTACATGATTTCGAGCTGCCCCAGGCCTTGATGACGCGCAGCGACGGCGAGCGGGTACTGACCAATTTGCTGCATCTTTGCGAGCTGTTGCAACAGGCCGCCGGTGAGCTGGATGGCGAGCAAGCTTTGATTCGGCATCTGTCCGAGCACCTGGCGCTGTCCGGGCAGGCTGGCGAAGAACAGATCCTGCGCCTGGAAAGCGATGAGCAACTGGTCAAGGTGGTCACGATTCACAAGTCCAAGGGACTTGAATATCCACTGGTGTTTTTGCCCTTCATCTGTTCGACGAAACCGGTGGATGGCAGTCGGTTGCCTTTGCATTACCACGATGAAGCCTGCAAGGCACAGATCAGCCTCAAGCCAACCGCCGAGTTGATCGCCAAGGCCGATGACGAGCGTCTGGCCGAGGATCTGCGGCTTCTCTACGTGGCCCTGACCCGCGCACAACACGCTTGCTGGTTGGGTGTGGCTGATCTCAAGCGGGGCAATAACAACAGCTCGATCCTGCATTTGTCCGCATTGGGCTATCTGTTGGGCGGTGGTGTGCCGTTAGTCGAATCGGTGGAGTTGAGGCGCTGGCTGGAGGACCTGCAACAAGGCAGCGCAGTGGTCAGCTATCAGGAGATGCCCCAGGCCACCGACGAGCATTACCGGCCGCCTCGCAACGAAGCGGTATTGCTTGAGCCTTTGATTCCCCTACGCAAAGCCAGCGAAAACTGGTGGATCGCCTCCTACAGCGCCTTGCGTATCGGGGAAAGCCTGAGTGCGGGCAGCAATGATGCGCCGGAGAACCCGCAGGCTCAGAAGCTGTTCGACGATGAGCGGCTTGACCCCGATGCCCCAAGGGAAATTGTTGCCGTGGGTGGTGATATTCACCGCTTCCCTCGCGGCCCTGGTCCCGGCACATTCCTTCATGGCCTGCTGGAGTGGGCCGCTGGCGAAGGATTTGAAGCTACGCCAACCGCCATCGAGGATGCCATAGCCCGGCGCTGCAATCGTCGAGGTTGGAAAGGCTGGATCGCTACCCTGGGTGACTGGCTGCAACACCTGATCAAACTGCCTATGCACATAGGTGGTGACCAGGCGCCGGTGGTGCTCGAGAACCTGTCCCGGTTTCAGGTCGAGATGGAGTTCTGGTTTGCCAGCCACAAGGTCGATGTGCTCAAGCTCGACCAACTGGTTTGCCAATTCACCCATGGCGGTGTCGCTCGCGTGGCCGCTGAGCCGGTGTTGCTCAACGGGATGTTCAAGGGCTTCATCGATTTGACGTTCGAGCACGAGGGCCGGTATTACGTGGCTGATTACAAGTCCAACTGGCTGGGTGTCGATGACATGGCCTACACCGAGCAGGCCATGGAACAGTCAATCCTCGACAATCGCTACGACCTGCAATACGTGTTGTACCTGTTGGCCCTGCACCGTCAGCTCAAGGCGCGCCTGCCCGGCTATGACTACGATCGGCATGTCGGTGGGGCGTTGTATCTGTTCCTGCGCGGTACCCGCTCAGCCAGTCAGGGCGTTTACTTCACCAAGCCTCCACGGGCGCTGATCGAGCAACTGGACCGTATGTTCCAAGGGGTTTGCGAGCCAAAGGCTGAACCGGCATGGGAACAGGGGGAGCTGCTATGAAACGTTCTTTTGCCGATCTGTTACCCAAATCGTCTGATGACGAGAGCCTGATGGATCTGGCTCCGCTGAGCCGCGCGGATGACTTGCTGCTGTTGCTCACCCGCTGGGTCGAACGAGGATGGTTGCGCGCCCTGGACAAGGCATTCGTCGCCTTCCTCCATGAGCTCGCGCCTGAAGATGATCCGTTGGTGCTGCTTGCTGCGGCGCTCACCAGCCATCAGTTGGGTCACGGGCATGTCTGCCTGGATCTGTTCGAAACGCTCAAGGAGCCGGATTTCGCCCTGTCACTGCCGCCTGAAGGCGACTCGCAAACGGGGGTAGAGTTGTTGCCCTCGCAAATACTACGGGCCCTCGATGGGGCTCACTGGTGCAAGGTCCTGGCTTCCAGTGCTCTGGTGGCCTTGGCCGTCGATGAGCATGAAGAAGCGCGGCAGCGCCCTTTGGTGTTATCAGGTAAGCGGCTTTATCTGCGTCGTTATTGGGCTTATGAGCGGCGGATCGATGAGGCGTTGCGACAACGGCTTGCCGAACATGAAGCGGCACCTGATGATCTTCGCGAGCGTTTGAACGGGTTGTTCGGGCCGGCCAACGCCGCTGGCCCGATCGATTGGCAAAAACTGGCCTGTGCGCTGGCGACCCGTGGAGCCTTCAGTATCATCACTGGCGGCCCGGGTACCGGCAAGACCACCACGGTTGTGCGCTTGCTCGCCTTGCTTCAGGCGCCCGCTGTCGAGGCAGGCAAACCGCTGCGGATCCGCCTGGCCGCGCCCACAGGCAAGGCGGCGGCGCGTCTGACCGAGTCCATCAGCCAGCAGGTTCGCACCCTCGATGTGGTTGACGCCGTGCGCGAGCGCATTCCTTGCGATGTCACCACGGTCCATCGCTTGTTGGGCAGTCGGCCTGGCACCCGACATTTTCGCCATCATGGGGGCAATCGCTTGCCACTGGATGTGTTGGTGATCGATGAAGCCTCCATGATCGATCTGGAGATGATGGCCAATCTGCTGGATGCGCTGCCGACTCATGCGCGACTGGTATTACTGGGTGATAAGGACCAACTGGCTTCTGTTGAGGCCGGTGCGGTACTGGGGGACCTGTGTCGGGACGCCGAGGAGGGTTGGTACAGCCCCCGGACCCTGGCCTGGCTGGAGTCGGTCAGCGGTGAAAACCTGGCGGCCAGTGATCTGCGGCAAGACCTCGATGGCACTCATGCCTTGGCCCAGCAAGTGGTCATGCTCAGGCATTCGCGGCGCTTCGGTGAGGGCAGTGGGATCGGTCAACTGGCGCGTCGGGTCAACCAGCAACAACCGGAACAGGCCCGTCAACTGCTGCTCGAAGGCGAATTCACCGACCTGTTTTCCCTGGCGCTGAGGGGCGAACACGATGGGGCGCTGGAGCGCTTGTTACTCGACGGCAAGGCAGAAGGGCCGAAGGGTTATCGGCATTACTTGAGCCTGTTGCGTCAGCGCCGCCCGGCCATTTCCCGACCGCTTGAGGACAGCTGCTGGACCGATTGGGCTCGGGAAGTGCTGTCGGCTTTCGACGAGTTCCAGCTGCTTTGTGCCGTACGCAAAGGCCCGTGGGGCGTCGCGGGGTTGAACCAGCGCATCACCGCCGCACTGCTCAAGGCCCAGCTTATCGACAGCGATCATCAATGGTACGAAGGGCGCCCGGTTCTGATGACCCGCAACGACTACGGGTTGGGCCTGATGAATGGCGATATCGGTATCGCGCTCAAGCTGCCCGAGCGTGAGGGGCCAGACGCCGGCAAGCAGGTTCTGCGGGTGGCGTTCCCTCGTAACGATGGCCAGCGCGGTGTGCGTTTCGTCCTGCCCAGCCGCCTGAACGATGTAGAAACTGTCTTTGCCATGACGGTGCACAAATCCCAAGGTTCGGAGTTCGCCCATACGGCTTTGATTCTTCCTGATGCGCTGAACCCGGTGCTGACGAAAGAATTGGTGTACACCGCCATTACTCGGGGCAAGCACTGGTTCAGTCTGATTGAGCCGCGAGCGGGCGTCTTTGAAGAGGCGGTTCAGCGCAAGGTCAAGCGCTTGAGCGGGTTGATGCTGGCGCTGGAAGGAGCTGTCTGAGCGATCGACTTTCGCGATTCAGTGCTTCTGCACGCTTGTGTCGTAAGCGTCGTAGGGCGCTGCCTCGCTGGCTTTTTGGCACTGTGCTATCTTTCCGGCACTTATTGCATCGACCAAGAGACTTTCCATGAGTGTGGCTGTTCAGGAGACAGTGCGCCGCAAGGGCTGGAGGCAATATTTGCTTGCCGGCCTGCTGTGCTTACTGGCGCCTGTGGTTGTCGCCCAGGATCAGGCCACCACGACCCGGGCTGAACAGCGGGCCGAATCCGTCACCCAGGTTGTGTTGGGAATTCTCAGCTACGCCCGCTGGCCCGTGGAACCAGCGCAATTGCAGCTGTGCATTGTCGGGCCGACTCAATACACAGACGATTTGGTCAAGGGTACGACTCAGGCCACTGGCCGGCCTGTGACTGTGCAGCGGGTGCTGGCCGACCACCCCAGTATTGCCACTGATTGCAACGCGATCTACATCGGCAGATTGACCCATGACGAGCGCACCCGGCTGTTCGCGTCCTTGATCGGTAAACCTGTGTTGAGCATCAGTGAAGGCGGCGATCAGTGCACCGTCGGTAGCCTGTTCTGTCTGCGGGTCGCTGACGAACAGGTCTCGTTCGAGGTCAACCTGGATTCGGTGGCGCGCAGTGGCGTGCGCATTCACCCCAGCGTTTTACAGCTTTCACGTCGCAGGCCAGCAGCCCCATGAATCTGCCCACGGCACGGATCCGTCCCACACTGGGCTCGGTCATTGGTCGCGGTCACCTGATTGTCGCGTTGGTGGCGATCACCATGGCCAGTGTCTCCCTGACGTTGCTTGGTGTACTGGCGCTGCGAGTCTATGCCGATCACAACCTGCACCTGATCGCCCGCTCGATCAGCTATACCGTTGAAGCGGCCGTGGTGTTCGATGACTCAGTGGCGGCGACCGAGGCGCTGGCTGTGATTGCCTCCACCGAAGAGGTCGCCGATGCCGAGGTGTTCAACGAGCATGGGCGTCTGCTGGCTCGCTGGCAGCGACCGGAAACCGGCTTGTTGTCGGAATTGGAAAGGCACATCGCCAAAACCTTCCTGGAAAAGCCCATCAGCCTGCCAATCATCCATCAGGGACAGAATATAGGCGCAGTTCTACTGTCGGGACATGGCGGCAGCCTTTTGCGGTTTTTGCTTAGCGGCCTGGCGGGAATTGTCCTGTGCACGGCGGTGAGCGCCTGGGTGGCGTTGTATCTGGCGCGGCGCCAGTTACGCGCAATCACCGGGCCGCTGCGCAGCCTCGCCGAGGTGGCCCATGCCGCGCGCAGCGAACGCGCCCTCGACCGACGCGTACCGCCGGCCGCTATCGCCGAACTGGATAACCTGGGCAATGACTTCAACGCGCTGCTTGATGAGCTGGAGTCCTGGCAAACCCACCTGCAAAGCGAGAACGAAACCCTGGCTCACCAGGCCAGTCACGACAGCCTGACCGGATTGCCGAATCGGGCATTTTTCGAAGGCCGGCTGATCCGTGCACTGCGCAATGCCAACAAACTCGACGAGCAGGTCGCCGTGCTCTATCTGGACAGTGACCGGTTCAAGGGTATCAACGATAACTTCGGCCATGCTGCCGGTGATGCGGTGCTGACGGCGGTGGCGACACGGGTCCGGGCGCAGTTGCGTGAAGGTGACTTGGTGGCGCGCCTGGGCGGGGACGAATTTGCCGTGCTGCTTGCACCCTTGCACCGGACCGAGGATGCCGAACGGATTGCCGAGAAAATCATAGCCAGCATGGAAATGCCCATTCAATTGCCCGGCAATGCCTCGGTGCTGACCTCTCTGAGTGTCGGCATCGCCGTTTATCCTGATCATGGCGCTACACCAGGCGCCTTGCTCAACGCCGCCGATGCGGCGATGTATCAGGCCAAACGCCTCGCCAGAGGCGGTCAACACACGGCTGGGTCGGAGCACCCGGTTGCTGATCTTCAAGCCAGGAGCTGACTCGTGCGCCTATATCCTCAACTCTCCCTGCAGCGCTTCGCCGCGCTTTTGTTCATCACCGTTCTGGCCCTGTCCGGCTGCCAGACGACACCCCAAAAAGGTCTTACCCCGGCGCAAGTCGCCGTGCTCAAACAACAAGGGTTCGAATTGACCGATGAGGGATGGGCTTTCGGCCTGTCCGGCAAAGTACTGTTTGGCAGCGATGTGGAAACCCTCAACCCGGCCAGTACCGAGATTGTCGAGCGAATCGGCAAGGCTCTGCTGGGCGCCGGAATCGAGCGGGTGCGGATCGATGGTCATACCGACGCATCAGGCTCGCAAACCTATAACGAACAACTGTCGATACGTCGGGCCTACAGCGTGAGCAAGGTATTGATTGGCGTGGGCATGCGCGAAGAAAACGTTCAAACACGGGGGCTGGGCAGTAGCAGGCCAGTGGCCTCCAACGACACGGTCGAGGGGCGCACCGAAAACCGTCGCGTCGCCATCGTGGTCATCGCCGACTAGTCGGCGAATACCATCTCTCGGCTCTCGCCCATCAACAATGGCTGATTCTGCTCAGTCACTTCGCGGATGTAATCCCACAACAGCGTGATGCGTTTGAGCTTCCTCAAATCCTCCCGGCAGTACATCCAGAACTGCCGGGTGACGGTGATTTCCTCCGGCAGCACCGGCAGCAGGCGCGGATCCTGGGCGGCGAGGAAGCACGGCAGGATCGCCAATGATCGTCCTTGCTGCGCTGCCACGAACTGCGCAATCACGCTGGTGCTGCGCAGGTGAGCATGGGCGCCCGGCAATACATTCGCCAGATAGAGCAGCTCGGAACTGAACGCCAAATCATCCACGTAGCTGATGAACGAATGCTTGCTCAGGTCCGCCGGTCGGTGGATGGGAGGATGGCTGTCCAGGTATGGCTGGGTGGCGTAGAGCTGCAGTCGGTAGTCGCACAGTTTGCAGCACACATACGGGCCATGTTCGGGGCGTTCGAGGGCGATGACGATGTCGGCTTCGCGCTTGGAAAGGCTGATGAAGTGCGGCAGCGGCAGGATGTCCACGGAAATGGCCGGGTAGGCATCGACGAAATGACTCAGTTGCGGCGTGATGAAGAAGCTGCCGAAGCCTTCGGTACAGCCCATGCGCACGTGGCCGGACAACGCCACCCCAGAGCCTGACACCTGTTCGCAGGCCATGTGCAGGGTGCTTTCGATCGATTCGGCGTAACCCAGCAGACGCTGGCCTTCGGCGGTCAGGACAAAACCGTTGGTCCGGGATTTTTCGAACAGCAGCGTCCCCAATGACGTTTCCAGCGAGCTGATGCGTCGCGACACCGTGGTGTAGTCGACGGCCAGGCGCTTGGCCGCCGTGCTGGCCTTGCGGGTGCGGGCCACTTCGAGGAAAAACTTGAGGTCGTCCCAATTCAGCGACCCCAGGGAGGTGATGTTTTTTTGCATGATGGACCGGTTTTTATGTGCGTTCTTATTAGAAGTTTGCACATCTATACTCCAAAAACCGTCTCATCACCAAGGTGTCTGTCTATGCACCTTGATCTGTGCTGAACCAGCGCTCTCTATAAGAACAAGTCCCGGAGGCCAGCATGAACGTTTCCCTTACGCCCAGCGACACTGCCCTGCAAACCGTAAAATTGTTGATCGACGGCGAGTGGGTTGAATCCCAGTCCAGCGAATGGCACGACATCGTCAACCCGGCCACCCAGCAGGTACTGGCGAAAGTCCCGTTCGCCACGGCGTCGGAAGTCGATGCCGCCATTGCCGCCGCCCAGCGTGCTTTCCAGACCTGGAAGCTGACCCCCATCGGTGCGCGGATGCGCATCATGCTCAAGCTCCAGGCGCTGATTCGCGAGCACTCCAAACGCATCGCCGCCGTACTGAGCGCCGAGCAGGGCAAGACTATCGCTGATGCCGAGGGCGATATTTTCCGTGGCCTGGAAGTGGTCGAACACGCCTGTTCCATCGGCACCCTGCAAATGGGCGAGTTTGCCGAGAACGTTGCCGGCGGCGTCGATACCTACACGTTGCGCCAACCGATTGGTGTGTGCGCGGGCATTACCCCGTTCAATTTCCCGGCGATGATTCCGCTGTGGATGTTCCCGATGGCCATCGCCTGCGGTAACACCTTCGTGCTCAAACCGTCGGAGCAGGACCCGCTGTCGACCATGCTGCTGGTGGAGCTGGCCATCGAGGCTGGCGTGCCGGCGGGCGTGCTCAACGTGGTGCATGGCGGCAAGGATGTGGTGGATGCCCTCTGCACCCACAAGGACATCAAGGCGGTTTCCTTTGTCGGCTCAACGGCGGTCGGCACCCACGTGTATGACCTGGCGGGTCGGCATGGCAAACGCGTGCAATCGATGATGGGCGCCAAGAACCATGCGGTGGTGTTGCCTGATGCCAATCGCGAACAGACCCTCAATGCTTTGGTCGGCGCCGGTTTCGGGGCGGCGGGCCAGCGTTGCATGGCCACTTCGGTGGTGGTCATGGTGGGCGCGGCCAAACAATGGCTGCCCGAGCTCAAGGCTCTGGCGCAGAAGCTCAAGGTCAACGCCGGCAGTGAGCCGGGCACGGATGTCGGCCCGGTCATTTCCAAGCGGGCCAAGGCGCGGATTCTTGAATTGATCGAGAGTGGCGTACAGGAAGGGGCCAAGCTGGAACTTGATGGCCGTGACATCAGCGTGCCGGGTTTCGAGCAAGGCAACTTCGTCGGCCCGACCCTGTTTTCCGGCGTGACTACCAGGATGCGTATTTACACCGAAGAAATCTTCGGCCCGGTGTTGGTGGTGCTGGAAGTCGACACCCTTGATCAGGCAATCGCCCTGGTCAATGCCAACCCGTTTGGCAACGGCACCGGCCTGTTCACGCAAAGCGGGGCGGCGGCGCGTAAATTCCAGAGCGAAATCGACGTCGGTCAGGTGGGGATCAACATCCCGATTCCGGTACCTGTGCCGTTTTTCAGCTTCACCGGCTCCCGTGGTTCGAAGCTTGGCGACCTGGGCCCATACGGCAAACAAGTGGTGCAGTTCTACACTCAGACCAAGACCGTTACCGCACGCTGGTTCGATGATGACAGCGTCAATGACGGTGTGAACACCACCATCAATCTGCGTTAAGGAGCCGGACATGAAGATCGCATTTATCGGTCTGGGCAACATGGGCGCCCCCATGGCGCGCAATCTGCTCAAGGCCGGCCACTCGCTGAACCTGTTCGACCTGAACCAGACGGTGCTGGCTGAACTGGCCACATTGGGCGGCACCATCAGCGCCTCACCTCGCGATGCGGCCCAGGGCGTGGCCCTGGTGATCACCATGTTGCCGGCTGCTGCTCATGTACGCAGTGTCTGGCTGGGTGACGACGGTGTACTGGCCGGCATCGCCGCCGGTACGCCCGCGGTGGATTGCAGCACCATCGACCCGCAGACCGCTCGCGATGTTGCCGCCGCAGCCGCCAAACAAGGCGTAGCAATGGCCGACGCGCCAGTCTCCGGCGGCACCGGTGGCGCAGCGGCCGGCACGTTGACCTTCATGGTGGGTGCCACCGCTGAATTGTTCGCCACCCTGCAACCGGTGCTGGCGCAGATGGGCCGTAATATCGTGCATTGCGGCGACGTCGGCACCGGGCAGATCGCCAAGATCTGCAACAACCTGCTGTTGGGGATTTCCATGGTAGGCGTCAGCGAAGCCATGGCCCTGGGCGATGCCCTGGGGATCGATACGCAGGTACTGGCCGGGATCATCAACAGCTCAACAGGCCGTTGCTGGAGTTCGGACACCTACAACCCGTGGCCTGGCGTGATCGAAACAGCACCGGCGTCCCGTGGCTACACCGGGGGCTTTGGTGCCGAGCTGATGCTCAAGGACCTGGGCCTGGCTACCGAAGCGGCGCGGCAGGTTCATCAGCCGGTGGTGCTAGGCGCGGTTGCGCAGCAGTTGTACCAGGCGATGAGTCAGCGGGGCGAGGGCGGCAAGGATTTTTCTGCGATTGTTAACAGCTATCGCAAGCCGCAATAAGAGCTGGGGCACCGACGCCACAGAGCCTGTGCAATTTGGAAAGCTGTTTTCCGAGAGACCATGTCGGGTGGTCTCTCGGTTTTTTGTTTCAGGCAAAGACGAAGTATTTACGCACGGTCTCGACCACTTCCCACGTGCCTTTCATGCCAGGCTCAATGACGAAGATGTCACCGGCCCGCAGATGGATCGGCTCCATGCCATCGGGGGTGATGATGCAGTAGCCTTCCTGGAAATGGCAGTACTCCCACTTCACATAGTCGACGCGCCACTTGCCCGGTGTACAGATCCAGGTGCCCATGATCTTGCTGCCGTCTTCGCTGGTGTAGGCGTTGAGGTTGACGGTGTGCGGATCGCCTTCGAGTTTTTCCCATTTGCAGGCATCGAGTACGGGCAGCGGATGGGTATCGCGCAGGACGGTGATGGGGGCGGTCATGTGAACTCCGAAAGGGACAGAAGAGAGCAGGCACCCTAACGCGCGACATGATCGGGCAGATGCCTGTGCTCGACACCGGCCTATCCAGAAGCGCGCATCAGCGAGCGGTCAGGTGCGTGGCAAGGGCTTTGGCGTAGGCGGGCAAGTTGTCGAAGCGGCGGGCGCACAGCCGCAGTGAGCGTTGAGCCCAGGCCTCTTGCAGCGAGACCCATTGCCAGGAAGGTTCGGGCGGGCGCCGCGCGATCGCGGCCTTTGGCACGATGGCAATGCCCGCACCATGAGCGACCATGCGAATCACGCCATCAAAACCGTCGGCGCGAATGCGAATGTGCATGCGTCGTCCGGTGTGCAGCGCCTGTTCTTCGAGGTAAATCGCCAGCGCACTGGAAGCGTTCAGGCCTACATAATCATGGCCGAGGGTCTCATTGAAGTTCAGCGGACGACCGTCAGCCAGGGGATGTTCCGAGGGCAGGATCAATACCAGCGGATCATCGCGAAAGGGGCGGGTTTCAAGGCCGGCGGTGTCCACCGCGTCGGAGATGATACCCAGGTCCGCCGCACCCTGACGCAGCGCATGGGTGATCCGTGAACTGGGCAATTCCTGCAGATCGATGTCGAGGTTGGAATGGGCCTTGAGAAAGTCGGCCAGCAATTCCGGCAGGTATTCGGTCATGGCGCTGGTGTTGCACAACAACCGCACCCGGCCTTTGACGCCGCGGGCGTATTCGCCGAGGTCCTGTTGCAGGTGTTCGGCATGTTGCAGCAACACCCGGGCATGTTGCGCCAGTGCCTGGCCGGCCGATGTGGGTGTTACACCGCGCCGCCCGCGTTCGAGCAATTCAATCCCCAGGGAGGCCTCCATGGCCCGGACCCGGGCACTGGCCGCTGCCAGGGACAGATGGCTGCGGGCAGCGCCGGCAGTGATGTTGCCGGTGTCGAGGATGTGCAGGTAGAGGCGCAGGTCGGTGAGGTCGAAGTGCATGGGGGATGTGATCCTGTGCCGGGTTCTGGGGTGTCTGGAACATTGTCATCGCGAGCAGGCTCGCTCCCACGAGAACAATGCAGGATCCAAGGTGGGAGCGAGCCTGCTCGCGATGGCGTCTACAGCCTCAGCAAATTCTTCAGCCTCTTGCTCGGCCAGAGGCTATCTCAGTATATGGCAGATTCAAAACCCGACCGCCAGGGCCCACGATAGCCCCATGAACACACTCATGGCTTTCTATCAAAATCTTGGCCCTGCCCTTTCTTTGCTGGTCATAGGCACTTTCCTGCTGGCCGGCACCATCAAGGGTGTGATCGGCCTCGGCCTGCCGACCATTTCCATGGGCCTGCTCGGCCTGGCTATGGCTCCGACACAGGCTGCGGCGTTGCTCGTCATCCCGGCCACGCTGACCAATATCTGGCAACTGACCTTTGGCGGTCATCTGCAAACCCTGATCAGGCGCTTGTGGCCACTGTTGCTGGCGATTTGCATCGGCACCGCTCTGGGCACGTTGTGGTTCGATACGGTGGGGGGACCTTGGGCGGTGCGAGCATTGGGTGGCGCGTTATTGCTGTACGCGCTGAGCGGGCTGTTGCTGCCGACATTGCGGGTCGCTGCCAGTGTTGAGCCGTGGGCAGCGCCGTTGTGCGGTCTGCTCACTGGCCTCATCACTTGTGCGACGGGTGTGTTCGTCATCCCGGCGGTGCCGTACCTGCAAGCGTTGGGCTTGAGCAAGGACGAACTGGTGCAGGCGTTGGGGTTGTCATTCACGGTTTCGACACTGGCCCTGGCGGCCGGCCTGCTGTGGCGCGGCGCCTTGGGCGGTGGCGAATTAAGTGCTTCGGTGCTGGCCCTGGCGCCGGCGCTGCTGGGGATGTGGCTGGGGCAATGGCTGCGTCAGCGCATCAGCGCCGTGCTGTTCAGGCGGGTGTTTTTCATTGGCCTCGCTGTGCTCGGCGGCCATTTGCTGATCAGCGGCTAGCCGAGGACGGGCTGAGCATGTCGACGCGGCGGATCTCGAAATCGCGCTCCAGGTACTCCATGCGCTGTTCGAAAAACTGCTTCATGTGCGGCAGGTTCGAATGCACGTCCAGATGAGCCTGGGATTGCCAGATCTCATAGAAGATAAACAGGGTCGGGTCTTGCCGGTCTCGCAGCATGTGATACTCGATGCAACCGGGTTCGGCACGGCTCGGCTCCACGTAGGCACGAAACAGCGTTTCGAAGGCTTCGGCTTTTTCCGGACGGGTCTTGGCGTGCAAAATGAAACCGTGCAATTCGCTCATCGGAGTGGCTCCTGAATAAAAGTATGCGAATGCTACGGCAAGAATTGGCTGCCTATTCGTGCGTATAGGTCAAATCAGTTTTGCCGTTGCAGCGCTTACTCCGCCGCAAGCTCATCGGTACTCTGCCGCCATCATTTTCAATCTTTCCATTGGGTGACCGTTCAACCGTGTCCCCTGGAATCCGATGAGGCTCTCCATGAAAAAAGTCCTGCTGCTCAACGGTGGTAAACAATTCGCTCACTCCGACGGTCGCTATAACGCCACTCTCCATGATGCGGCGGTCAGCGTGTTGGACCGTGGCGGGTTCGATGTGAAAACCACGTTCATCGACGGTGGTTACGACATCAAGGAAGAAGTCGCCAAGTTCCTCTGGGCCGACGTGATCATTTACCAGATGCCAGGCTGGTGGATGGGCGCACCGTGGACCGTCAAGAAATACGTCGATGAGGTCTTCACCGAAGGCCATGGCAGCCTCTACGCCAGCGACGGTCGCACCCGCTCCGATGCTTCGCAGAAATACGGCAGCGGTGGTTTGTTACAGGGCAAGCAATACATGTTGTCGCTGACCTGGAACGCCCCGCAGCAAGCCTTCGATGACCCGACCGACTTCTTTGAAGCCAAGGGTGTGGACGCTGTGTACTTCCCGTTCCACAAGGCCAACCAGTTCCTGGGCATGAGCGGATTGCCAACCTTCCTGTCTGTGGACGTGATGAAACGCCCGAATATCGAGGCCGATGTGGCGCGTTATGAGCAGCACTTGATTGAGGTGTTCGGCCTGAAGGCGTGACCTTTCTTTTGTCACGTATCCCGATACTATCCTGGGGCTCGGGTCCGCTTTGCGGCCCGGCGGGGATAGATTCCCTCGCCACAAGAGAGCGCAGTCGACAGGGGGATACGTGAAAGCCAGATCCGACGAATTGCAGATTTTCGTCTGCGTGATCGAGTGCGGGTCGATATCCGCCGCCGCCGAGCAGGTCGGGCAGACGCCGTCTGCGGTCAGTCGTACCTTGTCGCGCCTGGAAGCCAAGCTCGATACCACGCTGATCAACCGCACCACGCGGCGCATGGACCTGACCGAAGAGGGCAAGTATTTCTTCGAGCAGGCCAAGGGCATTCTCGACCAGATGGATGAGCTGGAGGAGCGCCTGTCGTCTCGCCAGAAAAACCCTGCGGGGCGGTTGCGGATCAATGCGGCTTCGCCTTTCATGTTGCACGCTATCGTGCCGCATATCGAAGAGTTCCGCGGGCTCTACCCGGATATCCAGCTCGAACTCAACAGCAACGACCTGATCATCGATTTGCTCGAGCAAAGTACCGACATAGCGATCCGCATCGGCACCCTCAGCGACTCGACGCTACATGCCCGATCCCTGGGGTGCAGTCCGCTGCATATCCTGGCCAGCCCGGCCTATCTGAAGCAGCACGGTACACCTGCCACTGTCGCCGAACTGGCCCGGCATGCACTGTTGGGGTTTGCCCAGAATGAGGGCCTCAATCAGTGGCCGCTGCGTCACGAGCACGGTGATCGTTGGCCGATCCAGCCTGCCATCAGCGCGTCCAGTGGCGAAACCGTGCGTCACTTGGCGCTGCAAGGGCAGGGCATAGCGTGCCTGTCGGACTTCATGACCCGTGAAGACATCCGTGCCGGCCGGCTCAAGGTGCTGCTGGCCGATGCCAACAGCGGATATCGCCAACCGATCAACGCGGTGTATTACCGCAACTCCCAACTGGCCCTGAGGATCCAGTGCTTTCTGGACTTTATCCAGGGCAAGCTCGCCGAATACGCCTCGCGGGAATTCAAAGGCTGATTCGTGGCTTCAAGGCGAGTGTGGTTTGGGTTCGGGGGCTGGCCGATGCGCGCGTACGTCGGTGAGCGGCTGTGAAGCGGCGCTCGTTTGTCGTCAGGCGCGCAGATGAGTCAGCGGCAGTTCGGTGCTGTTGAGCACCTGGTTCAACACGAAGCTGGACCGCACACTGGTGACCCCGTCAATCCGGGTCAGATGCCCCAGCAGCAGTTTCTGATAATGGTCCATGTCCGGCACCACGACCTTGAGCTGGTAATCCGCATCCATGCCGGTCACCAGGCTGCATTCCAACACCTGGGGCAAATTGCGGATGGCGGCTTCGAAGTTCTCGAAACGTTCAGGGGTGTGGCGGTCCATGCCGATGAGCACGTAGGCCGTCAGGCTCAGGCCGAGCATTTTGCGGTCGAGCAGGGCGACCTGACGGGTAATGTAGCCGTCGTCTTCCAATTGCTTGACCCGCCGCGAGCAGGGGGACGGCGACAGGCCGATGCGTTCGGCCAGCTCCTGATTGGAGATGCGCGCGTCGCGCTGCAATTCCGCCAGAATGCTCAGGTCGTAACGGTCGAGTTTGCTCATTGGTCGGGCCTTTGTCTGGATAATTGCTGGATATTATCTATCGCAGGTAAAAAATTGCGCAAGTGATGTTTATTTACGCAATCTTCGCAATCATTCGTCGGTGCTCCGAGCCTATTCTTATCACCAAGATCACTGCTCGGACAAACAGTCCAGTGCGGCCCGCCTAATCCGGCCGGCCGCGGTCGCAGCACCCACCGGTGTCTGGCAGACCCCCGAGCTGCACACTGTCCAGAAGACGGCGTGAGGTGAGCCGACGTCAAAAGCGTCGCGCACGGACGAAGTTCTCAAGGGGAGGCCGACGGGCCTCCCTTTTTTATGCCTGCGAAATAATGGCGGCGACTGATAACCTGTCGCAGAACCGGCCTAGGCTTTTCCAGTCTCATTCATCAGGCCCTGAACCGTTGTGAGGAATTTCATGAAGTCGCGCATCTGGCGTTTGGCAGGTGTTGGTCTGTTGTGGGCAAGTGTCAGTGCGCAGGGAGTGGCCGACGATCAGCAAAATCGTGGCGGCCCGGACGGGCGAGGTGGCAATGGCCAGGGTTATTCAGGCCAACCCCGGCCACAGAGCAACGAGATCATTCGCGGCGACAACAGCCGCCAGTTTGAGGTCCAGCCTCACGCTCAAGGCGGCCAGCCCTACAACCGCCCGCCGCAAGACCCCAATGGTCGTCCGCCGCAGCCACCGGGTAACAGCCTGCCGATCCAGGGCCGCCCCGACAGCGTGACCCAGACCCAGGAGCCGAGGCCGGGTTACTACCGCGATATTCCGCGCCGCAGTGATGGTTATCCGAGCGGTGGGCCACGCCCCAGCCATGACCCTCGCCCTGATCAGCACTGGTCCGGTCGGCCGGACGGTCATGGCAACGGCTGGGGGCCGGGGCCGCAATATCGTCCTGGGTATGTAATCGATCGTTTTCCGGATCGTCACTACCGCGTGCCTTACCGTGGCCATGACTATTTTTATTCGGGCGGTTACTGGTATCGCCCCCAAGGGCCGCGCTATATCGTGGTTGAGCCGCCGCGCGGAATCCGTACCCGTTATCTGCCCGATTATGCCCGGGAAGTCTGGATCGGCGGCTCGCTGTTTTTCCTCGCCGCCGGTGCCTATTACATCTACGAAGCCAACACCCGGGACTACGTCGTCGTTGACGCGCCGGTGAGCAACCCGCAGCCCCAGCCCCAAGGCAACAGCTACGATGTGGTGGCTTATCCAGCCAACGGCCAGTCTCCCGAGCAGGTCAATCAGGATGGCTACGAATGCTATCGCTGGGCGGTGCAGCAGAGCGGTTTCGATCCGCGCAACTACACCTACCCGCCCGCGCCGCAAGTGGTACAGACCTATCGTCAGGCCCAAGGGAGTTGCTTGAGCAGTCGTGGGTATCAGGTGACGTACTGATCACTCGAAAGAAAAACACTCCCCTGTGGCGAGGGAGCTTGCTCCCGCTCGGTTGCGCAGCGACCGTAAAATATTGGGCCTGCTGCGCAGGCCAGCGGGAGCAAGCTCCCTCGCCACGGGGTTCTGTGTTCGGCGTCAGGCGCTGGTGCGCTTCACCACTTCCGACGGATCGGCATGCACCAACACTTCCGCCTTCGGATAGGCGCGGTGTATGGCATCGGCGGCCTGGTCGCTGATGCCGTGGGCTACGGACAGGGTCAGTTCTCCCGGCAGTTCCAGATGCAGTTGCACGAACCAATGGTTACCTGAGATCCGCGTGCGCAGATCGTGGGCACCCAGTACCCCGGGCACCGCGCAGGCCAGTTCCAGCATGCGCTGGCTGACGTCGGGCGGCAGTTCCTCATCCATCAATACCGCGAAGCTTTCCCGAGCGATCTGGATCGCGCTCCACAGGATGTAGACGGCGATGCCCAGGCCGAACCAGGCATCCAGTTGATGCCAGCCCAACCCGGCCAGCACCAGGGCGACCAGGATGCTGCCGTTGAGCAACAGATCCGAGCGATAGTGCAGCGAGTCAGCGCGCACGGCGTTGGAGCCGGTGGCGCGGACGACCCGATGTTGCAGCGCCAACAAGGCCAGGGTCAGCCCCAGGGAGAATACGATCACGCCGACACTGAGCCAGGCCGCTTCCACCGGGACCGGGTTTTTCAGACGCTCAAACGCCTGTAGCGCAATCAACACCGCACTGCCGCCGATGAACAATGCCTGGGCCATGCCGGCCAGGGACTCAGCTTTGCCGTGGCCGTAACGATGGTCCTCGTCGGCGGGGCGCAATGCGTAATGCACCGCCAGCAGGTTGAGCAGCGACGTGACGCCGTCCAGCGCCGAGTCGGTCAGGCCGGCGAGCATGCTCACCGAGCCGCTCAGCCACCAGGCCAGTGCCTTGGCAACGACCAGAATAAGCGCCACGGCCACCGAAGCACGGGTGGCCAGACGCAGCAGACGGGCATGTTCGGTGCTGGTGGTCATGGCGCGGTCGTTCCTTCAATAGCGCCCATCACGCGGCCGGTTTAAGCCCGAGGGCGGCCAGTTGCTGGGCGTTGCCCTTGCTTTGGATCAAACGTGGGTCGTCCAGGGGGAAACTGCGGCCCAGTTCGCTCTCCAAAATCGCTTGCAGCTTTTGGTTGTTGACGCTGCCGTCGGCGTTGATCGCCGGCTTGAGTTTTTCTGGCTCGATCTGGACGCTTCTGCCGGGCTCGAAATAAATCGCCCCGGTGGCGAAGTCCACGGCGAACGCGATCAGGCCGGGGATGATGTAGAACAGCAGGCCGACGGCGTCCAGCGCGGCAATCGCCGGGTCGATCTTGCCGTCGATCTGGCCGCGACGGTCGGGGTAGAAGATCGAGCCGCAGGCGCTGATCTGGGTCAGCAGGGAGGCGACCAGAACGCCGCCGATCACGCGAAAGGGAATACGCATAGCAATCTCCTGAGCAGGTAAAGGCGTTGCTGGTTGGAGTCCAGACCACGCTAAACAGTTCGCCGTTATACTCGGCCCTCTGTTTTGGAGCCAGCATGATTTCTTTGCCGATTGATGAAGTTTTACCTGCCCTGCGTCAAGCCTTGGCGTCGCGTCACGAAGCCGTGCTCGAAGCGCCGCCCGGCGCTGGTAAAACCACCCGCGTCCCCTTGGCCCTGTTGAATGAGTCCTGGCTGGCCGGGCAGACGATTCTGATGCTTGAGCCCCGGCGCCTGGCGGCACGGGCGGCGGCCGAGCGACTGGCCAGCGAGCTGGGGGAAAAGGTCGGTGAAACCGTCGGCTACCGAATTCGTCTCGACAGCAAGGTGGGCCCCAAGACCCGCATTGAAGTGGTCACCGAAGGCATCCTCACCCGCCGCTTGCAGGACGACCCGGCGCTGGAGGGTGTGGGGCTGCTGATTTTTGATGAATTCCACGAACGCAGTCTCGACGCCGACCTGGCCCTGGCCTTGAGTCTCAATGGCCGCGAGCTGTTTCGCGACGACCAGCCGCTGAAAATCCTGCTGATGTCCGCGACGCTGGAAGGCGAGCGCCTGGCCGGGTTGTTGGACGACGCGCCGATCCTGCGCAGTGAGGGGCGCATGTTCCCGGTGACGGTGCGCTGGGGCCGGCCGTTCCAGCCCGGCGAGTTCATCGAGCCGCGCCTGGTGCAGACCGTGCTGGAAGCGCTGCACGATGAAACCGGCAGCGTGCTGGTGTTCTTGCCTGGGCAAGCGGAGATCCGCCGGGTTCATCAGCAACTGGCCGATGCCTTGGGTGAAGGCGGCAATGTGCTGCTCTGTCCGTTGCATGGCGAGCTGGACCTCGCCGCCCAACGCGCGGCCATCGACCCGGCGCCGCCCGGCCAGCGCAAAGTGGTGCTGGCCACCAACATCGCCGAAACCAGCCTGACCATCAATGGCGTGCGGGTGGTGATCGATGCCGGATTGGCGCGGGTGCCGCGTTTCGATCCGGGCAGCGGTATGACTCGCCTCGACACCCAGCGGATTTCCCGGGCCAGCGCCACTCAGCGGGCCGGGCGGGCCGGGCGTCTGGAGCCGGGGGTGTGCTATCGGTTGTGGTCCGAAGACCAGCACGAACAACTGGCCGCTTATGGCAGCGCAGAGATTCTTTCGGCGGACCTGGCCGGGCTGGCTCTGCAATTGGGGCGTTGGGGCGTGACGCCGCAGCAATTGGTCTGGCTCGACATCCCGCCCACCGCCGCTTATGCCCAGGCGCAGGAGCTGCTGCAACGCCTGGGCGCGCTGGACGGCGAGCAACTGACCCGTCATGGCCAAGCCATGGCCGAACTGCCGGCTCACCCGCGCATCGCGCATTTGTTGCTGCGCGGGCAGTCGCTGGGGCTGGCGGACATGGCGTGCAACGTCGCGGCGCTGTTGGGGGAGCGAGACATTCTGCGTGGCGCCGGGGCGGACCTGCACACGCGCCTGGCGTTGCTGTCCGGTGAAGAGCGGGCGGCCCGTGGCGCCCAGGGCGGGGTACAGCGGGCGCGGCAACTGGCCCGGCAATATCGCGGTTACCTGCGGGGCAAGGCCGAAGACGCCGTCGCCGACCCCGAACATCCGCGCTGGCTGGGCGCTTTACTGGCGTTGGCCTACCCGGATCGCGTCGCTCAACAGCGGCGGCCCGGCGGGGCGGAGTATCGCCTGGCCAACGGCCGTGCAGCGTTGTTTGCCGAAGCGGACAGCCTGATGAAACAGCCGTGGCTGGTGATCGCCGACCTGGGCAGCCGTCAGGGGCAGCGGGAAGAACGGATCTACCTGGCGACGGACTTCGATCCGGCGCTGTTTGATTCGGTGCTGGCCGAACAGGTGCGCACGGTGGATCAACTGGATTGGGACGAGCGTGAGGGCGTGCTGCGGGCCGAGCGCCAGCGCAAGGTCGGCGAACTGGTGCTCAGCCGTGAGCCACTGACCGGCCTGGATGAGTCGGCGCGCAACCAGGCGCTGGTGAATCTGGTACGGCGCAAGGGTCTGGAGTTGCTGCCCTGGACGCCGGAGCTGCGGCAATGGCAGGCGCGGGTGGCACTGTTGCGCCGGCTCGACCTGGAGGCCAAGAGCGAGAGTGATTGGCCAGATGTCAGCGACGGGGCGCTACTGAACACGCTTGAGCAATGGTTGATGCCGTACCTGGGACGCGTGTCACGCCTCAGTCATTTCGCCAACCTGGATCTGTCGAGTATCGTCCACAACCTGCTGCCCTGGCCCTTGCCGCAGCGGCTGGATGAATGGGCACCCCATCATCTGAGCGTGCCCTCGGGCTCGTCGATTCGCCTGGACTACAGCGAACACCCGCCGATTCTCGCGGTACGCTTGCAGGAACTGTTCGGCCTGGCCGACACCCCACGCATTGCCGGCGGCCGACAGGTCGTCAAACTGCACCTGTTGTCACCGGCGCGGCGACCGGTGCAGGTGACCCAGGATCTGGCGAATTTCTGGCGCAGCACCTATGCCGAAGTAAAGAAAGACCTCAAGGGACGTTATCCCAAGCATTACTGGCCGGACGATCCGCTGGTGGCCGAAGCCACGGCCCGGATCAAACCCCGCAAGTGATAAACCGCCGGTTTGGCCCGCCAGCACGGGGGCGCAAATGGTAGATTCACTGACCCATCAACTGCTTTATACGCAGTCCCGGTTACTTGGCTTCAGATTCGGAACAGTTCATGGCAAAGAAACCAGCAGCGCCCACCTCCCAGGCACCGATGACCTTGGCCACCAGGGGTTCGAGCCTGACGTTGATCGATGTGGCAAAGATTGCAGGCGTCTCGCCAATGACCGTTTCCAGGGCTTTGCATCGCCCGGAACTGGTGAGCGAGAACACGCGGGAGAAGGTCCGCGAAGCGGTGCGCCAATCGGGCTATGTGCCGAACATGCTGGCGGGTAGCCTGGCGAGCAACAAAAGTCGTCTGGTGGCGATTTTCCTTCCAACCATCGCTAACTCCATTTTTGCAGACACCGTGCAATCGCTGATGGACCGCCTGACCCAAGCGGGCTATCAAACCCTGCTCGGTCTGACCGGCTACAGCGCGGAGCAGGAAGAGAAACTGCTTGAAGCCGTACTCGGTCGTCGTCCGGACGGCATCGTATTGACCGGTACGCTTCATACCGAATCAAGCCGCTTGCGACTCGCCCAGGCGGGAATTCCCGTGGTCGAGGCCTGGGATTTGAGTGAAGACCCTTTGGACATGCTGGTTGGCTTCTCCCATGAAAAAGTCGGGCAAGAGACCGCGCGACATTTGCTTGAAAAGGGTTACCAGCGCTTTTCCGTGGTGACCATCAGCGACCCGCGTGGCCTGCGTCGCTGCAACAGTCTTATCGCCGAGCTGCAGCGCCAGGGCATTGAAGAGGTGCCCATGGAAGTCCTGGCGCCCCCCGCCACGCTGGAGGTGGGGCGCGAGGGGCTGCGGCGGCTGCTGGATCTGCCGGTGCGCCCCGACATCGTGGTGTGCAGCTCCGATACCGTGGCTCAAGGTGTGTTGGCGCAAGCCGCCAGCCTTGGCTTGAAGGTGCCCGCTGAGCTGGCCGTCATGGGCTTCGGGGATCTCAGCAGCGCGGCGCAGGTTTACCCGGCGCTGTCGACCGTCAGCGTCGACGGCGGCAGGATTGGCCTGCAAGTGGCTGAGGCACTGCTTGAACGATTCGACAATCCCGGCGCCCATCTCAAACCCGTGCGAATTGACACCGGCTTCACGTTCATCGACCGCGCCAGTACCTGAGCCTGGCAGTCGATTTTCCGGGGATTTACGGGATTGAATGATTGCGCAATCAGTGTAGTATCGAGGCAAGAGACCTTCTGAAGCATCGACGAAGGTCTTTTTTACGTCTCGTGATGATTGCGCAATCATCGTCGCCTTCAGAGCCTGTCCAAGGAGAGCCCCATGCTCGTACAACAACAATCACTCAAGTCCTCCGACGACGACCGAATTGCCTGGGTTCGTGTCGCTTCGGTCATCCTGCCGCTGGCCAATCCCGTCAGTGATGCCAAGGTCCTTACCGGACGGCAAAAGCCGATGACTGAAATCGCCATCCTGTTTGCCGAAATCGAGACCGTCGATGGGCATCAGGGCCTGGGTTTCAGTTACTCCAAACGTGCTGGCGGGCCGGGACAATTCGCTCATGCCAAGGAAATCGCCCCGGCGCTGATCGGGGAAAACCCCAGTGACATTGCCAAACTCTGGACCAAGCTGTGTTGGGCTGGCGCGTCGGTGGGCCGCAGCGGTATGTCGACCCAGGCCATCGGGGCGTTCGACGTGGCGTTGTGGGATCTGAAGGCCAAGCGCGCCAACCTGTCGCTGGCGCGCTTGCTCGGTGCTCAACGTGACTCGGTGCGTTGCTACAACACTTCCGGTGGCTTCCTTCACACCCCGCTTGATCAGTTGATGAAGAACACTGACCTCTCGCGAGAAAAGGGAATTGGCGGCATCAAGTTGAAGGTCGGGCAACCGGATTGCGCCATCGACATTGAACGGGTCAGTGCGGTGCGCAAGCACTTGGGTGACAACTTCCCGTTGATGGTGGATGCCAACCAGCAATGGGATCGCCCGACGGCCCAGCGCATGTGTCGGCAGTTTGAAGCGTACAACCTGATCTGGATTGAAGAGCCGCTGGACTGCTATGACGCTGAAGGCCATGCCGCGTTGGCGCAGCAGTTCGATACACCGATTGCCACGGGTGAAATGCTCACCAGCGTTGCTGAACACGCCGAGTTCATCAAACAGCGCGGCGCTGATTTCCTGATGCCCGACGCGCCACGAGTAGGCGGCATCACCCCTTACCTGAAGGTCGCATCAATGGCCGAGCAGGCGGGCCTGATGCTGGCTCCCCATTTCGCCATGGAACTGCACGTTCACCTGGCAGCCGCTTATCCGACCGAGCCCTGGGTCGAGCATTTCGAATGGTTTGAACCGCTGTTCAACGAGCGTCTGGAAACCCGCGACGGTCGGATGCTGGTGCCCACTCGCCCCGGTTTGGGACTGACGCTGAGCGAACAAGTCAAACCCTGGACGGTTCAGGAAGCCGAGACAGGTACTCGTCCCTGATCAAGCGTGGGTGATTCGGACCAGCGCCACACTCGTCTGACGGCGAATGTGGCTTGGCATCACGGCGTGGCCGGCAACAGGAATCGGGCAATCACCGGCAAATGATCGGAGATACGCAAGGTATCGTCCTGCCGCACCCGAGCCTCGACCCGCTTGATCCGAGGGCTGTAGAACAGGTAGTCGACAGTGCGGTCAGGGCCGTTGAGGCCGGGGTCGTTCGGGTAGTGGGTCAGCCAGTGGCTGCGATCGATGCCGCTGGCTTCGTTGTTGGTGGGGATCATCGGGTATTTGTCCCACAGCAGGTGCAGAGGGCTGTCGGCGGAGTAGGGCGTGCGCTGCGCGGCTGGCAGGCGCCGGTATTGGCCCAGGGGTAGCAGATTGAAGTCGCCACCGATCAGCCAGGGTTTGCCTCGCGATTCAAGTTTGTCCAGTACCTTGCTCACGGCCTTGACCTGGTTCGGCAGGGTTTCATCGGGCTGCGTGGCCCGTTCCAGGTGGGTGTTGAGCACGACCAGGTGGCCACCACTGCTCAGCGGCAGGTGACTGACCAACAAAGCGTTTTTCGGCTGGAACTGACGGCTGATGAAATTGGCCCAGGCCACCGGCAACTGCACCCGTTCCGCTTGATCGATGCGGTAACGGCTCAACGTCGCCAACTGCCGGCCGACGCTGCCGAAGATATGCGGGTCGGGGATGAAATCGGCTTTCCAGTCAAAGGCGCTGGTGCTGCACGGATACAGGTCGGTCAATCGTTCCTGCAACAACTTGAGCTGGTTCTGGTAGTCGCTGGCCTTGGCGCCGTCGTCCAGTTCCTGGAGCAACACGACGTCCGGTTGCTCGTCGCGAATGACCCTTGCCACTTCGTCGAGGCTGAAGGCCATGTCTTCGAGGGTCGGGCTTTCATCGTCACCCTGGGCCAGGTCGTGCCAGAACACGTAGCGCTTGCCGGCCAGGAACTGGACGTTCCAGGTCATCACCTTCAAGGCCTGGCCAGGCACGAGCGTTGCGGTGTTGGCGGGGCAACTGACCGGCAGTGCTTCCCGGGATTGTGGGCGCCAGGTCAGGCTATAGATCGACAGGGCGGCCAGGCTGAGAATCAACAACAGGCCCAGCAAGGTGTAGCGCAATAGACGGGTCATGGCTCGACTTAAATGGGCAATACGCAAAAGTGATCCCGAGCATAACCGAGAGCAGTCGCCGAGCCCAAGCCCGTAACCTGCGCAGCAGTCGTCAACGGCTGTCAGGTTTTTCCGCGACCAGCATGAACATCCGGAACAGCACCACGGTGGTGAACAGCTGCAGGAAACTGTGAACGCTGTCGATCAGCAAGGTGATCAACGGGTTCTGGGGCGGCGGGTACACCGACAGGCTGGCGCCCTTGAGCAGCCAGAGCGGGACCATCACGCAAAGAATGCACAACAGGATGCGCCAGAAACTGCCGCGGCTCAGGCGCAGGCTTTCCTTCATTGCTGCCAGCGGAGTCAGGCCGCGCAGCACCAGCAGGTATTCGCCAAAGGCCAGGACCACCATCAGCCAAAGGCCCGGCAGGAAGTACAACGAAATGCCCACCAGAATCAGCAACGTATTGAGTGCGGTCAGCAGGGCAAAGCGTGGCCACAGGGTCAGGGCCGTGGCGAGAAGGTCACGGGGACGGGGCGATTCACCGCGACTGCGAGCGTCGAGAAACAGAATCAGCGCGGCGGTGTAGAGCGGGTATATCAGCAGCCCGACGATCAGGCTGTAGCCGGAAAAACCTTCGGGGCCCACGGCGCTGTCCACGCCTTGTTGCAGCACGGCCTCGAGGATCACCAGCGGCAGGCACAGCTGGGCGATCCGGCCAAGATGGCGTTTGAAGAAATACAAAGAGTCGCGCAGCACGTCAAACGGATTCATGAGTCGGTATCGCAGGTCAAAAAGCGGTCCGACACTTTAACCGATCAGGCGCCTGCACAAGCAAACGTAAACATCAGGTAAAGACCATTGAAACCTCTGTGCCCAGCCCCATTACTGCTGGCACCGGTCCTGTAGGGCCGGCATGGTTTTTCTACCCGGCAATCTGATGAGGTCGCCATGAACAGCGAAGAACAAACCCTGATCGATGGACTGTTTTCACGGCTGCAACAGGCCGAAAAGGATGCAGCCCCGCGCGATGTCCAGGCCGAGGCGCGGATCAAGGAACATATGACCCGCCAGCCCGCGGCGGGCTATTTCATGACCCAGGCGATTCTGGTGCAAGAGACGGCGCTCAAAAGCCTCGACGAGCAGAACAGGCAACTGACCCAGCAGATCGAGCAGTTGCAAGCGGACCTGCAACAGGCCCGGCAACAGCCTCCAGCGCCCAGCGGTGGTGGTTTTCTCTCGAGTATTTTCGGTGGCAGCTCGCGCGACCCACGGCCAACGTCCGCTCCAGGCGCTTCGCCCGCCAGCGGTGGCGGCTGGCGCGAACCGGCGCGGCCTGGCTTCAATGCGCCACCCCAGCAGAACTACGCCGCGCCGCCCGCTAACTACGGCGCCGCGCAACAGCAGGCTCCAGGGGCCGGCAGCTTCATGAGCGGCGCGCTGAAAACCGCGGCTGGTGTGGCCGGGGGCGTGATGCTCGCCCAGGGCATCAGCAGTCTGTTCCACGGTGCCCAGCAGCCTCAGGAAGTCGTCGAGGTCATCGAGCCAGAGCCGGCCCAACCGGTCAACGACACGGCAAGCAGTGACAGCGGCTGGGGCAATGACTCAAACGTCGCTGGTAACGATGCCTATGGCAACGACCAGGGCGGTTTCGCCGACGCCGACTACAGCGACGATTCATCCTTCTTCGGCGATGACGACTCCTTCGTCTGACCTGCCATTCGTCCGGGGCGCCCAGGTGCCTCGGACCGATTATTCGCGGAACATTCCTCTGGGCTGGCATACTGGGCAACTTTTCGGGCCCGCTCTGCCGGCTTGTGCATTCAAGAGGAAACGCGGTGAAAAAAATCGCAGTGTTCGCCGATGTCCAGAACCTCTACTACACCGTGCGCCAGGCTTATGGTTGCCATTTCAACTACGCGGCCTTGTGGGCCGATGTCAGCAAGCAGGGGCAGATCGTCGAGGCCTACGCGTATGCGATCGATCGCGGCGACAGCAAGCAGCAGCAATTCCAGCAGATCCTGCGCAACCTGGGGTTTGTCGTGAAGCTCAAGCCTTACATCCAGCGCAGCGACGGCTCGGCCAAGGGTGACTGGGACGTGGGCATCACCCTGGACATCATGGACGCCGCTGATCACGTTGACGAAGTGGTGTTGGCCTCCGGTGATGGCGATTTCGACATGCTGCTCGAACGCATCATCAGCAAACACGGGGTCCAGGCGGTGGCTTATGGCGTACCGGGGCTGACGGCCAACTCGCTGATTCGCGCCGCCAGCCGCTACGTGCCGATCGAAGGCGCGTTGCTGCTCAAGAATTGATTTTTACGGAGTTCAGACAGGTTTGGAACGCATCGCAGTCATCGACTTTGAAACCACTGGCATCACGCCGAGCAGCAGTTGCCGGGCCACCGAAATCGCCGTGGTGATTCTCGAACAGGGCCGGATTGTGGATCGCTATCAGAGCCTGATGAACGCCGGTGTGCGCGTGCCCGCGTTCATCGAGCAACTGACCGGCATCAGCAGCGCCATGCTGCGCAGCGCCCCGCCGGCGGAAAAGGTGATGAACGAGGTCAACGAGTTCGTCGGCATCACGCCGCTGCTGGCCCACAACGCCGCATTCGACCAGAAGTTCTGGGATTTCGAGCTAGGCCGGATCAAACGCACCCGCTTGCAGAATTTTGCCTGTTCACTGCTGCTGGCCCGGCGCCTGATGCCGACGGCGCCGAACCACAAGCTCGGCACGCTCAACACCTTCGCCGGCCTGCCCCACACGGGCCAGGCTCACCGGGCCATGGCCGACGCCGAAATGGCCGCCAACCTCACCGCGCACCTGGCGACGCAACTGCGGCAACAGCACGGGCTGCGGGAGTTGTCCCACGATTTGCTGTGCAGTTTGCAGAAAGTGCCGGCGGCGAAGATCAACGAGCACCTCAAGCGGCATCGCGGGTTCTGAAAACACCCCCCAACAAGCCACTGTGGGAGCGAGCCTGCTCGCGATAGCGTCGGTTCAGTCGGCAACTAAGTTGACTGATACACCGCCATCGCGAGCAGGCTCGCTCCCACCGTTCTGATGTGTGTTGGCGCGATTATTTCCCGTTGCCTTCCAACTGCCCCAACGGCACCCGCTTTTCAATCGCGCTGGACAGCACGATCGAGGTCTTGCTGAAACCGAACTTGGCGATGCGGTTGATCAGCTCTTCCAGTTCCGGCATCGAGCCGACCGCCGCCTGCATGATCACGCACGGGTCGCCCGTCACCCGGTGGCATTCGGTCAGTTGCGGGATCCTGCACAGTTCATCGTAAGTCTTCTGGTTGCCGTGCTGGTTCATGC
Source organism: Pseudomonas rhizophila (assembly GCF_003033885.1). NCBI lineage: Bacteria > Pseudomonadati > Pseudomonadota > Gammaproteobacteria > Pseudomonadales > Pseudomonadaceae > Pseudomonas > Pseudomonas rhizophila. Next base: position 5,152,042 of record NZ_CP024081.1, on the reverse strand, counting down.
GCAGTTCGATGACGCACTGCACCGGCAAGCCGATTTTCGCCATGTCGACTTTCGCCTGGTAGCCAGTGATCACGCCGCTGGTTTCCAGCTTGCTGACCCGCTCGGCCACGGCCGGGGCCGACAGGTTCACTTTGCGGGCCAGTTCGGCATAGGACGCACGACCGTTTTCCAACAGGGCGCTGAGCAGCATGCGGTCGTATTTATCCACGGTTCGGGCTCCCAAGGGGCTGACTTTCGAAAGTACGGTTTATAACGCTGATCTCCGTGTTTTTAAAAGTGTACGGTTCGGATAAACAGGTTTTGTAACTTATTTTCCGCCTGTCGCCTTTCTAGAATAGCGTCTTTCATTGTCCTGACTTCGAGCTGACCATGCCTGGCCCACGCCGTTTCCCCTTGCCATTGATCGCTGCATTTTTTGCCTTGTACGTCATCTGGGGGTCGACCTACCTGGTGATTCGCATCGGTGTGGAGCATTGGCCGCCGCTGCTGCTGGCCGGGATTCGCTTCGTGATCGCCGGCTCGCTGATGTACGGTTTCCTGCGCTGGCGCGGGGCGCCGGCACCGACTTGGGCGCAGTGGAAGGCGGGGGCTGTCATCGGCGTGTTGTTGCTCAGTTTCGGCAATGGCGCGGTCAGTGTCGCCGAACACACGGGTGTGGCGTCCGGGGTGGCGGCGCTGGCCGTGGCGACGGTGCCGTTGTTTACCTTGCTCTGCGGATATTTCTGGGGCGCCCGTAATACCCGTCTGGAGTGGGCGGGGATTGTGCTGGGGTTGATCGGCATTGCCATGCTCAACCTCGGTTCCAACCTGCAATCGAGTCCACTGGGCGCGACCTTGCTGCTGTTCGCGGCGGCGTCCTGGGCCTTCGGTTCGGTGCTGAGCAAACACTTGCCGCTGCCGGCGGGGGCGATGGCCAGTGCCGTGGAAATGCTGGTGGGCGGTGTGGTGCTATTGATCGGCAGCGTGGCCAGCGGCGAACACCTGGACAGCATGCCGCCGCTGGAAGGCTGGATCGCGCTGGCTTACCTGACCTGCTTCGGTTCGATCATTGCCTTCAACGCCTACATGTACCTGCTCAAGCACGTACGTCCGGCGGCGGCCACCAGCTATGCCTACGTCAACCCGGCGGTGGCGGTGTTGCTGGGCATTGTGTTCGCCGGTGAAACCATCGGGATCGAAGAGGCCCTGGCGATGTTGGTGATCATCAGTGCCGTGGTGTTGATTGGATTGCCCCAGTGGCGCAAACCCAAGCCTGCGCCGGCCGAATCCTGATTTAGGGTAAACTGCCGCGCATTGCACACCTTGCGCTGATTTTCCTACGGTACTTCCATGACTTTCGCCACCCTTGGCCTGATCGAACCCTTGCTGCGCGCCCTCGAGACGCTCGGCTACCAGACCCCAACCCCGGTGCAGGCCCAAGCCATGCCGGCGGTGTTGGCCGGTCGCGACCTGATGGCCGCGGCCCAGACCGGCACCGGCAAGACTGCCGGTTTCGCCGTGCCGCTGTTGCAGTTGCTGACCACCGAGGGGCCGAAGGTCAGCGCCAACTCGGTACGGGCGCTGATTCTGGTGCCGACCCGTGAACTGGCCGAGCAGGTCCACGAAAGCGTGCGCCAATACGCGCAAAACCTGCCATTGAGCACCTATGCGGTGTACGGCGGTGTCAGCATCAACCCGCAGATGATGAAGCTGCGCAAAGGGGTTGATCTGCTTGTTGCCACGCCGGGACGCTTGCTCGACCTGTTCCGCCAGAACGCGCTGAAGTTCAATCAGCTGCAGACCCTGGTGCTGGACGAAGCCGACCGCATGCTCGACCTGGGCTTCTCCGAGGAGCTGGCGAATATCTATAAAGCGCTGCCGAAGAAGCGCCAGACGCTGCTGTTCTCGGCAACCTTCTCCGACGCGATCCGCTTGCTGGCCGGGCAAATGCTCAACGACCCGTTGAGCATCGAAGTGAGCCCGCGCAACGTGGCCGCCAACACCGTCAAGCAATGGGTGGTGACGGTGGACAAGAAGCGCAAGCCAGAGTTGTTTGTGCACCTGATGCGCAAGAACAAGTGGAAACAGGTGCTGGTATTTGCCAAGACCCGCAACGGTGTCGATGCGCTGGTGGAAAAACTCCAGGGCATGAGTGTCAATGCCGACGGCATCCACGGCGATAAACCCCAGGCCACCCGCCAGCGCGCGCTGGACCGTTTCAAGGCCAGTGAAATCCAGATCCTGGTGGCCACCGACGTCGCCGCTCGCGGGCTGGATATCGAAGACTTGCCGCTGGTGGTGAATTTCGATTTGCCGATCGTCGCTGAGGATTACATCCACCGTATCGGTCGTACTGGCCGGGCGGGTTCCACCGGGGAAGCGATTTCCCTGGTCTGCGCCGATGAAGTGAATCTGCTGTCAGCCATCGAAACCCTGACCCGTCAGACGTTGCCACGGCAGATGGAACAGGACTTCGAGCCTGAACATCGGGTGCCGGAGACCGATGCCAGCGGCCAGGTTATCAAGAAGCCGAAAAAACCGAAGAAACCGAAAGCCTCGGGCGGTGGCGGCAAGCGCAACCTGGGCAAGTGGGTCGACAGCGGCGACGCCTCGCCCGTGGAGCCCTCGGTCAAGCCAGTGCGTAAAGTGCCGGTGTTCAACACCGGGCCGCGCAAGCGTAAGCCTTGATGACCCGCAGCGTTTGACAGGCCGCCATCGCGAGCAGGCTCGCTCCCACATTTGATTTGTGTACACCGTCAATGTGGGAGCGAGCCTGCTCGCGATGGCCGCGCCTGGGTTTTCAAACCTTGCGCTGTAACCACTCCAACATTCCCAGCCCAGCCGCCCGGCCGCTGGCAAAGCAGGCCGTGAGCAGATAGCCGCCGGTCGGCGCTTCCCAGTCGAGCATTTCCCCGGCGCAGAACACGCCAGGCATCTGCTTGAGCATCAGGCGTTCGTCCAGGGCTTCGAAGGTCACGCCACCGGCACTGCTGATGGCTTCGTCCAGCGGGCGGGGTTTCACCAGGGTGATGGGCAAGGCCTTGATTGCCTGGGCCAGCCGCGCCGGGTCGGCGAAACAATCGGCAGGCGTTTGCTCGCGCAGCAACGCAGCCTTGACCCCGTCGATACCCAATTGACTGTGCAGGTGCTTGGCCATTGAGCGTGAACCGCGTGGCTTGCTCAGGGCTTGCTGGATTTTATCCACAGGCCGGCCCGGCAGCAGGTCCAGATGGATCGTCGCGCTACCGTGCTGGTTGATGGCTTCGCGAATCGGCGCCGACAGGGCATAGATCAGGCTGCCTTCGATGCCGGTGGCGGTGATCACGCATTCACCGAGGCGCGGTACATCGTCATTCAGGCCGATGGCGATATTTTTCAGCGGGGCACCGGCGAATTTGCTGACCATCAGATCGCTCCAGGCCGGCACTTCGAATCCGCAATTGCTCGGCTGCAAGGGCGCAAGGCCTACACCGCGCTGTTCCAGTGGCAGCATCCAGGCACCGTCGGAGCCCAGGCGTGACCAACTGCCACCGCCCAGCGCCAGCAATGTCGCAGTGGGGCGCAGTGTTTTTTCGCCGTCCGCAGCGGCGACTAGCAAGCTGCCGTCGGGGTTCCAGCCCAGCCAGCGATGGCGGGTATGGATCATCACGCCGGCATCGCGCAGGCGTTTGAGCCAGGCGCGCAGCAGCGGGGCGGCTTTCATGTCGGTAGGAAATACCCGCCCGGAACTGCCGACAAAGGTCTCGATGCCCAATCCGTGAATCCATTGGCATAACTCGTTGGCGCCGAATGCCCGCAGCAGCGGGGCGATATTGGGCGCGCGCTCGCCGTAGCGGAACAGGAACGGCGTGAAGTCTTCCGAGTGGGTGATGTTCATGCCACCGACACCGGCCAGCAGGAATTTCCTGCCCACCGAAGGCATGCCGTCGTACAGGTCGACCTGTATCCCGGCCTGGCTCAACACCTCGGCTGCCATCAGGCCGGCAGGGCCGCCGCCGATGATGGCGACATTTGGGATATGGGGGCAGACGGTTGGGGTCATGGCGTGAGCTGCGGAGGACGGGAATAAGCGGGGCATTCTATCAGCACAGATCCCTGTGGGAGCGAGCTTGCTCGCGATAGCGATCTGTCAGCCAACATCCATGCAGGCTGATCAGCCGCCATCGCGAGCAAGCTCGCTCCCACAGGGGGATGCGGTGATTCTTAGAGCGCTAATGTGTAACTGACGATCAGGCGGGTTTCATCCAGGTCATTGCTGAAGTTCGAACGAACCGTAGCGTTTCTGAGTTTGACCCCGAGGTTTTTCAGCGAACCGCTTTGGACCACGTAACCGATATCCGTATCGCGCTCCCACTCTTTGCCCGTATTACTGCCCCCGACCAACGCGTTGTCACCCTGGACATAACGACTCATGAACGTCAGCCCGGGAATGCCCAGCGCGGCGAAGTTGTAGTCATAACGCAGCTGCCAGGAGCGCTCTTGGGTGTTGGCAAAGTCATTGATCTGGACGAAGTTGACCAGGTAAGGGTCGCTATTGGCAATGTACGGGAAGGGATCGTCACCGCTCATGCGCTGATAGGCGGCGGTGAACACGTTGGCGCCCAGGGTGTAGGCAACCAGTCCGTTCGCGGCGCGGTTATCGAGGGGGCGGAAGTTACCGTCATCGGTACTTTTCGAATAACGTAGATCGAACTTCAGCGACTGTTGTGCGGCAAGAGGGATTTCATAGACGACGCCGCCAAAGAACTGTCGGTAGACATTTTCCAGATTGCCGTAGAACAGACTTGTGCTAAGGGCCTTGTTGAAACTGTAAGTACCGCCGGCAAAGCGGAAGTCATCACTGACACCGCCGATGCGGTTACCCGTGAAGTCCTGATAGTTCGAGGAACTGTTGAACTTGATTTGCTCCAGCTTGCCGCCTTGCAGGACCAACTGATCAATGTCCTTGGAGGTCAGTAGCGCGCCTTCGAAGGTGGAGGGCAACAGGCGTGTGTCATTGCTCGATACCACGGGCGTACGGAAGGCGAGTGAGCCAACCTTTAGAGCGGTTTCCGACACCTTCGCCTTGGCCGTCAACTCAAGTTTGGAATATTCGTCCTGTGAGCCGCGGCCGTTTTCCGAACTAAGGTCAGCCGGCAACAGGCCCGTGCCACCGGAACCATCACCGCCGTCAAGCTTGAGGCCGAGCATGCCAACCGCGTCGATGCCCAGGCCCACGGTGCCGGCGGTATAACCTGACTCGAATCGCAGCATGGCGCCCTGGGCCCATTCTTTTGCCGAGTCCCGCTGGGCCGTGGGAGGACCGTTGCGAAAGTCACGATTGAAGTAGAAGTTACGCAGTTCCACACTGGCCTTACTGTCGGCAATAAAATCTGCAGATGCCGTAAAAGGGAAAATCAACGCGCAAGTACCCGCAATAGCCAAAGTCTTATTGATTGACATGCTCTTTATGCTCCAGATAACAGCAGATTTATGTGTTGGGTTTTATCGTTATTTTGATTGCAAAGTTACATCTACAGTTTTCTGCGGGCAGCACGCGGCAACCGGGTTATTACCCCGTTGCGCGTACTGACTGCGAAAAGAAAAGTTTTAAATCAGAGAGCTGTTTTGATGCGGCCAATGACGGAGCCGGCTTCAAAATAGTCGCCGGCCTGTTTGGCGATCTGCACCTGGCCTTCACAAGGTGCGAGGACCGAGGTTTCCATTTTCATGGCTTCTACAACCGCGATCACTTGCCCGGTGCTCACCGACTCGCCGTCTTCGACGACCCAGGTATGCAGATTACCCGCCACGGGCGTCAGTACCGCCTGCGGATCAGTGACCTCGGAGGGGGCCGTGTTTTCGCTGGCGGTACCCGCTGCATTCAGGCTGACGCCTCGCAGCAGCGCAGCCGGAAGGCCCAGTTCGTGGCGCTTGCCGTCGATCTCGACAAACGTGCGCAGGATGCCTGGGTCGGCCGATACCGCGGTACGTGGGGCGAGCGTGATCTGTTCGGCGAAATCGGTTTCGATCCAGCGCGTGTGCACGGCGAATTTATCGGCACCGGTGAAGTCGTCATGGTCCATCACCGCCCGGTGGAACGGCAGCACCGAGGCAATGCCTTCAATGTTGAATTCCGCCAAGGCGCGTCGGGCGCGGACAATAGCCTGTTCGCGGGTAGCGCCGGTGACGATCAGTTTGGCCATCATCGAGTCGAAGGTGCTGGGCACTCGCGAGCCGCTTATCACGCCGCTGTCCAGGCGCACACCCGGGCCAGACGGTGGCAGGAAATCGGTGATCTGACCGGGGGTGGGCAGGAAGCCCTTGCCTGGGTCTTCCGCATTGATGCGAAATTCGAAGCTATGGCCACGTGGGGTCGGCGTCTCACTGAAGGACAACGGCAAACCGTCGGCGATCCGCAGTTGTTCGATCACCAGATCCACCCCAGTGGTCTCTTCGGTCACCGGGTGCTCGACCTGCAAGCGGGTATTGACCTCAAGGAACGACAGGGTGCCATCCTGGCTGAGCAGGAACTCCACCGTGCCGGCACCGACGTAGCCGGCTTTGGCGCAGATATCCTGAGCGGATTGATGAATACGCTGGCGCTGTTCGTCGCTGATAAAGGGCGCCGGCGCTTCCTCCACCAGCTTCTGATTGCGCCGCTGCAAGGAGCAGTCACGCGTGCCGACGACGACGACCTTGCCGTGTTTGTCGGCGAGGATCTGCGCTTCGATGTGCCGAGGACGGTCGAGGAACTGTTCGACATAGCACTCGCCACGACCAAAGGCCGCTTGCGCTTCGCGCACGGCGGAGGCGAACAATTCAGCCACTTCATCCATGCGCCAGGCGACTTTCATGCCGCGTCCACCGCCGCCAAAGGCAGCCTTGATGGCAATTGGCAGGCCGTGCTGTTCGGCAAAGGCCAATACTTCGGCGGCGCTTTCGACCGGGCCAGGCGTACCGGCTACCAGAGGCGCCCCGACCAGTTGGGCAATTTTTCGCGCCTCGACCTTGTCGCCGAGCACGTCGATGGTCTGCGGGTTGGGACCGATCCAGATCAACCCTGCGTCGATCACCGCCCGGGCGAAGTCGGCCCGTTCAGACAGAAAACCATAGCCGGGGTGCACGGCATCGGCGCCGCTGCGTTTGGCCACGGCAATCAGTTTGCCGATATCCAGGTAGGTTTCGGCCGGGCGCTGGCCATTCAGTGAGTAGGCTTCGTCGGCCTGGCGCACGTGCAGGGCGTCGATGTCCGCGTCGGCATAGACCGCGACAGACTGCACGCCGTAGTCGCGGCAGGCGCGGGCGATGCGGACGGCAATTTCACCACGGTTGGCAATCAGTAATTTTTTCATGGAATTTTTTTCACATCGGCAGTTGAAGAAGCTTGCGTAGCGGGTTGAATCTCTTTGAAGCCGTCCACAGGGTTGAAGCGAATCTGCGCATTGATAGGGATCTGGCCAGCCAGGTCGAGATGGTAGCTGGCGACTGCGGCGATCACTGGATAGCCACCGGTCAACGGGTGATCGGCGAGAAACAGAACCGGTTGGCCGCTGGCCGGGACCTGAATGGCGCCCACGGAGGTGCCTTCGCTGGGCAACTCATGGTGGTTGCTGCGCGCTAGCGGTATTTCACCGGCCAGACGAATACCGACGCGGTTGGACTGTGAGGTGACGCGCCAGAGCTGGCTGCTCAGACGCTGGATGGCGTCTTCGGTGAACCAGTCGGTACGCGGTCCCATGACCACGTCAAGGGTGACGATGTTGGTAGCTGTAGGCAGCTCAAAGGCTGGGGCTTCGTTCAGCGATACGCTGGTTCCCGTTGTCAGTGTCGTAAAGCCCAATAGGTCGCCGGCGGCGAGTGCCGGGGGACCGACCTGGGCCAGGGTGTCTGTGGACAGGCTGCCCAGCACCGGAGTGACGTCAAAGCCGCCGCGAATCGCCAGGTAGCTGCGCAGCCCCGCGAGGGGGGAACCCAGGCTGACGCGGTCACCCGCGTCCAGCTCGATGGGCTGGTAGTGACTTGCCTGCCATTGCAGGCCACTGGCGTTGGTGATTGTGACCGGGGTTTGCGCACCGGTGACGGCGATCACGGCACGGCCATGGCAAACGAAGCTCAGGCCGCCGAGTACCGATTCCACACAGGCCATGTCCGAGCGGTTGCCGACCGCGCGGTTGGCTGCCCGCAGCGCGCCCAGGTCCAGCGCGCCGGAACGGGATACGCCTTGGCCGGTTTGGCCGGGACGGCCCATATCCTGCAATACGCTGTGCAAACCGGGGGTGATGATTTCCAGATAGGCGCCGCTGGGCGCGGCGGCACTTGCCGGTACCGTGGGGGCGGGCAGGCCACCCGCCGGGAGCGGGCCTGCATCGGTGAAGCGCACTTTATAGCCTGGACGCAGCAAGGCCGATTCAGCGCGGTTCAGGTCCCACATCTGCAAAGGCGTGACGCCGATGATCTGCCATCCGCCGGGGCTGGCTTGCGGATAAACACCGCTGAATTCCCCCGCCAGGGCAACCGCACCCGCGGGTATGCGGGTACGTGGAGTTTGTCGGCGAGGCACCTGGAAACCCGCACCGCCGGTGAGGTAGGCGAAGCCCGGCGCGAATCCGCAGAAGGCCACGCTGTAGTCATGGGCGGTGTGGCGTTGGACCACCTCGGCGCGGCTGATCCCCAGCAGCGTGGCGACCTCGTCGAGGTCTTCGCCATTGTAATGGACGGGAATTTCCACCCGGCGATGCTCGATCGCGCGGCGCTGGCTCAGGTCTTGGCTAGCGATACGATTGACGAGCGCCTGCTGCGCAATGGCGCTGGGGCGAAATTGGATCAGCAGCGTTCGTGCGGCAGGAATGATTTCCTCCACGCCAGCAATCGGCTCGGCCATCAGGGCGTCGAACAACGCCAGTGTCTCGTCGAGGTCTTTCAATTCGACGAGCAGGGCGTCCAGGTTGACCGGTAGAAAACGCACGGGAGACTCCTAGACGTGGTAGGTGCTGTCAGGCACATCGGTGATGAACATATGGCCCGGCGAATGGGTGATGGCGAAGGGCACGCCCGAGGCCATGACCGCGGCCTGGGGAGTGACGCCGCAGGCCCAGAACACCGGGATCTCGCCGGGTTCGATGCGTACGGCATCGCCGAAATCGGGGCGTCCCAGGTCCTGGATGCCGAGCAGCGCGGGTTCGCCGATGTGCACCGGGGCGCCATGGACTGAGGGATAGCGTCCGGAAATAGTGCTCGCCTCAGCCACGCGATCGGCGGGGATCGGTCGCATCGATACCACCATTTCACCCTGTAGACGTCCGGCCGGGCGGCAGGCACGGTTGGTCCGGTACATCGGTACGTTGCAACCATCGGTGATATGCCGCACTTCGATGCCGGCCTCTTGCAGGGCGGTTTCAAAGGTGAAGCTGCAGCCGATCAAAAAGGCCACCATGTCGTCGTGTTCAGCCCAGGCCTGAGTGGCATCGCTGACTTCCTCGGCCAGCTTTCCATCACGCCAGATGCGGTACAGCGGGATGTCAGTGCGCAGGTCCGCCCCTTCAGCCAGCAGCGTACTCGGGCTGCCGGCGTCGCTGACGTCAAGGATCGGGCAGGCTTTGGGATTGCGCTGGGCATACAGCAGGAAGTCGTACGCCCAGGCGCGCGGCAGGGCGATCAGGTTGGCCTGGGTCATGCCCGGCGCGATACCCGCCGTGGGGGCGACCTCGCCGTTACGGTAAGTGCTGCGTGCATCCCGGGCAGCGGCGATGGCCGCCTGGCGGGCGAGATCAAGGGCGTTCATGGGCGTGCTCCGGCAAAGGGCTGCAAGGACATGTGCGCCTGTTCCAATACCCGGCGCAGCTCGCGGGCCATTTCCACCGCTGCGGGGCTGTCGCCATGGACACAGATCGAGTCGGCCTGGATTTTGGTCAGGCTGCCATCGATCGCTTCGAGGCAGCCGTCTTCAACGAGGCGCAGCATACGTTGGGCGACGAGCTTGGGATCGTGCAGCACCGCGCCTGGTTCGCGGCGAGAGACGAGGGTGCCCTGTGGCGTATAGGCACGGTCAGCGAAGGCTTCGGCGATACACTGCAAACCCTCGTTACGGGCCAGTTCAATCAGGCTTGAGCCGGCCAGGGCAACCAATATGAGGTTGGAGTCGATCGCGCGGATGGCTTCGATCACGGCCAGCGCCTGACGGCGATCGTGAGCAATGGTGTTGTACAAGGCGCCGTGGGGTTTTACGTAGCGCACCGACGTGCCGGCGGCTTTGGCCAGGCCTTGCAGCGCGCCGATCTGGTAAATCACGTCGGCCGTCAGCTCATCGCTGGCCACGTCCATGTTTCGGCGGCCAAAGCCCACTTTGTCCGGGTAAGCGACATGGGCACCAATGGTGACATTTTTGGCCGCCGCCGCTTTCAGTGTGCGCAAGATGCCGGCCGGGTCGCCGGCGTGGAAACCGCAGGCGACATTGGCGCTGGTCACGACATCGAGCATCGCGGCATCGTCGCCCATGTGCCAGGCGCCAAAGCTTTCGCCCAGGTCGCTATTGATATCTATGGTTGGCATTCACGTGACTCCTTGTTCGTTATCGGGCTCAGGCAACGTTGAGGAAGGCGAAGATCGGCCCAACGGATTTGATTGCCATGTACCAGGTCAGCAGGCAGGTCAGGGCGCCCAGCACCAACAGCCAGCGTGGGTAATGGTAACCGCCCATGAGGTCGGACCGGCGCCAGCCGACGTAGATAAAGATGCTCAGGCCGATTGGCAGTATCAGGCCATTGAAACCGCCCGCGAAGAGCAGCAGTGCGGCGGGAGCCGTTCCCATCAGGGCAAAGATCAGCAGCGACAGAGCGATGAACACGGTGGTGGCGCGGTTGCGCCCCTGCTCAGTGATGTCCGGCTTGAACACGGTGATAAAGGAAATGGAGGTGTAAGCGGCGCCGATCACGCTGGTGATACTGGCGGCCCAGAGGATGAGACCGAAGACGCGCAGGCCGAACTGCCCGGCTGCTGCCTGGAAGGCTTGTGCGGCCGGATTGGCGCCCTGGCCCGAGGTGTCGATGACTACGCCGCTGGCAACAACGCCGAGGATGGCGAGAAACAGGATGTAGCGCATGAGGCCGGTGACCATGATGCCGCCCAAGGCTGCCTTGGTCACTGCCTGGAGGTTTTCTACCCCGGTAGTCCCGCGGTCCAGCAGTTTGTGAGCCCCCGCATAAGTGATGTAACCGCCGACCGTGCCGCCGACAATGGTGGTAATGGTGGCGAAGTTGATCTGGTCCGGAAGGACGGTTTGATAGAGGGCTTCGCCCAGTGGCGGGTTGGAAGCGAAGGCCACGAACAGGGTCAGGGCGATCATTACCAGACCCAGCACGACGATCAGCCGGTCGACGGCCACTCCGGCGCGGTGGGAAAGGAAGATGCCGATAGCCAGCAAGGCGCTGAGACCGCCGCCCCATTTTGCATCAAGCCCCATCAACGCGTTCAGGCCCAGCCCGGCACCGGCGATGTTGCCGACGTTGAACACCAGCCCGCCGAAAATCACCAGCACCGCCAGCAGGTAACCACTGCCTGGAATCGCGTTGTTGGCCACGTCTGCGGCACGCATTCGGGTCAGGGTGACGATACGCCAGACGTTAAGTTGAACCACGAAGTCGATCAGAATCGACGCCAGGATACCGAACGCAAATGCCGCACCCATTTTGGCCGTGAACGTGGCGGTCTGGGTGATGAAGCCAGGGCCGATGGCGGACGTTGCCATCATGAAAATTGCTGCGATCAGGGAAGCGCGTCGCGTCTTTGTAAAATCTTGAGCGGTCTGTGTCACGGCTGTCTGTGTCACGGCATCAATTCCTACGGTGGGAGATATTTTTTTATTGAGCAACGAGCGTGCCATGACTCAAACATCGGTCTAAAAGTGTTGATCTATAGACTTTGAATTGTTCAACAATCAGTTTGATGTGGGGCTACAATTCGCACCAAATTGTAACCTTATCACTCGTGGGTGTTACTTAATGATGCAGGCGACACCCTTGCTCCTTGCCATGGGCGGGGCTCTCATGGAACATCAAAGTGACTTCTCTTATTCTTATTCTGGATTGCACATGAACGACGTTTCACCTTCCCTTCCTCGCTCGCTGGGAGAATCCATTACCCAGGAGGTCCGCAGAATGCTGGTCGAAGGTGAACTGGTTCCGGGCCAACGATTGTCCGAAGCGGCCCTGGCCGAAAGCCTGCAGATTTCCCGCAACACCTTGAGGGAAGCGTTCAGGGTCCTGACCCGCGAGGGGTTGCTCAAACATGAACCCAATCGCGGGGTGAGCGTGGCGGTGCCCGATATGGCGTCGATCATCGACATCTATCGTGTCCGCCGCTTTATCGAATGCAAGGCCATTGCCCAGGGTTACCCGCTGCATCCGGGAACGCTGCATATGCGTGAGGCGGTGGAGGCGGGCATGCGAGCGCGTGAAGTCAAGGACTGGAAGGCTGTCGGCACCGCCAACATGATGTTCCACAAGGCTATCGTCGAACTCGCCGACAGCCCGCGATTGGTGGTGTTCTACGGTCAGATATCAGCCGAGCTGCGGCTGGCATTCGGCCTGCTCAAAGATCCGGAGTTCCTGCATATGCCCTATGTCGATATGAACGTTTCAATCCTGCGTTGTATCGAAGAAGGACGATCAGAGGAGGCAACCCGGCTGCTTGAAGCCTATCTGGTGCAGTCGGAGCGCACCGTTCTGGCCGCTTACGAACGCAGTCTGAACCGGTAGCACCCTACGAGCGCGACGAACTCCTCGCCAGCCAAGCCAAGCCTGTCGATAATTGATACCTGGCGCAGCCGCGTGGCTCACTCGATCAAGCTGGGCACGTCGCCTGCGTCTCCCACCTTGATCCCGGCAGCGGCCGTGGGCCGTTTATTTGGGCGTGGCGATTTCGCTTGAGTAGGCGTTGGGGCATGGAGAGGAAGCAAATGGAGCCGATACTGGAACTGCAAAGCGCGCGGTTGATACTGCGCCAGTGGCGCGACGCGGACTTGCCGGAGTTTGCCGCCATGTCTGCCGATGCGCAGGTGATGCGTTATTTTCCGGCGCCCCTGAGCCGCCTGGAAAGCGCCGCACTGATCGGGCGCGTGCGGGGGCATTTTGCCGAGCATGGCTTTGGTTTGTGGGCCCTGCAGCGCAAGGACACCGGGGCCTTTATCGGCTTTACCGGCCTGGGCGTGGTCGGGTTCGACGCGCACTTCACTCCGGCGATCGAGATCGGCTGGCGTCTGGCCCGTGAGCATTGGGGCCTGGGTTATGCCAGCGAAGCCGCATGGACGGCCTTGCGGTGTGCGTTCGATCGCCTGGGGCTGGATGAGGTGGTGGCGTTCGCCGCCGTCGATAACCTGCCATCGCAGAAAGTCATGCAAGCCATCGGCATGCATCATGACCCGGCCGATGACTTTGAACACCCAAAGCTCGCCGTCGGTCATCCATTGCGTCAACATGTGCTCTATCGTATCAACCGTGAACAGTGGCTACAGACCCTGCACGGTTAGCCGACACGGACGTTTACAATGCCCGCCACAATGGCCCGGGCCAACAATCGATCCACCGTCGCAGCACCGACTGCGCGGTTGAGCTGTGTGAGGAAAGTCTGAATGAGCCACGTGTTGGAAGATCTGGTCGACCTGCTGACCCTGGAACCTATCGAAGAGAACCTGTTTCGCGGTCGCAGCCAGGACCTGGGGTTTCGCCAGTTGTTCGGCGGCCAGGTGCTTGGCCAGTCACTGTCGGCGGCCAGCCAGACCGTGGAAGAGGCCCGTCATGTGCATTCGATGCACGGTTATTTCCTGCGTCCGGGCGATGCGGCCTTGCCGGTGGTCTACCAGGTGGACCGGGTGCGTGACGGCGGCAGTTTCAGCACCCGCCGGGTCACGGCGATCCAGAAGGGCAACCCGATTTTCACGTGCAGCGCTTCGTTTCAATACGACGAGCAGGGTTTTGAGCACCAGAACTCCATGCCCCAGGTGGTCGGGCCGGAGAACCTGCCTTCGGAGCTGGAACTGACCCAGCAGCGGGCGCACCTGCTGCCCGAGCACATGCGGGAAAAACTGCTGTGCCCCAAACCGATCGAGGTGCGCCCGGTCACCGAGAAAGATCCCTACAATCCGCAGCCGGCCGATCCGGTCAAGTACGTGTGGTTCCGGGCCGATGGTGCCCTGGCGGACTCACCGGCCCTGCATAAATACCTGTTGGCCTACGCCTCGGATTTCGGTCTGCTGACCACCTCGATGTTGCCCCACGGCAAATCGGTTTGGCAAAAGGACATGCAGGTCGCCAGCCTCGACCACGCCTTGTGGTTCCACGCCGACCTGCGCGCCGACGACTGGTTGCTCTATGCGATGGACAGCCCGTGGGCCGGCAACTCCCGTGGGTTCTCTCGTGGCAGCGTGTTCAATCGCGCCGGACAACTGGTGGCGTCGGTGACCCAGGAAGGCCTGATTCGCCACCGCAAGGACTGGGCATGAGTCTGGCCGATGTGCGGCACTGGGTGTTCGACATGGACGGTACGCTGACCATCGCCGTGCATGATTTTGCGGCGATTCGCGTGGCCCTGGCGATCCCGGCCGAAGACGACATTCTGACCCACCTGGCGGCATTGCCGGCCGACGAAGCCGCAGCCAAGCATGCCTGGTTGCTGGAACACGAGCGGGACCTGGCGCTGGGCTCCCGGCCTGCGCCGGGAGCGGTCGAGCTGGTACGCGAGCTGGCGCAGCGGGGTTACCGCCTGGGGATCCTGACGCGCAACGCTCGCGAACTGGCCCACGTGACCCTGCAAGCTATCGGTCTGGCGGACTGTTTCGCAGTGGAAGATGTGCTGGGCCGCGACGAAGCGCCGCCCAAGCCCCATCCCGGCGGCCTGTTGAAACTGGCCGAGGCCTGGAGTGTGGCGCCCGAGGCGATGGTGATGGTGGGTGACTACCGTTTCGACCTGGACTGCGGCCGTGCGGCGGGTGCGCGGACGGTGCTGGTGAACCTGCCGGACAATCCTTGGCCGGAGCTGGCGGACTGGCATGCGCGTGATTGCGGGGAGTTGCGGCGGATGCTGTCGGCTTGAAAGAGGGGTTGGCTGATAGATAGCTATCGCGAGCAGGCTCGCTCCCACAGTAGATCTGCGGTGGACCCACTTTTGATCGACACCGATCCCCTTGTGGGAGCGAGCCTGCTCGCGATGAGGCCCTGTCTACTCCTACAGAACTCACTGACCAAACAGCGCCTTCTGCCCCTCAGCCGAATTGAACATCCCATCCCCGTTATGCCCCACCCCCGGCACTTCGATCAGCCGCTGGTTCAGCCCCTCGGGATGACGCCGGGTCAGGTAGTCGAAAAAGAACTGCCCGCGCAGTAACCGATACGGCCCTTGGGTCTGCGCTTCACAGCCTTTATCCAGCGCAGGGTGCTCAGGGTCGATGTCCTGTTGCCCAAGCAGATAAACGATGTCGCGTTTGATGTAGTTGTCTTCCAGTTGAGCGGGGGGTTGCCCGGCGGCATAGGCGGGCAGGTTCTGCAGGCCGTACTTCCAATGGTTGAAGCCGGGACAACCGGCCGGGTCGAAGGCCATGGGGCGCTGCGCATCGAAATAGGCATAGGAGGACGGGTTGGCGATGACGAATCTGGGGGCGATCCGGGTTTGACCGCGAGCGAGCAAGGCGTAGCGCTGCGCGACCTGCGCGCCGCCGGAATGGCCCGCGATGACGATCTCTTTCACCTCGGGAAATTGCTGCCGGTCACTGACCCGGGCGACGATGTCGTCGATGACCTGAAAGGAACTGACCGCCTTGGGCCCCGTGGATAAGCCGCCGGCCATCCAGTCGTTGCCTTGCCAGCGCAACAGGTCATTGGGCAACTGATGGCGGGCAACGTCATGTTCGTTGAGAAACTGCGGGGCGATGATCAGGGTCGTGGTCAGTTGACCGGCGTGTGCGGCGGCCTTTTCGGCGCTGTGCAGATAGGTCTGGGCGTTGCGCAGCCGGCCATGGAGGATGATCAACACGCGCTGGATAGACGCCGGGGGTGGACTCACGCCGACGACCATGGCGCCGCCCTTGAGCTGCAGTCGCCCTTGAGCGACCACGCCCACGCCCTGTTCGTCTGCCTGGGTAAAAGTGCAGCACAGCAGCAGGCTGAGGAGGGCGCCCCACTTCATTACAGATTTTTTGCCGCGAAGGTGTCGCATTGGCTGACCTGACCCTGGGCAAACCCTGTCTTGAACCAGCGAACCCGTTGCGCCGAGGTGCCGTGGGTAAAGGAGTCCGGCACTACCCGGCCCTGGCCCTGCTGCTGAAGGCGGTCATCACCGATGGCGTTGGCGGCGGTCAAGGCCTCTTCAATGTCCCCCGGCTCCAGCCAGTTCAGGCGCTTCTGTGCATGGTTGGCCCAGACGCCCGCCAGGCAGTCGGCCTGTAATTCCTGACGGACCAGCAGACCACCATCGCCTTCCATCTGGCGGCCCTGACGGCGAGCCTCCTGGATTTTTGCCGACACCCCGAGCAGGGTCTGGACGTGATGCCCGACCTCATGGGCGATGACGTAGGCCTGGGCGAAATCCCCAGCGGCGGAGAACCGTTGGGACATTTCCTGGAAGAAACTCATGTCCAGGTAGACCTGTTTATCGGCCGGGCAATAGAACGGGCCGGTGGCTGATGAAGCGAGGCCGCAGGCCGAGTTGACCCGACCGCTGAACAGCACCAGTTTGGGTTGCTGGTACTGGCGCCCGGCCTGCTGGAAGACCTGGCCCCAGGTGTCTTCGGTATCACCCAGGATTGAGCGCACGAACTCGGCCTGTTCATCGTTCGCGGGCGGCGCCTGCCGGGTTTGGGAGGAGGCGGGGGCCGAGGTCTGGTCCATCTGCCCGGCCAGTTGCCCGAGAATCTGCATGGGGTCCTGGCCGGTGATCCAGCCGATACCGACGATCAGGACAATGGCCGTCAGGCTCAGCCCCTTGCCGCCACCGAAACGCATCCCACCACCGCCGCCACCGTCACCGCGGGCGTCCACCACGTTGTCACTGCGGCGACCTTTTTTCCATAACATGTGGGAAATCCTCTGATTGACCGTGTGAAGAGTGTTGCCGCTGAGTGGGGTTGCCGCCAGTTCACGGACAGACATTCGCAGTGAGTCTAGCGTTTGAAGGCGCAGGCTGTACGCCTGAGCTCTCAGGCAATCGCCACGGGTTTTGGTTCATCCGTCAACAATGAATGTCGGGTTCCAGAATTTGCATTACACTTCGCATATTTTGGAATCAGCCTCTCTCCTCTGGATTTTCCATGGCCGGCAGTCAAATCGAACGGGTTTTCAATGTGCTGGAAAGTCTCGCCAGCGATCCCCACGGCTGGGCTCTGCAAGGGTTGGCCGAACAATTACAGATTCCCAAGAGCGCCACGCACCGCCTGCTTGCTGAACTGACGCGCCTGGGTTACGTGCGCCAGAATCCCGAGAACCTGCGTTATCACTTGTCGACCCGCCTGGTCGCCCTGGGCTTTCGCTACCTGTCGCGCAGTGGTGCCGACATCGTGCAGCCGGTGCTCGATCGTCTGGCTCGGGAAAGCGGTGAACTGGTACGCCTGGGTGTGATCGAGGGTGATCGCCAGACCTGGATTGCCAAGTCCCAGGGCGCTCGCTCCGGGTTGCGCTACGACCCTGACATGGGCCGCGAGACGCCATTGGTCTATACCGCGTCGGGCCATGCCTGGCTGGCGTGCATGAGCGATGCCGAGGCGCTGTCGCTGGTGGACCGCCAGGCCCTGAAAATGCCGGCGGACGTGGGCCCCAACGCGCCGCGTGACAGCGTTGAACTGCTTCAATACCTGCGTCAGGCCCGGGAGCAGGGCTATGCCTGTGTCGAGGAAAGTTCGGCGGTCGGCACCTCAGCCATTGCGGCCGTGGTGCGTCATCCGCTGGATGGCCGGGTCTTGGGCGTGCTCAGCATCGCCGGACCCACCGCCCGGATGACGCGATCGAGGCTGCATGAGCTGGCGCCGACCTTGCTTGCGTTTACCGAGGAGTTGTCACACGCCAGCCAGGCATCGGAGTTGTTCAGCTGAATCGCCGTCGCAGACATCGGCTCCCTACATCAAGCAACACAGGATTCCTACATGACCGTCAGCACTCCGCTTTCCGGCGTCAATCAGGCCTTCAAGGGCATCCTGTTGATACTCTGCGCGACGTTCCTGTTCTCCAGCCATGACGCCTTGTCCAAATACCTTTCAGGGTTCTATCCGATCATCATGGTGGTGTGGGCGCGTTATGTCGTGCACACGCTGTTGATGGCCGGGATTTTCCTGCCGCGTTCGGGGCTGCGGGTGCTGCGTACCAAGCGTCCGTTATGGCAGTTGGCGCGTGCGTTGTGTCTGTTGGGCACCAGCCTGTTCTTCACCACGGCGCTGCTATACATCCCTTTGGCGGAAGCGACCGCGGTCAACTTCCTGGCGCCCGTGCTGGTCACTGCATTGTCGGTGCCTTTGCTGGGCGAACACGTGACGCGCGGCCAATGGGTCGCGGTGATCTTCGGCTTTATCGGGGTGTTGATCATTGTCCATCCGGGCGGTGACCTGTTTACGCCAGCGGTGTTATTGCCGTTCTGTTCGGCGCTGTTTTTCTGTTTCTATCAGCTGCTCACTCGCAAGCTCAGTGAGATTGACAGCCCGACCACCAGCAACTTCTTCGCCGGCTTGTGCAATACGTTGGTGATGAGCGCCCTGGTGCCGTTCTTCTGGCAGGTGCCAAGCCTGGTGCATGGGGCAATGATGCTTGCGTTGGGAGCGTGTGGGATGACGGCGCACCTGATGCTGACCCAGGCCTTCCGCTTCGCCGCCCCGGCGCTGCTGGCACCGTTCGGGTATTGCCAGATCGTATTTGCCGGCCTGTTGGGTTGGTTGCTGTTCAGCCATACGCCAACGTTGACCACGGTGTTCGGCATTGTGCTGATCTGCCTCAGCGGGCTGGCGGCGGCGTGGCAACAGCGGCGGAGCTAACGCGCACCGTGGTGGGATCGATTGTGGGAGCAAGGCTTGCCCGCGATGAAGACGATACGGTCCTGAGTGAACCGAGGTGCCTGCATCGCGGGCAAGCCGTGCTCCCACATGGGGATGAATCCCGGGCTGACTGGTATCAGCTTTCCAGCGTCGGCACCTTGCGCGGTGCCATGAAGTACAACCAGATCAGGGCAATGAAGTACATCGCCGGGATCAGGGTGAACAGTACGGTGTAGTTGTTGTGGGTCACCGTGAGGATGTGGCCCACCAACTGGGTCATGAACATCCCGCCGACGGCGGCGCACATGCCGCCAAAGCCGAACACCGTGCTCATCATGTGCTTGGGCGTGTAGTCCATCACCAGGCTCCAGATGTTGGCGGTCCAGGCCTGGTGCGCGCCGATGGCCAGGGAGATGGCAAACACCGCCATCCACAGGCTGCTGGAACCGGCGGCCAGGATCACGCCGATGATGCAGCAGGCGAACAGCAACATGGAAATCAGCCGCGCCTTGATCGGGTTCAGGCCGCGGCCGATCAGGAATGAGGACAGAATCCCGCCGCCCACGCTGCCGAAATCGGCGGTGAGGTAAATGATGATCAGCGGGATGCCCATCTGGGTCACGTTGATGCCCAGGTTGTATTGCTGGTTCAGGAACGGCGGCAACCAGTAGAGGTAGAACCAGAACACCGGTGCGGTGATCGAGTAGGCCAGGGCGAACGCCCAGGTGCCGCGCATGCGCAGGATACGGGAGAAGGGCACGCGGACCTGATCGGGTTCGTCCTGGGCCTGGATGTAGTCCAGTTCCGCCTGTTTGACGCTGGGATGATCCTCCGGGTTGAAGTATTTCAGGCCCCAGAACACCAGCCAGATTCCGCCCAGCGCGGCCATGCACAGGAACGCAGCCTGCCAGCCCCACACCTGCAGGACCAGCGGCAGCAGCATTGGCGTGAACATCGCGCCAACGTTGGTCCCGGCGTTGAAAATACCGGTCGCCACGGCCCGTTCACCGGCCGGGAACCATAGCCGTGTGGTCTTCACGCAGGCCGGGTAGTTGGCAGCTTCGGTCAAGCCCAGGATGAATCGGCAGACCATGAAGCCCACCGCCGACGTGGCCAGGCCATGGGCGCCGGTCGCCAGGCTCCAGAGCAGTACGGCGCAGAAGAACACACGCTTGACGCCGATCCGGTCGATCAGTCGGCCTTGCAGCACGAAACCGATGGCATAACCAACCTGGAACCAGAAGTTGATGTTGGCGTAATCCATCGCCGTCCAGCTCATTTCCTTGGCGAGAATGGGCTGCATCACGCCCAGTGCGGCGCGGTCGATGTAGTTCAGGGTGGTGGCGAAAAACACCAGGGCGAGCATGCCCCAACGGGTTTTGCCCACGGCCAGGGCGCCGCGGATCTTGTCACCGACGCCAGCGGTGGTGGCACCAAGGACGGGGGGCAGGCGGGAGCTTTGGGAAGGAATCATAGCGTGTACCCGTTTTTGAAATTCTTATGGTGTGGTCTGGGTCTGTTCAAAGGTGCCGACGATCAGGGCGGCCTCAATGAGGGGCCGATGGTGCGCAGTGAGCAAAAAACCGTCAATTCGCTGATCGGGCATTGTGTTCGATAATCGCCCAAAAAACTAACCGGATGGTACATATTAAATTGCTGAAACAAACCTCCAGCTCAATAATCGGCTCACTCTTTCAAAAGCGGCACACCTGTGTGTAGCCGATGCCTGTCCCGGGAGCCGAAGTCATGCAGCGTTCCATTGCCACCGTGTCCTTGAGCGGTACCCTGCCGGAGAAACTTGAAGCCATTGCCGCCGCCGGTTTCGACGGCGTGGAGATCTTCGAGAACGACCTTCTCTATCACGATGGCAGCCCTCGGGAAATCAGGCAGATGTGCGCCGACCTGGGCATCGCCATCACGCTTTTCCAACCGTTTCGGGATTTTGAAGGTTGCCGTCGCGAACGCCTTGCGCGCAATCTGGAGCGGGCCGAGCGCAAGTTCGACCTGATGCAGGAGCTGGGCACCGACCTGGTGCTGGTGTGCAGTAATGCCTCGGCCGACAGCCTGGGTGATGAGCAGATTTTGGTGGATGACCTGCGATTGCTGGCCGAACGAGCCGGGGCGCGAGGCTTGCGCATCGGTTACGAGGCGCTGGCCTGGGGCCGGCACGTCAATACTTATCAACAGGTCTGGAACATCGTGCGTCAGGCCGACCACCCCAATCTGGGGGTGTTGCTCGACAGCTTCCATACCTTGTCCCTCAAGGGCGATCCGAGTGCGATTGCCCAGATCCCCGGTGACAAGATTTTCTTCGTGCAAATGGCCGATGCGCCGATCCTGGCGATGGATGTCCTGGAATGGAGCCGGCATTTCCGTTGCTTCCCGGGCCAGGGCGAGTTCGATCTGCCGGGCTTCCTGGCACCGATCATCAAGAGTGGCTACACCGGGCCATTGTCGCTGGAGATTTTCAACGACGGTTTCCGCGCCGCGCCACCACGGGCCAATGCCGCCGACGGCCTGCGTTCGTTGCTGTACCTGGAGGAGAAGACCCGCCAGCGGCTGGCCGAAGAGGCCGAACCGGCAAGCCATGCTGACATCCTGTTCGCCACACCACCGGCCAGCGAATACAACGGTATCGAATTCCTTGAGTTTGCCGTGGACGACAGTCTTGGCGCGAAGCTGTCCCATTGGCTGGAACGGTTGGGGTTCGTCAAGGCCGGCCAGCATCGCTCCAAGAACGTGAGCCTGCTGCGCCAGGGCGACATCAACCTGATCCTCAATTGCGAACCCTATTCGTTTGCCCACAGCTTTTTCGAAGCTCACGGGCCATCGCTGTGCGCCACCGCCGTGCGGGTCAAAAACAGCGCCAGCGCCCTGGAGCGGGCCGTGGCCTACAAGGGCCAGCCTTATCGCGGCCTGGTGGGGCCCAACGAGTTGGAGTTGGCGGCGGTGCGTGCACCGGACGGCAGCCTGATTTACCTGGTGGATCAGGACGCCGACGTCTACGGCACCGATTTCAACCTGCAACCGGGCGCTGTCATCGGTGCCGGACTCAAGCGCATCGACCACATGGCGATGGCGCTGCCGGCCGATAGCCTCGACAGCTGGGTGCTGTTCTACAAGAGCCTGCTGGATTTCGAAGCCGACGACGAAGTGGTGCTGCCCGATCCGTATGGCCTGGTAAAGAGTCGCGCCCTGCGTAGCCGTTGCAGTTCGATCCGCTTACCGCTCAATATTTCCGAGAACCGTAACACCGCGATCTCCCATGCGCTGTCCAGTTATCGCGGCTCCGGCGTGCACCACATCGCCTTCGACTGCGATGACATCTTTGCCCAGGTCAGCCGCGCCAAAGAGGCCGGCGTGCCGCTGCTGGACATTCCGCTCAACTATTACGATGACCTCGCGGCGCGTTTCGATTTCGATGATGAGTTTCTCAGCGAGCTGGCTTATTTCAACGTGTTGTACGACCGAGATGCCCAGGGCGGTGAATTGTTTCACGTCTACACCGAGCCGTTCGAAGGGCGCTTCTTCTTTGAAATCATCCAGCGCAAGAACGGTTATGCCGGCTACGGCGCCGCCAATGTCGCGGTAAGGCTGGCAGCCATGGCCAAGTCCCGCAGCGGTGGCTTGCGGCACGCCAAGTTGTAGGCAAATCGTAAACGCGGCGGTAAAGGGCAACCCCGTGGCTTGGCTTGACTGCGCGGTGCGGCCCATAATCGCCAACCTGTGCAGTGATGGCCGTGAGCCCCGCAATGACTACGAATTCAGAGCTTTCCGCAGACCTCGACGAACCTGTCGTCGAGCCGCGCAAGAGTCGCAAGAACAACCCGGAGAAAACCCGGGAAAACATTCTTCAGGAAGCCATCGTCGAGTTCGTCCAGCAGGGCCTGTCCGGCGCTCGGGTCGACGCCATTGCTGAGCGCATCCACACCTCCAAGCGCATGATCTACTACTACTTCGGCAGCAAGGAGCAGTTGTACGTCGAGGTGCTGGAAAAACTCTACGGCGATATCCGCAACACTGAGAGCCGCCTGCACTTGGCGGAACTGGCCCCGGTCGATGCGATCCGGCGCCTGGTGGAATTCACCTTCGACCACCATGACCGCAATGTGGATTTCGTGCGCATCGTCTGCATCGAAAACATTCACAACGCCGAGTACGTCAAGCAATCGGGCGCCATCAAGGCAATGACCAATACCATCCTTGATTCCTTGGGCGTGATCCTGCGCCGAGGTGCCGAAGAGGGGGTGTTCCGCGCCGGCCTGGAACCGCTGGATGTGCATCTGCTGATCAGTTCGTTCTGCTTTTACCGCGTGTCCAACCGCCACACATTCGGTGAGATTTTTCAGATCGATTTGCCGGACGAAGCGATCAAGCAGCGTCATCGCCAGATGATTTGTGAGTCGGTGTTGCGGTATCTGCAGGCCTGACCTTGAAACCTTTGTGGGAGCGAGCCTGCTCGCGATAGCGGTATGTCAGTCACATCAACACTGACTGATTCACCGCTATCGCGAGCAGGCTCGCTCCCACAAGGGTGGTTTCAGTGATTCATGCTCTGGAAATGCTCCAGCATCCGCTGCGCATCCGGCGCTACGCCGCTGAACAGCTCGAACGCCTTCACCGCCTGGAACACGGCCATGTTGCCGCCATCCAGCGTGCGGCAACCCAGAGCGCGGGCGTTGCGCAGCAGTTCGGTTTCCAGGGGGAAGTAGACAATTTCCGCGACCCACAATTGGCCCCGCAGCAGCTCCACCGGCACCGGCATGCCCGGCAGTTTCGCCATGCCCATGGGCGTGGTATTCACCAGGCCGTCCGCCTCGGCCATCGCCGTAGGCAAATCATGTCCGGCCCGGGCGCGGCCAGGACCGAAGTGTTGATTCAGGTTGTTTGCCAGTGCTTCGGCACGGCTGACTTCAACATCAAAAATGCTCAGCGTCTGTATGCCTTCTGCCAACAGCGCGTGGGCCACCGCCGCGCCTGCGCCGCCGGCACCCATCTGGACCACGTGCTTGCGAGCCACTTCACCCAGGCCGCGGCGAAACCCTTCTGCGAACCCCAGGCAGTCGGTGTTGTGGCCGATGCGTTTGCCCTCCTTGAACACCACGGTATTCACCGCGCCAATGCCCCTGGCCTCGGGCGACAGCTCGTCGAGCAACGGGATGATCGCCTGTTTGCAGGGAAAGGTGATGTTCAGGCCGGTGAAGTTCATGCGCTCGGCGGCCTTGAGCAAATCGGGCAGGGCGCCGCTGTCGAGTTCCAGGGCGTCCAGGTCGATCAGTCGATAGAGGTAACGCATGCCCTGGGCATCGCCCTCGCGCTCATGGAGCGCAGGGGTGCGCGACGCCTGGATGCCCGCACCAATCAGGCCGGCAAGCACGGTGATATTCGACATGCTCATCAACCCTTCAACCGCTGACTGAAATGCTCCAGCGCCAGGCGATAACCATGGCTGCCAAACCCGCACATCACACCGATGGCGACCGATGAAACAAAGGAGTGATGACGGAACGTTTCGCGGGCGTGAACGTTGGACAGGTGCACCTCGATCACCGGGACTTCGCTGGCGACCAGCGCATCACGGATCGCTACCGAGGTGTGGGTCCAGGCTGCCGGGTTGATGACGATGCCGGCACACCGACCGCGGGCGCCATGCACCCAGTCGAGCAATTCGCCTTCCTGATTGGTCTGGCGAAACTCCACCGCCAGGCCGAATTCTTCAGCGGCGCGGCCGCACAGTGCGGAGATGTCCGCCAGGGTTTCGTGGCCATAAGTCGCCGGCTCGCGGGTGCCGAGCAGGTTCAGGTTCGGGCCGTTGAGCACCAGAACGATCGGAGGCATCGCAATTTCTCCACAATTTTTATTGTTGATGTCGGCGGATTTCAGCCGGTGGAGATAAATTGTACTAGATGGTTAATTTGGTCAAACAAAGCCGATGGCATCGGGCAATAAGTGTTCGATGATCGAACATGATCTTGGTCGGGAGGTGAGGGAGGGCAATGGTGGCGAGGGGATTTATCTGTGGGAGCAAGGCTTGCCCGCGATACAGGCGGCTCAAATTCTGAACGACCGCATTGCCTGTATCGCGGGCAAGCCTTGCTCCCACATAGCTTTGCCCTGTCCAGCCCCGCAGCGTTTAGCGCCGCGTCAACAACACCCCGGATTCCATGTGATGGGTCCAGGGGAATTGATCGAACATCGCGCAGCGCATGATGCGGTGGGTGTCGTGCAGTTGCGCGATGTTGGCGGCGAGGGTTTCCGGGTTGCACGAGATGTAGAGGATGTTCTCGAAACGCCGGGTCAGTTCGCAGGTGTCCGGGTCCATGCCGGCGCGGGGCGGGTCGACGAAGACACTGCCGAATGCGTAGCTCTTGAGGTCGATGCCGTGCAAGCGACGGAACGGGCGGACTTCGTTCAAGGCTTCGGTCAGTTCTTCAGCGGACAGGCGCACCAGAGTCCCGTTATCCACAGCGTTTTCGCTGAGGTTGCTCAGCGCGGCGTTCACCGACGTCTTGCTGATTTCGGTCGCCAGCACTTTGCGCACGCGGGTGGCCAAAGGCAGGGTGAAGTTGCCGTTGCCGCAGTACAACTCCAGCAGATCGTCGCTGCGATCGCCCAAGGCCTCGTAGGCCCAGTTGAGCATCTTCTGGTTCACGGTGCCGTTGGGCTGGGTGAAGGCGCCTTCAGGTTGGCGATAGCTGAAAGTGCGGCCACCGACGTCGAGTTTCTCCACCACGTAATCATGGCCGATCACTTCCCGTTTGCCTTTGGAGCGACCGATGATGCTCACACCGAGGTCGCTCGCCAGTTTCGTGGCCGCTGCGTGCCAGTGCTCATCCAGCGGGCGGTGGTAACACAGGGTGATCATCGCATCGCCGGCCAGGGTGGTCAGGAACTCCACCTGGAACAGCTTGTGACTCAGCGGCGCGCTGGCTTGCCAGGCCGCCTTGAGTTGCGGCATCAACTGGTTGATGCGCAGGCTGGCGATGGGAAACTGCTCGATGAGGATCGGCGTGCGCTTGTCGTCCTGGGAGAACATCGCGTAATGCCGTTCGCCGGCCTCGCGCCACAGGCGGAATTCGGCCCGCAGGCGGAAGTGCTCCAGCGGTGAATCGAACACCGCTGGCTCCGGCGCATCGAACGGGGCCAGCAGGTCACGCAAGCGGCTGACCTTGTCCTGGAGCTGAGTGGCGTAGGCCTGGGAATCAAAAGTCATGCGTTGAACCAACCCAACTTGATCACGAACAGAATCGACAGGATGACCAGCGCCGGGTTCAGCTCACGGCCACGGCCAGACACCAGTTTGATGGCGGTCCAGGCGATGAAGCCGAAGGCAATGCCGTTGGCGATGGAATAGGTGAACGGCATCGCCAGCGCGGTAATCACCACGGGAGCGGCCACGGTGATGTCGTCCCAGTCGATTTCCGCCAGGCCTGAGGTCATCAGCACGGCGACGAACAACAGCGCCGGTGCGGTGGCGAAGGCCGGGACACTGGAGGCCAGTGGCGAGAAGAACAGCGCCAGCAGAAACAGGATCGCCACGACGATGGCGGTCAGGCCGGTGCGGCCGCCGGCGCTGACGCCCGCCGCCGACTCGATGTAGCTGGTGGTGGTGGAGGTGCCCAGCAGCGAACCGGCCATGGCGGCGGTGCTGTCGGCGATCAGTGCCCGCCCCATCTTCGGCATGTGGCCGTCCTTGCCCATCAGTCCGGCGCGCTTGGCGACGCCGATCAGGGTTCCGGAATTGTCGAACAGGTCGACGAACAGGAAGGCGAAAATCACGCTCACCAGACCGATGTCCAGGGCGCCCTTGATGTCCAGTTGCAGGAAGGTCGGGGCCAGGGATGGCGGCATCGACATCACGCCGCCGAACGGGGTGAAGCCCATCAGGATCGAAACGACGGTGACCGCCAGGATGCCGATGAGCACTGCACCGCGCACTTTCAGCGCTTCGAGGGCGACGATCAGGACGAAGCCGAGGGTAGCGAGGATCGGCGCGGGTTGTTTCAAATCACCGAGGCCGACCATGGTTGCCGGGTTTTTCACCACGATGCCGGCGTTATTCAGGGCGATCAGCGCCAGGAACAGGCCGATACCGGCGGCGATGGCCGAGCGCAGGGGCAGCGGGATGCTGTTGATGATCCACTCGCGGATACGAAAGATCGACAGCAGGAAGAACAACACGGCGGAAATGAACACCGCACCCAGCGCCACCTGCCAGGTATGGCCCATGTGCAGGACCACGGTGTAGGTGAAAAACGCATTCAGGCCCATGCCCGGCGCGAGGGCGATCGGGTAGTTGGCGATCAGGCCCATGGTGGTGGAGCCGATGGCCGCCGCCAGGCAGGTGGCGACGAACAACGCACCTTTGTCCATGCCGGTTTCGCCGAGGATGCTCGGGTTGACGAACAGAATGTAGGCCATGGCCAGGAAGGTGGTGACGCCCGCCAGAATCTCGGTCCGCACGTTGGTGTTGTGTGCCTTGAGTTGAAACAGCCTTTCCAGCATGTCTGCTCCCCGTGGCGCGCCGGGCGCCGTGAATGTATCGACCTCAACAGCAAAGCACAGACCGCCAGGGGCGCTCGGGAATTTTCTGTGGGTCGGAAAAAGCCGCGCATCATACCAGCAGCGTGGCGCTGTGGCTGCGATCGTCGTCGATGTTTTGCCCAAGCGCCAAGTCGGCCATACTGCGCGCGGTCCGGGAGGTCTTTATGCATCGTATGAAAAAACACCTATTGGTCGCATGGGGGTGTGCGCTGGGCCTGGGGTTACCCGGGCAGGCCGTCAATGCCGCTTCGGCGCCGCCCCTGAGCGAGGTCAAGGTGCTCAAGGTCGAGTCGCCCGCCTGCGGTTTCGAGGACATCGCCCAAGGGCAAGAGCAGACCCGTTGCAATCACAGCGGCCCGAGTATCAAGGTCTATGTGCTGGAGGTGGGGTATGGCCGTCAGCCTCACGTCACGCTGGACGGTTTTGAAGTCGATGGCACCCGCTCGCCGGTCTGTGCGTTCAGCAATGGCAACCTGAATGATTGTTCCGTGCGGAGCAAAACGGTTGGCTATTTGTATGTCTTCGATCTGAAGGGCAAGCAGGAAGGCACCTTCAGCTTCAGCAACCAGTCGATCAACGCACCAGGCAACCGGATGTCGACCCAGCTGTACATCAAATGACCTTCCAGCCTGACAAGCCGCACGCGGCCCGGCAAACCTGACTAGGCTTCATAAACCACCCAGCGGAGAACACCGATGATGCCTGGAACCAAGATCCCCCGAGCCCTGATAGCCGTCGCCGAGGGTGTCGACGACTTGCAGACCGTTACGCTGATCGACGTGCTGCGTCGAGCTCAGGTCGAAGTGGTGGTGGCAAGTATCGAAGGGCGGCGGATGCTCACCTGTGCCCGCGGCACGCGCCTGACCGCCGACGGTATGCTGGTGGACTTGTTGGCACAGGACTTTGATCTGATCGTCCTGCCCGGCGGCATCATCGGCGCCCAACACCTGGCGGCCCATCAGCCACTGCGACAACTGATCAAGGACCAGGCCGCCACTGGACGTTTCTTCGCCGCCATCGCCGAAGCCCCGGCCCTTGCCTTGCAGGCGTTCGGCGTACTGCGCCAGCGCCGCATGACCTGCCTGCCCGCCGTGAGCCAGCAACTGTCCGGTTGCAATTTTGTCGATCAGCCGGTGGTGGTGGACGGCAACTGCATCACCGCCCAAGGCTCGGCTGCCGCGCTGGCGTTTGCCTTGACGCTGGTGGAACAGCTCTGTGGCAAGGGCATGAGGGGCGTGGTGGCGGCGGAGTTGCTGGCCTGACACTCTTCAAGCCACCGGCCTGTGGCGAGAAAGCTTGCTCCTCAACATCAATGCAAGCTAACCCACCGCTATCGCGAGCTGGCTCGCTCCCACAGGGATTTGTGGTGGAGGCAGCATCTATGAACACCCGAGAACCAATGTGGGAGCGAGCCTGCTCGCGATGGCGTCAGTACATTCAACATCAATGCAAGCCGACCCACTGAAGGCGCTGGCTTCCAACGTCGCTAACTTGCCTTGAACGCTCACCCCACCCCGAAGTCGTACCCCTTATGACGGCGGTTTGCGAAAACGCCGCGAGTGTACGACCAACCGTGAGGTGTTTATGAGCGCGACCCTGTCCGAAGCGACACCGGCGTCCTTCGTCCGCCATCCGATCCGCTTGACGCTCAATGGTCAGGCGCGCGAACTGCACGTGCTGCCCTGGACCACGCTGCTGGACCTGCTGCGTGAGCAACTGGATCTGGTGGGCAGCAAGAAAGGTTGCGACCACGGTCAATGTGGTGCCTGTACGGTGCTGCGCGATGGCAAGCGGATCAACGCCTGCCTGACCCTGGCGGTGATGTGCGACGGCGCTGAGCTGACCACCATCGAGGGGTTGGCCAACGGTGATCAGTTGCATCCCATGCAGCAGGCTTTCATCAAGCACGACGCCTTCCAGTGCGGTTACTGCACGCCTGGGCAGATCTGTTCCGCGGTGGGATTGGCCAATGAAGGCCGGGCACAGACTGGGGCGCAGATCAGCGAACTGATGAGCGGCAATCTCTGCCGGTGCGGCGCCTACAACAACATTCGTGACGCTATCGAAGAGGCATTGCCGCTCTGTCAGCAGGGAGGTGATCAATGAACCCTTTCCAATACAGCAAGCCCGACACCGTGCAGGCCGCCGTCGACTTGTCGAGCCCGGTTTCACGCTTCATTGCCGGTGGCACCAACCTGCTGGACCTGATGAAAGAAAACCTCACCCGCCCCGAGCACCTGATCGACATTACCGGGCTGCCCCTGGCGGACCTCAGCGAAACCCCTTCCGGTGGGGTGATGATCGGCGCGTTGGTGAGCAATGCCGATCTGGCTTGGCATCCCTGGATCCAGCGCCGCTATCCGCTGCTTTCCCAGGCAATCCTGGCGGGCGCCTCGCCGCAGTTGCGCAACATGGCCAGCACCGGCGGTAACCTCCTGCAACGCACCCGCTGTTATTACTTCTATGACGCCAACGTGCCGTGCAACAAGCGACGGCCAGGCAGCGGCTGTCCGGCTCGGGACGGCTTGAACCGTATGCACGCGATATTCGGCGCCAGTGATCAATGTGTCGCCACGCACCCTTCCGACATGTGCGTGGCACTGGCTGCCTTGGAGGCCGTGGTGCATGTTATCGGTCGGGGCGGGGCACGGACCATCGAGTTCGCTGACTTTCACCGTCTGCCCGGCGATGCCCCGGAACGGGACAACCAACTGGCCGATGATGAACTGATCACCGCCATTGAGTTGCCTGCCGCCGGTTTCGCTGAACACAGCCATTACTTGAAAATTCGGGACCGGGCTTCCTACGCCTTTGCGCTGGTTTCGGTAGCGGCGGCGCTCGAGCTGGACGGGCCGGTGATCCGCCAGGCGCGCCTGGCCCTCGGCGGCGTGGCCCACAAACCCTGGCGCGACCGGGCCGTGGAGAGCTGGCTGACCGGCCAGACCGTCAGCCGCGAAACCTTCACTGCTGCCGCTGACGCGCTGTTGCAAAACGCCGAGCCGCTGGAACATAACGGCTTCAAGGTCAGACTGGCGCGCCGGGCAGTGGTCCGCGCCTTGAGCGATGCCGCACTGGTGGGAGGACAAGCCTGATGAATGCTTCGAGCAAATCCATAGGGCAACCACTTGACCGGGTCGATGGCCTGCTCAAGGTCACCGGCCAGGCCCGATATGCCGGCGAATACCCCGAGGACGGTTTGCTGCACGGCAGCGTCGTCTCCAGCAGCATCGCCCGTGGCCGCGTGCTGCGCATCGATGCCACCCGAGCGTTGGCGTTGCCCGGGGTGGTCACGGTGATCGACCACACCAACCGCCCCAGGATCGCCAGCTACGACGAGCCTTACGAGGACGCCGATGCGGCAGAGGGTTCGCCGTTCCGACCGCTGTACAACGATCAGGTACTCTACAGCGGCCAGCCGTTGGCCTTGGTGGTCGCTGAAAACCTCGAGCTGGCCCGCTACGCCGGTTCGCTTATTGAAATCGAATATGAAGCCCGGGACCATCAGACCGATCTGGCAATCCTGCAAAACGAAGCCCATCCGGCGCCGGCAGAATTGCCCAAGCCCCGTGGGAATTTTCAGGGCGAGTACGCCAGTTCGGCCCTCAGTGTGGACGTGTCCTACAGCACACCGATCGAACACCACAACCCGATGGAGCCTCATGCCTCCACCGTGCTGTATCAGCCTGACGGCAGCCTGCACATCCACGACAAGACCCAAGGCACGCAAAACTGCCAGGCCTATGTGCAAAAGGTCTTCGGGCTTGAGAAAGAGCAGGTGCGAGTGTTTGCCGCCTATGTGGGCGGCGCCTTCGGTTCCGGGCTGCGGCCACAGTACCAACTGCCCCTGGCGGTGATGGCAGCGCTGACGCTCAAACGCTCGGTGCGGGTCAGTCTGACGCGCCAGCAGATGTTTACCTTTGGCTATCGACCACGGACCTTTCAGCGCCTGCAACTGGGGGCCGCGGCCAACGGGCGACTGTTGGCGGTGGCGCATACCGCCATCGGCCAGACCTCGCGCTTTGAAGATTTCACCGAGCATGTGGTGGAGTGGAGCGGCATGCTCTATCACTGCGACAACGTTGAATTGACCTACAAACTGGTGCCGTTGGACGTCTATACGCCGCTGGACATGCGCGCTCCCGGCGCTGCCCTGGGACTGATCGGCCTGGAGTGCGCCATGGATGAACTGGCCTGTGCCCTGGCGATCGATCCGGTTCAACTGCGGTTGCTCAACTATGCCGAGCGTAACGAGAACGAAGACAAGCCATATTCCAGCAAGGAGTTGCGTGAGTGCTATGCCCAAGGTGCCCGTCGTTTCGGCTGGGACAAGCGCAACCCGGAACCGCGCAGCATGCGTGAAGGTCGGCAGTTGGTCGGTTGGGGCATGGCGGGCGGTGTGTGGGAGGCCATGCAGCAGAAGGCCAGCGCTCGGGCCTCGCTGGATGCCAACGGTCAGTTGACCGTCAGCAGTGCCACCACTGACATCGGTACTGGCACCTACACAGTCATGACCCAGATCGCCGCCCAAGCGTCAGGCGTTTCCCTGGAAAACGTCACCTTTATCCTCGGTGATTCGTCGCTGCCGACTGCGCCGCTGCAGGGCGGCTCGTTCACCGTCTCGTCGGTGGGCACCGCTGTGCAGCAGGCCTGTGAAGCCCTGAAGGAAAAACTCCTGGCTGTGGCGCGGCAGAGCTGTCCGGCCTTTGCTGGCGCGACCCTTGAGCAAGTGACGTTTGCCGACGGTCAGCTACGGTTGGGCGAGGCCTGTGTCTCGTTGGCAGAGTTGGCGCAAAAAAGCGGCGAGACGCCCTTGCAGGTTCAGGTTACTGCCGAGCCGGAGGAAAAACGCCAAGCCTACGCTACGGCCACGCATTCGGCGGTGTTTGTCGAAGTGCTGGTGGATGAGGACTTGGGCACGGTGAAGGTCAATCGGGTGGTCAGCGCCATCGCCGCCGGACGGGTGATCAACCCGAAAACCGCGCGCAGCCAGATCCTCGGCGGCGTGGTCTGGGGCGTCGGCATGGCCTTGCACGAAGAAACCTTGACTGACCATGCGTTGGGCCGGCACATGAATCACAGCCTGGCGGAATACCATGTGCCGGTGAACGCCGACATCGGGGACATTGACGTGGTTTTTGTCGACGAGCACGACGAGATCGTCAATGCCCTCGGCTCCAAGGGCGTCGGTGAGATTGGCATCGTTGGTGTGGCGGCGGCCGTGGCCAATGCGATTTATCACGCCACCGGCAAACGTGTCCGGGACTTTCCCATCACGCTGGATAAATTGCTTTAGGTTTTCGCAGCGTCCACCGGTTCGTGCATCCGGTCACGGTTGGCCAGGGTCGGGAACAGTTTGATCCAGACCCCGGTCACCAGCAGTGTGCCGACACCGCCCATGACCACCGCCGGCACGGTGCCGAACCAGTGGGCGGTCAGGCCGGACTCGAACTCGCCCAACTGGTTCGAGGCACCGATGAACAGTCCGTTCACGGCGCTGACCCGGCCGCGCATTTCGTCTGGCGTTTCCAACTGCACGAAGGAGGCGCGGATCACCATGCTGATCATGTCCGCCGCGCCTAGCACCACCAGCACCGCCAGGGAAAACCAGAACGAAGTGGAGAGGCCGAAGGCAATGGTGGCGACGCCGAACACGCCCACGGCGGTGAACATCACCCGACCGACCTTGCGCTCCACGGCAAACCGCGCCAGCCATAGCGACATCAGCAAGGCCCCCACCGCCGGAGCCGAGCGCAGCAGGCCCAGGCCCCAGGGACCGGTAAGCAGAATATCCTTGGCGAACACCGGCAACAGCGCGGTCGCGCCGCCCAGCAGTACCGCGAACAGGTCCAGGGAAATCGCCCCGAGAATGTCCGGGCGGCTGCGGATGAAGCGAATCCCGGCCAGCAACGAATCCATGGTTGCCTTGCCTTTGTTCAGCGGCGTCTGGCGGGCGGGCAGGTTGAGCATCAGGCAGCAGGCGATGACGTAGAGCAACACGGTCGGCCCATAGACCCAGACGCTGCCGAAGGCATAGAGCAGACCGCCCAGTGCCGGGGCGACGATGGTCGCGGACTGCTGGGCCGACTGCGCGGCGGCCACGGCGCGGGGAAACAGCGCGGCCGGCACGATGCTCGGCAGCAGCGCTTGGGTGGTCGGCATCTCAAAGGAGCGGGCGGCGCCCAGCAGGAAGGCGAGGATGAAGATCATCTCCCGCGTGACGTTATCGGTGGCGCTGCCGATGACCAGCGCCAGGGCAATCATCGCCTGCAACGACTGGCAGATCGCCGCGACCTTGCGGCGATCATAGCGGTCGGCCACATGCCCGGTGTGCAGCATGAACAGCACACGCGGAGCAAACTCCACCAACCCTACAAGACCCAGGTCCAATACGTTGCCGGTCAGTTGATAGAGGTTCCAGCCGATGGCCACGGTGAGCATCTGGAAGCCACTGGCGGTGAAAATCCGGGCCAGCCAGAAGGCGATGAAGGGGCGGTGGTGGCGGAGCAGCAATGGCGCTTGGTTGGGCATCTATGACGGGTCCGGTGATGAGGGCATCGAGATTATCACCGAGTTGTAACTGGAGGTTGCGGTTGCTGGAAAAATAGTTAGCCAAGCATCTACTTTTCACATGGCACGCTTTTTTTGTGGCGAGGGGATTTATCCCCGCTGGGGGGCGAAGCGGCCCCAAGCTTTTGCGAGCGCTGCGCACTCGAGCGGGGATAAATCCCCTCGCCACAACAGTGCACTCCTCAAGATTCAAGAAATCTTGGCTTAGAGCAGGATTGCAGCACTGAGACAACCTGTCACGCGACAAAAGACCACGCCGTCCGGCGGCCATAATGCGACTACTCTTTGAGCATTGCTTGATCCAGGTCAATACCCTTCGGGGGCTTGGGCTGGCGGCCATCCGGCCACGTTCCTGCGTTGTGACGGTTTAAAAAAAGAACGATTTGAAAAGCATCGCACTCCATATCCCTGGAGGTTGCGATGCAAGCCCCGCCCGCAGCCGGTTTTACCTGACAGAGGAAGACTTATGTTCGGTTTGGAGGCGCTCGATCTCGCCCGAATCCAGTTCGCGTTCACCATCTCGTTCCATATCCTGTTCCCGGCCATCACCATCGGCCTGGCGAGTTACCTGGCGGTACTCGAGGGCTTGTGGCTCAAGACCCGCGACGACACCTACCGCGACCTGTACCACTTCTGGTCGAAGATCTTTGCCGTCAACTTCGGCATGGGTGTGGTATCCGGTTTGGTCATGGCCTATCAGTTCGGCACCAACTGGAGCCGTTTCTCTGACTTTGCCGGTGCGGTCACCGGGCCGCTGCTGACTTACGAGGTGCTCACGGCGTTCTTCCTCGAAGCCGGGTTCCTGGGGGTGATGCTGTTCGGTTGGAACCGCGTCGGGCGTGGTCTGCATTTCTTTTCCACAGTCATGGTAGCGATCGGCACGCTGATTTCGACGTTCTGGATCCTGTCCTCCAACAGCTGGATGCAGACTCCCCAGGGCTACGAAATCATCGATGGCCGGGTCATCCCGGTGGACTGGCTGGCGGTGGTGTTCAACCCCTCGTTCCCCTATCGCCTGTTGCACATGTCCACGGCAGCGTTTGTCGCCACGGCGTTTTTCGTCGGTTCGTCGGCGGCCTGGCACTTGTTGCGCGGTCGGGATACCCCGGCCATTCGCCGCATGCTCTCGATGGCGATGTGGATGGCGTTGCTGGTGGCGCCGATCCAGGCCGTCATTGGCGACTTCCATGGCCTCAACACCCTCAAGCATCAACCGGCCAAGATCGCGGCCATCGAAGGTCACTGGGAAAATGTCGGCAATGAGCCTACCCCGCTGATCCTGTTTGGCTGGCCGGACATGCAGGCGGAAAAGACCCGGTTCGCCGTGGAAATCCCCTACCTGGGCAGCCTGATCCTGACCCACAGCCTGGACAAACAGGTGCCGGCCCTCAAGGAGTTCCCGCCTGAAGACCGACCGAATTCGACCATTGTGTTCTGGTCGTTCCGGATCATGGTGGGCCTGGGGCTGCTGATGATTTTCACCGGTCTGTGCAGTCTCTGGTTGCGCCGCAACGACCGGCTCTACCAATCCCGACCGTTCCTTCACATGGTCTTGTGGATGGGGCCGTCCGGCCTGATCGCGATCCTTGCTGGCTGGTTCACCACCGAAATCGGTCGCCAGCCCTGGGTGGTCTACGGCCTGATGCGCACGGCCGATGCTTCCTCCGGCCACAGCTTTGCGCAGATGAGCATCACGCTTGTGCTGTTCGTCGTGGTGTATTTCGCGCTGTTCGGTGCGGGGCTGAGCTACATGATGCGCCTGGTGCGCAAAGGGCCGGAAGCCCATGAAGATGAGCCGGCCGACGGTGGCCCGGGTCAGAAACGTACCCCGGCCCGTCCATTGTCGGCCGCCGATGATGGCGACGACGAAGTGGACCATAACGACAGCTCGCACAAGGGGAATTGAGTCATGGGTATTGATCTTCCGCTGATCTGGGCCGTGGTCATCATCTTCGGCATCATGATGTACGTGATCATGGATGGCTTTGACCTGGGGATCGGCATTCTTTTCCCCTTCATCAAGGCCGAGCGTGATCGTGACGTGATGATGAACACCGTAGCGCCGGTCTGGGACGGTAACGAAACCTGGCTGGTGCTGGGTGGCGCGGGCCTGTTCGGGGCGTTTCCGCTGGCTTATTCGGTGGTGCTTTCGGCGCTGTACCTGCCGCTGATCCTGATGCTCATCGGGCTGATTTTCCGCGGCGTGGCCTTTGAGTTTCGCTTCAAGGCCAAGGCTCACAAGCGCCATCTGTGGGACAAGGCGTTCATCGGCGGTTCCCTGACGGCCACCTTCTTCCAGGGGGTGGCGTTGGGGGCGTTCATTGATGGATTCGAAGTGGTCGATCGCCAGTTCGCCGGCGGCTCCCTGGACTGGTTCACACCGTTCACCGTCTTCTGTGGCCTGGCCTTGATCGTCGCCTACGCCTTGCTCGGCTGCACTTGGCTGATCATGAAAACCGAAGGCAAGTTGCAGGAGCAGATGCATAACCTGGCCAGGCCGCTGGCGTTCGGGGTGCTGGCGGTGATCGGTATCGTCAGTATCTGGACTCCGCTGGCTCACGCCGATATCGCGGCGCGCTGGTTTACCCTGCCGAATCTGTTCTGGTTCCTGCCGGTGCCGATCCTGGTGCTGGTGACCATGTACGGGTTGTTTCGCGCCGTTGCCCGCAACGCCAACTACACGCCGTTCATTCTGACGCTGGCGCTGATCTTCCTCGGTTACAGCGGTCTGGGCATCAGCTTGTGGCCGAACATCGTGCCGCCATCCATCTCCATCTGGGACGCGGCATCACCGCCACAGAGCCAGGGGTTCATGCTGGTCGGGACGCTGTTCATCATTCCTTTGATTCTGGTGTACACCTTCTGGAGCTACTACGTGTTCCGAGGCAAGGTGACCCATGACGACGGCTACCATTGATTGACCAGCGAGGCATTGAAAATGGCCAAGCCTGATTTGAAAGACATCGAAGCGGCTGAAAAGAAGCCGCTCTGGCAGCGACTTGGCTGGCTGGCGCTGATCTGGGCCGGCAGTGTGCTGGCCCTGTTTATCGTCGCCAGCCTGATGCGGATGTTCATGAACGCCGCAGGGCTGACCACCCACTGACGCTCCCGGGCAGGGTCAAATTATTTGCGGGCCTTGAGGATGACGAATTTCGGGGTTGCGGCCACTTGTTCGACCCCCCGGAACAACCGCGCCAGTTTGCTGTGGTAGCCCAGGTGCCGATTGCCGACGATGTACAGCGCGCCGCCGACCACCAGTGCTTCGCGCGCCTGCTGAAACATCCGCCAGGCGAGGAAGTCGCCCACCACCTGCTGTTGGTGGAAAGGCGGATTACACAGCACTACATCCAATGACTGCGCCTCTTGCCCGGCCAGACCGTCCCCAGCTCGTATGGTCACCTCACGCTCGCCCAGGGCGGCGCGCCAGTTCTCGGCGGCCGACTGCACGGCCATGTACGATTCATCCACCAGGGTGTAGTGGGCCTCGGGATTCTGCAGGGCGCTGGCGATTGCCAGTACACCGTTGCCGCACCCCAGGTCCGCGACGCGGGCGGTGCCCAGGTTCTTTGGCAGATGCGGCAGAAATGCCCGGGTGCCGATGTCCAGGCCTTCGCGACAGAACACGTTGGCGTGGTTGAGCAATTCGATCTTTGGCTCTTCCAACCAATAGCGCGTGGGGTAGGGGGATGCGGTCGGCACTCGGGTTTCTGGCTGGAGCGCTTCTGGCGTGGCGATCAACAAGCGAGCTTTTTTCACTGCCAGCGAGGCCTGCACCGGGCCAACGTAGCGTTCCAGCAGGTCACCGGCGGCCCGTGGCAGATGCTTGACCATCGCAGCAGCAATCACCTGGGCGCCGGGGGCCAATTGGCCTTGCAGGCGAATCAACTGTTCTTCCAGCAGGGCCAGGGTTTTCGGCACTTTGATCAGGACGCGGTTGAAAGGTCCGGTCAACGGTTCACTGGCCGGCAACGTCGGCACTGCATCAAAGGGCAGGCCGTTGCGCACCAGGTTTTTCTCCAGCGCCTGCAAGGCCAGGTACGAGTCGCTGCTGCTGATGACTTCAACCTTGCCGGCAAGGCTCGCCGCCAGGGCACCAAAGCTGTCATTGAGGACCAGGACCCGGGTATCGGCGAGCGGCTGTTGCTCGGCCAGATACGCGAGCAGGTATTCGTCGGCTGCGTCAAAGGCTTGCAGCGGTTCGTTCTGCTGTTCGGGTTGGCGGATCAGGTCAAGTTGGGCGAAGGGACTGTCGAGCAAGGGCATGGCTGGGACTCTGGAGATCAACGAATGTCCCGCTGCCCCGGGGCAGGTGTCTCAGCGGGACCGCCTGAATGAACTTCGTCGCGTACTGGGCGCGTCATCATTCAAGTGGAGCCGTAAATGGTACGTTTTTTTTCCAGGCATTACTCGCGGGTTTTTTCAGGTTGGTAAGTGCGCCGCACGGTTCAGATCACATGGATGTGGGCCGCCTTGGCTACCGCTGAGATTTTGTTGTTGACGTTCAGCTTTCGCATGCAACTGCACACATGGAAGTTCACGGTGCGCTCGGAGAGGCAGAGGATTCTGCCCACTTCCGAAGCCGTCTTGCCTTCGGCCGACCACCTCAATACTTCGATCTCTCTGGGTGATAAATGACATTTTTGTGGAGTCGCGGCAGCGTCAGCCAGTTTTTTGCTGGCCAGCGCATGCAATCTTTGACTGGCGAAAATGGCATAGCCCAGATTTGCGTAATGCTCGTCGATATCGATGGGGCAATGAGTCCGAGCCAGGCTGAAAAGGCTGCAGTGTGCCCCCTGTTCATCATGAACGGCCTGGGTCCAGCCATACTTGAGTCCCTGACGATTAAGTTCTCGCCACAACTTGGGGGCCTGAGCAAAAACAGTCTCATCCCACAAGATTGGAAGCGGTGATTGATTGCAATGTGCTACTAGTGGGTCGTTCGATGCATAGCCGTTCTGTTCATATAGTCTGTCCCATCCATAAGGGTAGTTATTCAGGTTTACCTTGTTGGTATGCTTGTCCGGGCTTCCGAGATAGGCTGAGAATGCACAATATTCAAATCCCTGATTGTTAAAGAAATTCAGGACTAGACGATAGGCCGTCTGTAAGTCCTTTTCACAGGATAACTTCCTCAACAGCAAGTCCTTCCACTTGTCCATCGCTCTCTCCTGGGTTGAGTTCGTCCATGCGGATCCAATCCATGATGCGAATTTTTAGTGTAGGACTATTCTTAAATTGCAGTGAGCTTTTTTTTATTTGCTTACAGTTTGAAATGTTTAAGAAATAAACTTTTTGAGTATGATTTTACAGTTGGGATAGTTTTGTATAAGTCTGGTAGAAGATATGCTCGGCGACGGAGGCATTAGTAGCTAAAGTGCCACTACTCGTTGTCAGTGGTGAAGGGGCTCACTTTGCGGGACACTGTAAGTCTTGTCTCGTTGGAGTGGCTCATGATCGACAGCTCAGAGAAGTTCACCCGTCAAACCTTGCTCGATGTGCAGCCCGTGGCACCTCATTTGTTTACGTTGCGTACCACACGGGATCGCGGTTTTCGTTTTCGGGCGGGGCAGTTCGCCCGGCTCGGGGTCGCTAAAGCGGATGGCACCATCGTTTGGCGGGCATATTCCATGGTGTCTTCGCCGTTCGATGAATTCCTCGAGTTTTTTTCCATCGTAGTACCGGACGGCGAGTTCACCAGCGAACTGAGTCGGCTGCAGCCAGGCGACAGCCTGCTGGTTGATCGCCAGGCCTTTGGCTACTTGACGCTTGATCGTTTCGTTGACGGGCGCGATTTGTGGCTGCTGTCCACGGGAACGGGCGTCGCACCGTTCCTCTCGATTCTCCAGGATTTCGAAGCATGGGAAAAATTCGAGACGATCGTCCTGGTGTACAGCGTCCGCGAGGCACGGGAGCTGGCATATCAGGAGCTGATCAAAGGGTTGAGCCAGCGCGACTACCTGGCCGGCTACGCCCACAAGTTTCGTTTCATCGCGACCGTCACCCGTGAACAGCATCCCGGTGCGCTCAGCGGACGAATCACGACACTGATCGAAAATGGCGAGTTGGAAAGGGCGGCTGACATCGAGCTGACGCCGGAACACTCGCGGGTGATGTTGTGCGGCAATCCGCAGATGATCGATGACACGCGCAAGCTGCTCAAGGCCAGGGGCCTGCAACTGAGTCTCAGCCGTCGGCCAGGTCAGGTGGCCGTGGAAAACTATTGGTAGAAAAGGCGCCTGTGGCGAGGAGATAAAAACCCACGCCACAGGCGGCGAAGTGTGAGTCAGGGCCTCTCGTTCTGGGCCTTGAGCAGGTCGCGAATTTCGCTCAGCAACAGTTCTTCCTTGGTCGGAACCGGTGGCGCGCTGGGAGCAACGGCTTCTTCGCGCTTGAGACGGTTGATGGCCTTGACGCCCATGAAAATGGCGAACGCCACAATGATGAAATCAATGGTGCTTTGAATGAATTTGCCATAGGCCAATACCACCGCCGGCGCATCGCCTTGTGCCGCCTTGAGTGTGATGGCCAGGTCGCTAAAGTCCACCCCGCCAATCAAAAGGCCGATCGGAGGCATGATGACGTCGCCAACGAAGGACGAAACGATTTTGCCGAAAGCAGCACCGATAATGATCCCGACGGCCATGTCGACGACATTGCCTTTGACCGCGAAGGCCTTGAACTCGTTAATCACGCCCATGAGTTGTTCCTTGTGACAGATGAAGTGGATGGTGGCAGTGTAAATCAGCCAAACGCGTCCTGCTCGAAACGCCTGCTTACAAAGCTTCAGTTATCGACTCGGGACAGGAGGAAAAGTTTACAAAGTGCCATCAATCGCGCGTGATACGCGGTCCCGAGCCGATTCCCTATAAGGATTTTTCTATCGGATCGGTGCGGCATTTCTATTTAGGTTTTTCTTTTTAGAGCACTAGCCTCTGCAAGGCGCACATGGATGCGCTCTATAACATCAGAGGAAACGCCTATGAACATTTCCCTTGGCGGCGGGACTTTCACCCCTCGCCGTGCTTTTTTTGTGCTCACCGCCAGCCTGTTGTCCTTGTCCGTCAACGCGGCCACCCTGACCCGCGATAACGGTGCGGCTGTGGGCGACAACCAGAACTCGCAAACAGCCGGTCCTAACGGGCCGACCTTGTTGCAAGACGTGCAACTGATCCAGAAACTCCAGCGCTTCGACCGCGAGCGCATCCCCGAGCGCGTGGTGCATGCACGAGGAACCGGCGCCCATGGCACATTTACAGTCACCGACGACCTCAGTGATCTGACCAAGGCCAAAGTCTTCGCCGCTGGCCAGGCCACGCCGGTGTTCGTGCGTTTTTCTGCTGTAGTGCATGGCAACCATTCGCCGGAAACCCTGCGTGACCCCCGTGGCTTTGCCACCAAGTTCTACACGGCCGAGGGTAACTGGGATCTGGTGGGTAACAACTTCCCGACCTTCTTCATTCGCGATGCCATCAAGTTTCCAGACATGGTCCATGCTTTCAAACCCGACCCTCGGACCAACTTGGATGATGACGCCCGCCGTTTCGATTTCTTTTCTCACGTGCCCGAAGCAACGCGCACGCTGACCGAGTTGTATTCCAATTCCGGCACGCCGGCCAGTTATCGTGAAATGGACGGTAATGGTGTGCATGCCTACAAGTTGGTGAATGCAAAGGGTGAAGTTCACTACGTAAAGTTTCATTGGAAAAGTTTGCAGGGCCTGAAAAATCTCGATCCGAAAGAAGTTGTGAAAGTTCAGGGGCAAGATTACAGCCATATGACTAACGATCTGGTGAGTCATATTAATAAGGGCGACTTCCCGAAATGGGACTTGTACGTTCAGGTGCTGAACCCGCAGGACCTTTCCACGTTTGATTTCGATCCTCTTGATGCGACAAAAATCTGGCCGGGTGTGCCTGAACGCAAAGTCGGGCAAATGGTTTTGAACCGTAACCCGGCGAATGTTTTCCAGGAAACCGAGCAAGTGGCGATGGCGCCGGCCAATCTTGTTCCGGGCATCGAGCCGTCGGAAGATCGACTGTTGCAGGGGCGGGTGTTCTCCTATGCCGATACGCAAATGTATCGAGTAGGACCCAACGCGCTTCAGTTGCCCATCAATGCGCCGAAGGTGGCGGTCAACAATGGCAACCAGGACGGCGCGATGAATTCGGGCGCCACCAGCACCGGCGTGAATTATCAGCCGAGCCGCCTGATGCCTCGCCAGGAACAGCCAACGGCACGCTACAGCCAGACCGCGCTGACTGGCAGTACCCAGCAGGCGAAGATCCAGCGTGAGCAGAACTTCAAGCAAGCCGGTGACCTGTACCGCTCGTTCAACCAGAAAGAGCGCAATGACCTGATCGAAAGCTTCGGCGGATCGCTGGCGACCACCGATGAGGAGAGCAAGCACATCATCCTGTCGTTCCTCTACAAGGCTGATCCTGAATACGGCACCGGTGTAGCCCGTGTCGCCAAAGGCGATCTGACCCGGGTCAAGGCGCTGGCGGAAAAACTCAGCGACTGATCCACAGCCTGGCACGTGCATAACCCGTGGGAGCAAAGCTTGCTCGCGAAGCAGGCGCTGCGGTCTGAAGCCAGACCGAGTCGTCTGCGTTGCGGGCAAGCCATGCTCCCGCAACCCTGCATCTACAGCCTTGCGCCAAGGAGACGTCATGCTGCGTAACTTCCTGTTTTCGATGCTCGCAATCGGGTCGTTGAGCGTATGGGCCGATCAGCCCATGCCCACCGACCCGGTGGTTGTACAAGAGCAGTTGCAAACTTATTACTTCGACGCCGCCCGGCGGGGCGACGTGCCGATGCTCGAGACCTTTATCGAGGCTGGTTACTCGCTCAACACCCAGGACGAAAAAGGCTACACCGCGCTGATCCTGGCCGCTTACCACGGCCATGGCGCGGCGGTGGAGCGGCTGCTGGCCGCTGGCGCCGATGCCTGCACCCAGGACAACCGGGGCAACACGGCGCTGATGGGCGCCATTTTCAAGGGCCAAGTGCAGATCGCGCGCCGTTTGTTGTCCACCGATTGCAACCCGGACCAGCGCAACGGCGCCGGACAGACCGCAGCGATGTACGCCGGCCTGTTCAAGCGCGTCGAGTTGCTCGACGCCTTGGCGGCCAAAGGGGCGGACCTGCAGGCCCAGGATCCGCTGGGCAATACCGCGGCGAACCTGGCCAACGGTGAAATCAGAATGCCGGCCCCGCGCTGACCCCCGCGTGGGCTATCATCGCGGTTTTTATCCCGGAGTTCAGATGGCCAAGGCAAAGCGCATGTATGGCTGCACCGAGTGCGGCTCGACCTTTCCCAAATGGGCCGGCCAGTGCAGTGAGTGCGGTGCCTGGAACACCTTGACCGAAACCATGGTGGAGAGTGGCGGTGCCGCAGCCCCCACCGGTCGCACGGGGTGGGCCGGTCAGCAGGCGCAAATCAAGACCCTGGCCGAAGTCAGCGTCGAGGAAATTCCACGGTTTTCCACCGCGTCCGGCGAGCTGGACCGCGTATTGGGCGGTGGTCTGGTGGACGGTTCGGTCGTGCTGATTGGCGGGGACCCGGGCATCGGCAAGTCCACCATCCTGTTGCAAACCTTGTGCAACCTGGCCACGCGCATGCCGGCGCTGTACGTCACTGGCGAGGAATCCCAGCAGCAAGTCGCCATGCGCGCCCGGCGTCTGGGGCTGCCCCAGGATCAACTGCGGGTCATGACCGAGACGTGCATCGAAACCATCATCGCCACGGCCCGCCTGGAAAAACCCAAGGTCATGGTGATCGACTCGATCCAGACGATTTTCACCGAACAACTGCAATCGGCGCCGGGCGGCGTGTCACAGGTGCGTGAAAGCGCGGCGTTGCTGGTGCGGTATGCCAAGCAGAGCGGTACGGCGATTTTCCTGGTGGGCCACGTCACCAAGGAAGGCGCGCTGGCAGGCCCGCGGGTGCTGGAGCACATGGTGGATACCGTGTTGTATTTCGAGGGCGAATCCGACGGTCGCCTGCGTTTGTTGCGGGCAGTGAAGAATCGCTTTGGCGCCGTCAATGAATTGGGTGTGTTCGGCATGACCGACAGAGGCTTGAAAGAAGTCTCGAATCCTTCGGCGATTTTTCTCACGCGCGCCCAGGAAGAAGTGCCGGGCAGTGTGGTCATGGCGACCTGGGAAGGCACCCGACCGATGCTGGTGGAGGTTCAGGCGCTGGTGGATGACAGCCATTTGGCGAACCCGCGTCGGGTCACCTTGGGGCTGGATCAGAATCGGCTCGCCATGTTGCTGGCGGTCCTGCATCGACACGGTGGCATTCCTACCCACGATCAGGATGTTTTCCTCAACGTGGTGGGCGGCGTCAAAGTATTGGAAACCGCGTCTGACCTGGCGTTGATGGCGGCGGTCATGTCCAGCTTGCGCAATCGGCCGCTGCCCCATGATCTGCTGGTGTTCGGTGAAGTGGGGCTGTCGGGGGAAGTCCGGCCGGTGCCCAGCGGACAGGAGCGGCTCAAGGAGGCGGCCAAGCACGGTTTCAAACGCGCCATCGTGCCCAAGGGCAACGCGCCGAAGGAAGCGCCTGCCGGGTTGCAGATCATTGCCGTGACTCGCCTGGAACAGGCGCTGGATGCATTGTTCGAATAACTCCGAGGCCTGCTGCGTGGTGCAGGGTTATTCAAATATGTACCAACGCCGCCAATTCCCGCTCAAGCTCAGCCTGATCGGCGAGGTTCAACTCCACCAGCCGGCGCAGATGGGCGATGGAGTCCAGGTCGATATGCTCGCAGACAAAGCCCAGATGGCCATGGTCGTCGTGGGTCAACCGAACCTCCATCTGCACTTCCACGTCGTTGCTCAAGTGAATGTCGGCTACGAAAGTCTTCTCGGGATTGCCAAGCCAGGGCTCGGGCTTTTTGATCAGCAGGCC
Source organism: Pseudomonas rhizophila (assembly GCF_003033885.1). Classification (NCBI taxonomy): domain Bacteria; kingdom Pseudomonadati; phylum Pseudomonadota; class Gammaproteobacteria; order Pseudomonadales; family Pseudomonadaceae; genus Pseudomonas; species Pseudomonas rhizophila. The sequence goes on along the minus strand of NZ_CP024081.1, from coordinate 5,107,055 downwards.
CTTGAGAGACAGGTCCAGCAGTTCGACCGGCCAAGTCAGTTTGTCCTCGTCCTTGCCCTGACTCAGCTCGGTTCGGGCATGGAACTCGATTCGTACGAAGCGGCGGCGTTCGCTCATTACGTATTCCTTTCTGAAGATTGATTGACTATAGACCCAACTGGCGCGCCGTCGTCACCGTTGGGCTGCTGGCAGACAAATGTCGGGGGTGGCCTTTGTTCTCGTTAGCGCTAAACTCCGATGGCTGTCTTTCTTGTCCCCCTGGCCGGAATATAAAAATGACAAATAATAATAGCCTGCTGCGCCACATACCCTGGCTACTGCTGGCCGTCTTGGGAGCGAGCGCCCTGGGCGTCGTGGCATTGCGTCGGGGAGAGGCGATCAACGCCCTCTGGATCGTCGTCGCAGCCGTGGCCATCTACCTGGTCGCCTACCGCTACTACAGCCTGTTCATCGCCAATAACGTGATGCAACTCGATGCGCGCCGGGCCACCCCCGCCGTGCTCAACAACGATGGCCTGGACTATGTCCCGACCAACAAACACATCCTGTTCGGCCACCARTTCGCGGCCATTGCCGGTGCGGGGCCGCTGGTCGGGCCGGTACTGGCGGCGCAGATGGGCTACCTGCCCGGTACGCTCTGGCTGATCGCCGGGGTGGTGCTGGCCGGTGCCGTGCAGGACTTCATGGTCCTGTTCCTGTCCACRCGTCGRAACGGTCGCTCCCTGGGCGACATGGTCCGCGAAGAGATGGGCCGCGTTCCRGGCACCATCGCGCTGTTCGGCTGCTTCCTGATCATGATCATCATCCTCGCGGTGCTGGCGCTGATCGTGGTCAAGGCCCTGGCCGAGAGCCCGTGGGGGATCTTCACGGTGATGGCGACCATCCCGATCGCGATGTTCATGGGCATCTACATGCGCTACATCCGCCCGGGCCGCATCGGTGAAATCTCCCTCATCGGCGTGCTGTTGCTGCTGGGTTCGATCTGGCTCGGCGGGCAAGTGGCCGCAGACCCGGTCTGGGCCGAGGCCTTCACCTTCACCGGCGTGCAAATCACCTGGATGCTGATCGGCTACGGTTTTGTTGCCGCGGTGTTGCCGATCTGGCTGATCCTGGCGCCGCGCGACTACCTGTCCACCTTCTTGAAGATCGGCACCATCGTCGCCCTGGCGATCGGCATCCTGGTCACCATGCCCGAGCTGAAAATGCCGGCACTGACCCAGTTCACCGACGGCACGGGCCCGGTGTGGAAGGGCGGATTGTTCCCGTTCCTGTTCATCACCATCGCCTGTGGCGCGGTTTCGGGTTTCCACGCGCTGATCTCTTCGGGRACCACGCCGAAGATGCTCGATAACGAAGTCAACGCCCGCTACATCGGTTACGGCGGCATGCTGATGGAGTCGTTCGTYGCCATCATGGCAATGGTCGCCGCTTCGGTGATCGAGCCGGGRGTGTACTTCGCCATGAACAGCCCGGCGGCGATCGTCGGCGGTGATGTGGTGAGCGTGGCGCAGACTGTCAGCAGCTGGGGCTTTGCAATCACCCCCGAAGCGCTGCAGGCGGTGGCCAATGACATCGGCGAGACCACCATCCTGGCCCGTGCCGGCGGTGCGCCGACGCTGGCGGTGGGGATCGCGCAGATCCTGCACTCGGTGTTGCCGGGTGAGAACACCATGGCGTTCTGGTACCACTTCGCAATCCTGTTCGAGGCGCTGTTCATCCTCACGGCGGTAGACGCCGGCACCCGTGCCGGGCGCTTCATGCTGCAGGACCTGRTGGGCTCGTTCGTKCCYGCCCTCAAGCGGACRGAATCCTGGGTRGCCAACCTGATCGCCACCGCCGGCTGTGTGGCGCTGTGGGGCTACCTGTTGTACCAGGGCGTGATCGATCCGCTGGGCGGCATCAACACCTTGTGGCCGCTGTTCGGCATCTCCAACCAGATGCTGGCCGGTATCGCCCTGATGCTCGGCACCGTGGTACTGATCAAGATGAAGCGCCAGCGCTACGTCTGGGTGACCATGCTGCCGGCGGTCTGGCTGCTGATCTGCACCACCACGGCGGGCCTGATCAAGCTGTTCGACGCCAACCCGGCGATCGGCTTCCTGGCCCTGGCGCGCAAATACAACGATGCCCTGGCCGCCGGCCAGATCCTGGCCCCGGCCAAGAGCATCGAGCAGATGCAGCACGTGGTGTACAACGCTTACACCAACGCAACGCTGACGGTGTTGTTCCTGCTGGTGGTCTTCAGCATCCTGTTCTACGCGCTCAAGGTCGGCATCGCTGCCTGGGGTCACAAGGAACGCACGGATAAAGAAGCSCCCTTCCAGGCCGTGCCGGACGCCTGAATCGAGGATTGCAACGATGTTCAATGACTTGAGTCGCCTCGGTAAATACCTCGGTCAGGCCGCCCGCCTGATGGTCGGCATGCCCGACTACGACAACTACGTCGAGCACATGCAAAGCAAACACCCGGACAAACCGRTGATGGACTACGAGGCGTTCTTCCGCGAACGCCAGGAAGCCCGATACGGTGGCAAGGCGGGACCCAAGTGCTGTTGATCAACTGATTTCAGGTTGATGAGGTAACCCTGTGGGAGCGAGCCTGCTCGCGATGGCGTCGGGTCAGTTACGATGATGTTGACTGARCCACCGCCATCGCGAGCAGMCTCGCTCCCACAGTTGTTTTAGGATGGCCTCGGGATTTGCATATGCCACCGCTCCCACAGTTGTTTTGGGGGGATCTCAACATTTGCATACACCACCGATCCCCTTGTGGGAGCGAGCCTGCTCGCGATGGCGTCGCAACAGTTTGCCTCGCCTCCACATGGGTTCGGTGCTCTTCTTTTAATTTCGCAACAGGAGAATCACGTTGTCCTCTCCCATCCCGGTCACCATCCTCAGCGGCTTCCTCGGCGCCGGCAAGACCACCCTTTTGCGTCATTTGCTCAAGGCCGAGCACGGCCTGAAAATCGCCGTGATCGAAAATGAATTCAGCGATGCCGGCATCGATACCCAGCTATTGGGCGATGAGCCGGTGCAAGTCATGACCCTGGCCAATGGCTGCGTGTGCTGCACCATTCACACTGACCTGACCAAAGCCCTGTACCTGCTACTCGAACGTCTGGACAGCGGCGAAATTGCCTTTGATCGCCTGGTGATCGAATGCACCGGTCTGGCCGATCCGGCCCCTGTGGCCCAGACATTTTTTATCGATGAGGACCTGCGCGAGCGCTACATCCTCGACGGTATCCTGACCCTGGTGGACGCCGCTCACGCCGAGATCCACCTGACCCAGGCCATTGCCCAGGCCCAGGTCGGGTTTGCCGACCGTCTGCTGCTGAGCAAGACCGATCTGGTGGACGCCGCCCATGTCCAAGCCCTTGGCGAACGACTGACGCGGATCAACCGACGGGCGCCGATCAGGGTGGTGGAACACGGCAAGATCGATCTGGCCGAATTGCTCGACATCCGCGGCTTCAATCTCAACGCAGACCTGGGGGCGGGGTTCAGCCTGCGACCGGTGGGCAAGGCAAGCACCGGGGACCGCATCAGCAGCCTCGTGCTTCGCACCGACAAACCGCTGGATATCGACAAACTCAGCGAGTTCATGAACCAGTTGCTGGAGGAGCACGGCAAGCAGTTGCTGCGCTACAAGGGGGTACTGAGCATCGCTGGCGAATCCCGTCGACTGGTGTTCCAGGGCGTACTCAAACTGTACGGTTTTGACTGGGACACCGAATGGGCGCCAGGCGAAGCACGGGAGAGCGTCATTGTGTTCATCGCCGACGAGTTGCCCGAAGAGAAGATCCGCGCAGGCTTCGAAGCCGCGCTACTTTGACGTCCCGGTGCCTGCGGCCATCAGCAGCTTTTGTTCAAGATGGTCCAGGTGCTCGCTCATCAGTTGCAACGCTTGATCAACGCTGCCACGTTCCATCGCGTCTACGATCGCCAAATGCTCCTGCCAGGCGCAATGCCTGCGGGACTTGATCTCATGCCGCGCCAGGGCCAGCGAGGTTAATGGCACGAGGTTGCCGAGAAACTGCGCCAACGGCGCATTCCCGGCCATGGTCGCCAATTGCAGGTGAAACTCGCCGGACAGGCGAATCGCCGGGCCGCGTTCGCCGCGATCCAGGCACTGGCGCTCGCGCTCTATCAGATCGCGTAGGCGCTGCAGGTCCTTGGGCTGCGGCGCCTTGCAGGCCAGGCGCACCAGGGTCTGTTCGGCCAGGCGCCGGGCATGCAGGATTTGCCGGGTCTGTTCCAGGTCCGGTGCCGCCACCTGGGGCCGATGGTTGGGCCGCAGGATCACCACTTGCTGGTGGGACAGGCGCGCCAGGACACGGCGAATGATGCTGCGACTGACACCGAACACATCCCCCAGGCTTTCCTCGGTGAAACGGCTGGCCGGAGCAATGCGTTGTTCGAGGATGGCGTCGAAGATCCGCGGGTAGATATCGTCCACCGACGGTTTGCCGGCCCGACCGGGCAGCGACAGGGACGCGAGCACGTTACGCTCAGGCTGATCCGGGTGGGGCATGAGGTTGTTCATGGCGGTCTCCGCAGGGTGTGGCTCAAGTGCCGAGGTTGTCGTCCGGAATGTTCAGTTCGATGCCCATGCGCTGGCCTTCCCTGAGGATATGCCGGCGCATTTCGGTGCTGGCCTGGGCGCTGTTCTTGGCGCGGATGGCGCGCACCACGGCTTCGTTTTCCTCCAGGCGTTCGGCCAGATGCTGGGGTGAATTGCGCAACACATCGGCGCTTTGCTTGAGCGCGTTGCTGGTCTGCTGGACCACGTTTTGAAAAATCGGGTTGGACGTCAAGGCAAACAGCTCTTCATGGAAGGCAATGTAGGCATTGGCGCAGGCGTCGCTGTCGTTGGCCTCCAACGCTTCGCGCATGTCCATGAGGGTCAGGCGCAACTGGCCGACCTCCTTGCTGCTGATGGATTGCGCCACAAGACCGACGATGAAAGGCTCCAGGGTGTAGCGCAGTTGCAGCACGTCCTCCAGGCTGGCGCCGGCCATGGCGCTGCCTTCATTGGCGGTGTCGGTGAAGTTGGCCTCCAGCACCACGACGCCCTTGCCGGGCATCGAACGCACCAGCCCCAGGGTTTCCAGGACAATCACCGCTTCGCGCAGGCTTGGTCGGCTGATGCCCAATTGCTCGGCCAGCTCGCGCTGGCCGGGCAGCATGTCGCCCGAGCGCCATTGGCCCCGAGCGAGGGCGGCACGTAGTTTCTCCACTACGGAATTGACGACGGTTGATGAACTGATCACTGGTGACTCCTCGAAAATCAATCAGGCGGTACCGGTTCGCGGGCCGGCACCGCAGTCTTTCAGAATTGCTGCTGATGGGCAGTGCCCACCGGTTTCCTGGATTGGAAGGTATAACCGTGTTGGCCGGACAGTACCTTGCGCGCCCGAGGGACATCGATGTCTTTTTCCCAGCGGGCAATCGCCACGGTGGCCACGCAGTTGCCAATCAGGTTGGTCAGGGCCCGGCCGATGCCCATGAACCAATCCACCGCTAGTACCAGCACCAGGCCAACCACCGGGATCGCCGGGACGGCCGTCAACGTGGCAGCCAGGATCACCAGCGCCGAGCCGGGAATCCCGTGGGCGCCCTTGGAGGTGATCAGTGACACCAGCAGGATGGTCAGCAAATCACTCATGGCCAGAGGTGTGCCGGTGGCGTTGGCAATGAACACAATCGCCAGGGTCAGATAGATCGAAAAACCGTCCAGATTGAACGAGTAGCCGGTCGGAATCACCAGGCCGACCGTGGAACTGCCGATCCCCAGGTGCTCAAGCTTGCGCATGATCTGTGGCAGCACGGCGTCGGAAGAGGCCGTACCGAGCACGATAAGCAGCTCTTCACGCAGGTATTTGAGAAACGGCAACATCGGCAGGCCCGAGACACGCATCACCAAGCCGAGGATCAGCGCAACGAAGGCGATGCAGGTCAGGTAGAACAGGCCCACCAGGCTGCCCAGGTGTTGCAGTGAGTCCAGGCCATATTTGCTGGTAGTGAAGGCGATGGCCCCGAAGACCCCAATGGGGGCCAGACGCACGATCATGCCCATGATGCGGAAGATCACGTGGCTCAGTTCGTTGATCAACCGCGAGATGCCGGACGCTGCATCGCCCACCAGGTTCAAGGCGCTGCCAAACAGCACGGAGAACAACAGCACTTGCAGAATGTTGTTTTCAGCGAAGGCCCCGAGCACCGAGGTTGGGATCAGGTTCATGAGGAACTGGGTGGTGGTGACCAGGTGCTCGCCACGCTGGGCGATATCCCCCATGTCCGCGCTGGAGAGTTGTTCCAGGTGGATGTTCGCACCACTGCCGATACCAGTGCTGAAGGCAAGCACCAGACCGATGACCAAGGCGATGGTGGTCAATACTTCGAAGTAGATGACCGACTTGAGGCCAATGCGCCCGACCTTCTTGAGGTCTCCGGCACCCGAGATGCCGCTGACTACCACACAGAACACGATCAGGCCGATGAGCATCTTGATCAGCTTGATAAAGCCGTCGCCGAGGGGTTTGAGCTGTGCGGAGTATTCGGGAAGGGTCAGTCCACAGACGATGCCGAGTACCAATCCGAGGACAACTTGAAGGAAGATCGAACGCGAGCACCATTTGAGCATGGGAGGGATTCCTGGTTCGGTGTCCTTTTCGCCGTCAATAGAGCTGTTGGCGTCAGGACTTCATTATTGTGGTCTTACCGGTTTGTCCAGTGCAGGCGCAGTCTAGGCCTTGTTTTCGCTGCTGCGCAAGCTGATCTGTAGAGATTTGGCATGACCGGTCTTACCAGTTTGGCCGGAACCCTTGTGCTTGAGCCGTTTGTTGCAGTGAAAAAAATGTGGGTGGCAAGCAGTGCGCCACAGCTCCCTGTGGCGAGGGATCAGTCCTCTCGCCACAAAGATATCGACATGTTCTTTAAAGAACACTCAGGATAAATGTCACTTTCGATTTTTCTTCTGTCTCGGCGAGATAAATATAAGGCGAGCCTCGAACTTTCAATCCGCCGATATATTTTTTATTTTTTGTCATGAACGAGACAGGTAAATGCGGCGTGGAAATATTCTGCCGGGTGATGGCGTTGTTCTGATGATCAACGAGGGTAAAGAGCATCGGATCATCCGTGCCGGAGTCCTGTGCGCCGAGAACCTCAAGCCAGCGTTTACCGATAAGTTTGTTTTCATGTTCCCCCGTGTTTTTAATGACCAGGTTGTAGCCGTTCGGGGTGTGTCGCAAATGCAATTTCAATGGGTTGCTGGATTGACCCTGATTTTTGGGGCGCATGCCGAGCAGGCTGGAGTGGTCATGGGTTTGCGGGCGGCCGGTAAAGAAGCCGCCGCTGAATAAACTCACGGTGGCCATCGCGGGTTTGCCATGAAGTATTTCAAGCAGGTTGACGTGGTTGTCAAACATTCGAAGTGTGGCGTTAAAAGATTGATCACGGTCCATGTGATTCGACTCCTCGTTGGGTTTATGAAGTGTGCAGTTATGGAGCGATATTATTGATTTATTAGCTGTCGGTGGTGGTGTGTGTATTGCAAGACATTAGATAAGCGTGGGGGTTAGTTATTTGGGGTAATTGTTTGCGCCCATGAAAAAGGCCCCCATCTTTCAATGGAGGCCTTTCTTACTGAGGTGTAACGGGCTGATTAAGCGCCGTATACCGGCAGCTTTTTGCAGATCGCCTTGACCTTCTCGCGAACGGCGTCGATCACCGCTTCGTTGTTCAGGTCCGCCAGGATGTCGCAGATCCAGCCAGCCAGCTCCTTGCACTCGGCTTCTTTGAAACCACGGGTGGTCACGGCCGGGGTGCCAAAGCGCAGGCCGGAGGTGACGAACGGGGAGCGTGGGTCATTGGGCACCGAGTTCTTGTTCACGGTGATGAACGCCTTGCCCAGCGCTGCGTCGGCGTCTTTGCCGGAGATGTCCTGCTTGATCAGCGACAGCAGGAACAGGTGGTTCTCGGTCCCGCCGGACACTACGTCGAAGCCACGCTCGATGAATACGCCGGCCATGGCCTTGGCGTTTTTCACCACTTGTTGCTGGTAAGCCTTGAACTCAGGCTGCAGCGCTTCCTTGAAGCAGATCGCCTTGGCGGCGATCACGTGTTCCAGCGGGCCACCCTGGGCGCCGGGGAATACGGCGGAGTTGAGCTTTTTCTCGATGTCGGCGTTGGCACGAGCCAGGATCAGGCCACCACGTGGACCGCGCAGGGTCTTGTGGGTGGTGGTGGTGACGACGTCGGCGAATGGCACGGGGTTGGGGTAGACGCCAGCGGCAACCAGGCCCGCAACGTGCGCCATGTCCACGAACAGGTAGGCACCGACCTTGTCGGCGATTTCGCGGAAACGTGGGAAGTCGAGGATCTGCGAGTAGGCGGAGAAACCGGCCACGATCATTTTCGGCTTGTGCTCGAGTGCCAGGCGCTCGACTTCGTCGTAGTCGATCAGGCCATTGCCGTCGATGCCGTACTGGATGGCGTTGTACAGCTTGCCCGAGGACGAAACGCTGGCGCCGTGGGTCAGGTGACCGCCGTGGGCCAGGCTCATGCCCAGAATGGTGTCACCGGCCGACAGCAGCGCCAGGTAGACAGCGGCGTTGGCCTGGGAACCGGCGTGAGGCTGGACGTTGGCATAGTCGGCACCGAACAGTTCCTTGGCGCGGTCGATGGCCAGTTGCTCGACCACGTCGACGAACTCGCAACCACCGTAGTAGCGCTTGCCTGGATAGCCTTCGGCGTACTTGTTGGTCAGTACCGAGCCTTGAGCTTCCATCACCGCGGGGCTGGTGTAGTTTTCCGAAGCGATCAGCTCAATGTGCTCTTCCTGGCGCTGAGCTTCTTGCTCCATGGCGGCAAAGAGATCGGCGTCGTACTTGGCAATAGTCAAATCACGGCTGAACATGGCGGTCCTCAAGGATCGGGGGCAGAAAAGGGGGGCATTCTAACCCAACCGGTTTTGGAAGGCATATGAAAGGACGTCATGTCGCGGACGAATGGGATTCACGCTGCCTGTACTGGCCTCATCGCGAGCAGGCTCGCTCCCACAGGGGGGCTGTGGTGTATGTCTATTCCAAGGACAGCCAAAAGCAATTGTGGGAGCGAGCCTGCTCGCGATGAGGCCCGCCCGGCCAGCACAAGCTTTCAGTCGAGCATGAACAGCGCATCATTGCTGAACTGCGCCTCAAACCGGTTGGCCGGCATCGGCCGGCCGAACAGGTAGCCCTGGACTTCATCGCAGCCGTGCTCGCGCAGAAAGTCCAGTTGCTCGTGGGTTTCGACCCCTTCGGCAATCACCGCCAGGTTGAGGCTGTGGGCCATGGCGATGATCGCCCGGGCGATCTGGGCGTCCTGTTCGCCGGATGGCAGGCCATCGACAAAGGTGCGGTCGATTTTCAACACGTCGATGGGGAATTGCTTGAGGTAGTTGAGGGACGAATAACCGGTGCCGAAGTCATCCACGGCGATGCTCAGGCCCAGGTTTTTCAGCCCGGCCAGGATCTGCATCGCCTCGCTGACTTCACGCATCAGGATGCTTTCGGTCAGTTCCAGTTCCAGACAGGCCGGCGGCAGGCCGGTGCTACGCAGGATGTTGGCGATGCGCGTGCCGAGCTGGCCATCGGAGAACTGCCGGGCCGAAATGTTGACCGAGACTTTCGGCACCCGGACCTTGGCCTGGTGCCAGGTCTTGAGCTGCCGAGAGGCTTCGCTGATCACCCAGTCACCGACGTCCACCACCAACCCGAGCTCTTCGAGGACCGGGATGAAGTCCCCTGGCGGCACCAGCCCGCGTCGTGGATGGCGCCAGCGCAGCAAGGCCTCGGCGCCGGTCAGGCGTTTGCCGTCGCCGCTGAACTGTGGCTGGTAATACAGCACGAACTCGTTCTGCTCCAGGGCGTGGCGCAGGTCGCTTTCCAGCTCCAGTCGTTCCAGGGCGCTGGCGTTCATGTCGGCCTGGTAGAACTGGAAGTTGTTCTTGCCGCGCTCCTTGGCGTGATACATGGCCGTGTCGGCGTTCTTCATCAGCTGACTCAGCTCGTTGCCGTCCTGAGGGCTCAGGGCGATACCGATGCTGGCGGTGACGAAGAACTCCCGACCTTCCAGTACGAACGGTCGGACCAGGCTGGCGAGGATCTGCTCGGCCACGTTGATCGCCCGGTTGAGCGCCATTTCGCGGCTGGAACGCGGTTGCAGCAGCAGGGTGAATTCGTCGCCGCCCATGCGCGCCACGGTGTCGTCGTCGGCCACGCAGCCGAGCAGCCGCGTGGCCATTTCCTTGAGCATCCGGTCGCCGGCGGCGTGGCCCAGGGAGTCGTTGATCGGCTTGAAGCGGTCCAGGTCGAGGAACATCAGCACGACCCAGTTTTTCTGGCGCTCGGCCGATTGCAGCGCGGTGTGCAGGCGATCCTGAAACAGCGTGCGGTTGGGCAGGTGGGTCAACGCGTCGTAGTAGGCCAGGCGATGGATGCGCTGTTCGCTGGCCTTGCGTTCGCTGATGTCGCTGAAGAAGCACACGTAGCTGGCCAGGTCGCCTTCATCGTCCAGCACCGCCGTAATGCCGACCCAGGCCGGATAGTGCTCGCCATTGCGGCGCTTGAGCCAGACCTCGCCTTCCCAGGTGCTGTGTTGCTGCAACTGCTTGAGCACGTAGCGCAGGTGGGCTTCCTGCTGCTCGTCCACGGTCAGCATGTTGGGCAACTGGTCCAGCACCTGCGACACCGCATACCCGCTGACGCGGCTGAAGGCTTCGTTGGCCTGGACAATGTAACCGGCCGGGTCGGTGATCAGGATCGCCGAGGTCGAATGCTCGAATACCGTGGCGGCCATGCGCAGGTCTTTTTCGGCGCGTCGTTGCTGGCTGATATCGCGGCCCACGCCCAGCACGCCTTCGAACGCGCCGTGCTCATCCCACACCAGCACCAACCGCAGCTCGATGGGGATCTTGCGCCCGTCGGCGCGCAGGCAGTCGAACAGAAACAGCTGGGTCTGCATCTGGTTGCGCAACTCGGCCAGTTGCTCAGGCTTGTCGAGGGCTTTGCTGACCCGATCCATCAAGGTGTAGATGCCGGTCAGTTGTTGCGGGTTGGCGATGGTCGATTGCCAGCCGTTCTGGAATATCCAGTCAGCGCTGTAGCCCAGCACTGCTTGCACCGAGGGGCTGACGTAGTTGAGCGAAAGCTTGCTGTTGGTGGAGAAAATCACGTCGCTGATGCTTTCGGCGAGCATCCGATAGCGTTGTTCGCTGTCGCGTAGCGATTCGCTGGCTTCGATCTGTTCGGTGATGTCTTTGGCTACGCCGATGATCCGTGTCACCTGATCGTGCCGGTCCCGGGCCAGGGCTTGTTCGCGAATGTCGAAGCGCCGCCACTTGCCATTGCGATGGCGAAAGCGCAGCTGGCATTGCAGCAGTTGCGCATACCCGGCCTGGCGTTGTGCCTGGCGCAAGTTGTGATAGTGGTCGGCGTCTTCGCTGTGCAGCAGGATTTCCCAGAAGTATTCGCCCATCTGGTGCAGTTCGGTGCGGTCGTACCCCAGGGTCTGTCCCAGGTGATGGTTGCTGAAGATCATCCGCTGGCTGATCACGTCTTGCACATAGAGATGGTCCGGTACGGTGCGCACCACGTCGGACCAGAAGCCTTCGCGTTCGAGCAGCGACAGTTCGATCAGCTTGCGGCTGGTAATGTCGCTGATGCTCAGGATGACGGCGTTGTAGTCCTGCTGTTTTTCCGGCAGACGCAGCACCAGCCATAGGTGCTGATCACGGCCATGGGCGTCCTGCAGCTTGATTTCCAGCTCCAACTGCTTGTGCTGGTCGAGCAGCGCTTCGAGCAGCTTCGAACCCACTGGGTTGTTGTCCTGGGCAGCATTGCCGACCAGCAGTTGCCAGGCCCGCTCGCAGGAGTTGACGTTGAGCAGCTTCAACGCCATCTGATTGACCTCGGTGACGTGAACTTCCTGCTGCAGTTGTTCAAGCTGGTGAGGGATGGCCAACCAGGCGCGCAACTGGTCGCCGTTGCGCAGGCCGGTCCTTTCAAAAAATGCCTTGAGGCTCGACAGGTCAAGCACGCAGAGCGCGACGCCGGTGCCTTCGAAAATATCCTGGTAGCGTCGGCGGCCCTCGTGCAACTGACGCTGGCGACGGCGCATGCTCAAGAGCGCGATCACCGGCAGCATTGAAAACGCCAGGCCTAGCAGGCATTTGCCGATGAAGGCCGGCAGCAATTGCTCCAGCACCTGGCGCCGGTCGAACAGTCCACGCAATTGCCAGTCGCTGCTGCTCAGGGGCACGGTCAGCACGGTGTTGCTCAGATCATCCGGGGACAGCCGGGTAGGGCTGGCCGAGGGCAGGCTTTCGTCCCGGCTGATGATTTGCTGGTTGAGGCGGTTTTCCACCAGCCACAGTGGGCGCATGCCTGTATCGGCCTGCTTGGTCAGGGTCGAGAAGAAGGTTGGGGTCAGGCGCAGCGCCCAATAGCTGCGGCTGCTGCCGCTGGCCTGGTGCAACAACAGATGCACCACGGAGCCGTCATCGGCATTGCTGAAATAGTGCGCCTGGGCCCGACTGCGCCGTACCAGCTCTGCCAGGTAATCGGCATCGTGGCTGGCAGGATCACTGTCGCTGAGCACCCGGCCGGAAGGGCTCAGCAACGCCAGGCTGCGTAGCTCGGGCAACGATTGCTGGAGTTTGCGCAGCAGGGCCTGCTGTTCGTCGGCGCTCTGCGGTTGTTCGACGATCGGTAGCAGGTTGAGGGCGATCTGCGCATTCAAGGCCATGTTCAGGCTGACTTGCGCGGCCAGGTCGGCGGTGTAATCGATGGTGTACTGGCGCTGTTGCTGCTGGGTTTCGCGCAATTGATCAAGCAACTGCCAGAAGAGCAATCCAAGCAGCAAGAGCACCAGTGTGGCCAGCGCGCCCTTCAATGTCCCGCGCAGGGGCGAGCCGCTCGCAGCAGTCGGTGCGCGTGGGGACAGGGTCGGCGTGACGTTGGACAAGCTGTAATCCTGCAGTTTGCTGGACTGGCGCGACGTGCACTATAAGCCGGACGCCCAAAGGGCGGCTAGCATGCCTTGACTTGTGGCAAAGTGCCAGCCCCTGGTGGCTGGACCTTGACCGATGGTTGAGGTAGCTTTGCCGGTCAAACAAGAGCGCGCAAGCTCCGATCCCCAGGCTTTATCTGCCCGCCGGCATTGATAACCGTCAAGCGCCGGCGCCGCGCATGGCCTGGCCCGTTCTTTTCACCTGTCACTGACGCTAGGTTCACCATGGCTCAATACGTCTTCACCATGCATCGGCTGAGCAAAGTTGTTCCGCCGAAGCGGGAAATCCTGAAAAACATTTCACTGTCGTTCTTCCCCGGGGCCAAGATCGGCGTGCTGGGCCTCAACGGCTCGGGTAAGTCCACGCTGCTGAAAATCATGGCCGGTGTCGACAACGAGTTCGACGGTGAAGCCCGTCCGATGCCCGACTTGAACATCGGTTACCTGCCTCAAGAGCCTCAGCTGGATCCGACCAAGACCGTACGGGAAGTGGTCGAGGAGGCGGTCAGCGTGATCAAGGATGCCCAGGCGCGCCTGGACGAGGTCTACGCGGCCTACGCCGAACCGGATGCCGACTTCGACAAGCTGGCCGCCGAACAGGCCAAGCTCGAAGCGATCCTGCAGGCCAGCGATGGCCATAACCTGGATCGCCAGCTGGAAGTCGCCGCCGATGCGCTGCGCCTGCCGGCCTGGGATGCCAAGGTTGAACACCTCTCTGGTGGTGAAAAGCGTCGTGTGGCTCTGTGCCGCCTGCTGCTGTCGGCGCCGGACATGCTGTTGCTCGACGAACCAACCAACCACCTGGACGCCGATTCTGTCGCCTGGCTCGAACACTTCCTGCACGATTTCCCGGGCACTGTGGTCGCGATCACGCACGACCGTTACTTCCTGGACAACGTCGCCGGCTGGATCCTGGAACTGGACCGCGGCGCGGGTATTCCTTACGAAGGCAACTACTCGGGCTGGCTTGAAGCCAAGTCCGATCGTCTGGCCCAGGAATCCAAGCAGCAGTCGGCCCATGAAAAAGCCATGAAGGAAGAACTGGAGTGGGTGCGCAAAGGCGCCAAGGCCCGCCAGTCCAAATCCAAGGCACGTCTGCAACGCTTCGAGGAAATGCAGTCCCAGGAATTCCAGAAGCGCAGTGAAACCAACGAGATCTACATCCCGGCCGGTCCGCGCCTGGGCGACAAGGTCATCGAATTCAAGAACGTCACCAAGGGCTATGGCGACCGCGTGCTGATCGACAACCTGTCGTTCGCCATGCCCAAAGGCGCCATTGTCGGTGTGATCGGTGGTAACGGTGCGGGTAAATCCACGCTGTTCCGCATGCTGATGGGCAAGGAAACACCGGATTCGGGCACCATCGAAATCGGCGAAACCGTGCAACTGGCCTGTGTCGACCAGAGCCGCGAAGACCTGGACGGCAGCAAGACCGTGTTCCAGCAGATCTCCGACGGTTCCGACCAGATCCGCATCGGCAACTATGAAATTCCGTCGCGCACCTACGTGGGGCGCTTCAACTTCAAGGGCGGCGACCAGCAGAAGTTCGTCAAGGACCTGTCCGGTGGTGAACGCGGTCGCTTGCACCTGGCGTTGACCTTGAAGGAGGGCGGCAACGTCCTGCTGCTCGACGAACCGTCCAACGACCTCGACGTCGAAACCCTGCGTTCCCTGGAAGAAGCCCTGCTGGACTTCCCGGGCGCAGCGATTGTGATCTCCCACGACCGGTGGTTCCTCGACCGTGTGGCGACCCACATCCTGGCGTACGAAGACGACTCGCAAGCGGTGTTCTTCGAAGGCAACTACACCGAGTATGAGGCCGACCGCAAGAAACGCCTGGGCGAAGCCGCTGCCCAGCCACACCGCGTAAGGCACAAGAAGCTGGCCTGATTCGGCCGGCGACCGAGCGACAAACCCTGTGGGAGCGAGCCTGCTCGCGATAGTGGTGGATCAGCCAGCGTAAGTTGCCTGACCCGCCGCCATCGCGAGCAGGCTCGCTCCCACAGTGGTTTTGGGTCAGTCACAAGCTGCACGGTGGGGCTCGCTCCCACAGTGGTTTTGGGTCAGTCACAAGCTGCACGGTGGGGCTCGCTCCCACGCTGGTTTTGGGTCAGTCACAAGCTGCACGGTGGGGCGCGATTCCTGTGGGAGCGAGCCTGCTCGCGATGAGGCTGGCAAGATCACCCCGGTTCTATCGCCACCACTTCAATGGTCAAATCCCCCACCGGCCGTTTCCAGATCACTTCATCGCCAACTTTCGTCCCCAGCAACGCCCGCCCCAGCGGCGAGCCCCAATTGACCAGTCCGCTGGCCGCATCGGCCTGATCTTCACCCACCAACTGCACTCGCTGCTCGTGGTCATGCTCATCGACAAAGGTCACCCAATGCCCGATCCGCACCTGATCCAATGAGGTTGGCGTAACGACCTGCGCGCTTTGCAAACGCTGATTGAAATACCGCAGATCCCGTTCGATATCCGCGATTCGCTGCTTGTCCGCCAGTTCTCCCCTGGCCACCTGCTGGCTGTGCAGCGCCTGCAGCTCAGCGACCCGGGCCTGTAATTGGGCGAGTCCGGCGGGCGTGACGTAATTGGGTTGCGCGCTGACCTGGCGTTCGACCGGCTGATCGGCCTGGGCAGCGGCGTTGTCCTCATTGACGAAGGCGCGACTCATGATGTTCTCCTCTATTGGAGTTTGGGCCATGGTCGCAGGCTTTTGGTTTCAGCGGATGTCTGTACGCGACTCACTGTGAGCGATAAGCCCGGGCTGCGTCCTGGTCCTTCTGCTGCTGCCAGGCCCGTTCTCGCTCGTCCCAATGGCGTTCGCGGTAAGCGTTACGCTCCTCACTTTCGCGCATGGCCTGGCATTGACGGAAACCGTCGCTCCAGCCTTCGGCATAGGGAGCGTCCTTGAGATACCGTGGCACGTCCTTCCTGAACTGGCCGGTGATCACGCCGGCTGCCTGCCGGCCGCTGCTGCAACCGTCATCAAAGCCGTCGGCGAATGCCGGAGGGTAACCCCGGGCGATCAGGTTTTCGTGGGTGGTTTCGCAGCCACCGAGCAACATCACCACACTCAGCACCACCGCGCGCCTCATTTTTTTTGCATTCCTGCCTGATCCACTCATAAGAGAAGTTTAGAAGTGGATTCGTCAGGCCGATGTGAAAGCGCTGTGATGAATCTGTTCGCTTAGGTGAGTGCGGGGTATGCCCCAGTCAATAGTGATACCACTTCACCTCCAGCATCACTTCGTTCTCCGGTGACGCCAGATGGCTGAACTCGCGCTGGGCACTCAGGCGCAGACCGAGGTTGCGTGACAGTTCCCACTGCTGGTTCAGGCTCACGCTACGGCGCACTTCGCCGTTGATGAAATAGTCGCCTTTGGCCTCCAGGCTCAAGTTGCCCAGCGGGTTTTTCCACAGCACGCCAGTGTTGAAGCCTGCGGCCGGAGCGATGAACTGGGCGAAGTCGTTGTTGTGTTCGACCCGCACCGTGCCCAAGGCGAACCCCAGCATGTCGTCACCCAGTGCCCAGGTGCCGCCGGCTCCGCCATTGACGTGGCTGACCAGGGTTTCGTCGTCGTGCTTGCCCGGCACCCGCTCCAGGCCGCCGGTGACTTGCCAGGACAGCGGTTGCAGCAGTTCGTTGCGCGGAGTCAGGGAGCGAATGGTTGCAAGGTCCAGCTGTTGCACCTGCCAGTCATTGCCTTCGTACTGGCGCAGCTTCAGTTGCAGGATCTCGATCTGTGCGCCCAACGGGAAACTCTCGGCGTTGTCGTTGAGGTCGTGATAGGCCATGCGCAGGCCATATTCGCCGAACGCCCGGTCGCCACGAGTGCCGAGGCCAGCCTGCCAGGTGCGCGACTCGTGGCCATCCTCGGGCAGGCCCGGTTGCGGGATGTCGAGTTCCGGCGCGGGGTTCTGGTTGATCGCCCGCAACAGTTCGAAACTGCGCTGGGCGCGCTGTGGGTCGCGTTCCTGGCCGTTGGCGCGGTAGCGCTCCAGGCGATAGGCGGCGTCGATGATCAGCGCCTGGCGAGCGCGAGGCAATGCCTTGAATGCTGAAGTCTGCAGTTGTTTTTGGTCGGCGCTGACTTTCAGCACCCACTGCTGCTCGTCGTCGGTGAGTGGTTCGGCGCGGCTGAGCAGTTCCCGCTCACGGGAGGGCCGGTATTCGATGCTTTCCACCAGCCCGGCTTCTTTCACCGCCTTCACGGTGTCGGTGGGAATCGCCGTCAACGGGAACTGTTCGGTCAGCCGCAGGCTGGGACGGGCCACTTGCAGCAGTTCGAGCAGGCGATAGGAGCAGTTTTCGTCGAAGAAAAAATAGTCGAACTCAATCTGCTTGAGTTCCCACACATGCTCGACCATGCGCTCGGTTTCCACCTGGCTCAGATTGAGGCGGTATTCCCACAGGTCGCGGTTTTCCAGGCTGCGGTACTCGGAGAGCTTTTCCTGATAGGGCACCAGGGCGAACAGGCCCGGGTAACCGCCCATCAGGCCTTTCCAGGCATACAGAATGCTGTTGTCCGAGCCTTCGATGTAGGCGCCGAAGTTGATCGCATAGCTGAGCAGCGCGGTCTTGTCGCTTTGCACATCGGCCTGGTCGATGCGCAGCAGGGTGTGGCCAAACATCGAAGAAGGGCTGTTCAGGTAGGCGGCCGGAAAAATCATCACCGCGCTGTGGGGCGCGACGTCCTTGAACCATTGGGTGAATTCGCTGCAGTCAACCGTCGGCAGATCCGTCAGGTTGAGCTGCGCCTTCAGCCAGCGTGTTCGCGCCGGGTACACACATTGGGCGTGTTGCTGACCAGCACTGGCCGGGCCGTACAGCGCTTGCACCGTGGCGGCCAGTTCGTGGTCGGGATGTTCGTTGCCGTCGGGAGCGAGGAAAAATCTTTTGTCGCTGATATAGCTGCGCCAGCCACCGAGCTTGGCGGTTTCGTAGTGGCCCAGGGAAATCCAGAAACGGTCGTTGGCCAGTTGCTGCAAGCGTTGAGGGTCGACATGAGGTGCGGCGGACAACGGGGCGCACACACAGAGCGCCAGCCAGGCAAGGCGTTTGAGCATAGTTGGCTACTTGGACAATCGAAAAATAAAGACCGGAAGGGGCCCCAAAAAGAAAACCCGCTCCCCGAGAGGAGCGAGTGGTGTCGAGCTTAAGCTGGAGTGGCGTACTTGGCCAGGCGTGGGTCGCTTTTCAGCACGGCCAGGGTGTTGGTATGCACGTCTTCTGCGGTCACATCAGCCTTGCTGAAGATCTGCTGGAAGTGCTCGTGAGTGACAGCGGAGAAATGCGCACGGTCTTCCGGTGCCACGCCCAGTACTACGGCGTAGGTGGTGAGCGCTTCGCCTTGGCCCTTGGCCATGTCTTCGGACAGCTCGTTCATCATGCCATTCATGGCCAGCCAGGACTTGCCACCGTAGGTCAGTGCCGCGTTGGTCGAGCAACCGTTGGTGCCGGATGTCATGCCGAAGGTGGCGTTGCCCGAGGTGCCGTTGGTGGTGGATGCCAGGAAGTGAGCCGGGGTGCCACGCTGACCTTCGAACAGCATGTTGCCCCAGCCGCAATCCGGACCGCCTGGCGCCTGAGCCATGGCGTTGAGGGATACAGCGGTGAAGAGAGTACCGAGAAGAATCCGTTTCATAGCTATGTTCTCTTTTATGTGCATACCAATGGACAGGGTCTGACCCTACAGGCCAGTGGGCCGGTTATTGTTCCAGCCGCGCAATTTGGAGTTTAGGCACGATCCTGGGGTTCCGTGACATTTTGCAAAAAGTAACAGCAGTGTCATGAATTTACGGGCTCGGGCTCAGGGGATGCCCCTGGACTATGCTTTGGCCTGAGGCGCTTCTTGCCAGTCAGGTGCAGGCAGCGCCAGAATGCCGCTATCTGCCCCGCCTGATGTAAGGAAGCCCGATGCCTGATCCTGTTGCTGCCAGCTTGCGTCTAGCGCCCGAAGCGCTGACCCGCCCGTTTTCCGCTGAACAGTTCAGCTTCTCTACCACCAATGATCTGGAACCCTTCCGCGGTGTGCTTGGCCAGGAGCGTGCGGTCGAAGCATTGCAGTTCGGCGTGGCCATGCCGCGCCCCGGTTACAACGTATTTGTCATGGGAGAGCCCGGCACTGGCCGGTTTTCGTTCGTAAAGCGTTATCTCAAGGCCGAAGGCAAGCGTATGCAGACCCCGGCGGACTGGGTCTACGTCAATAATTTCGATGAGCCCCGCGAACCCCGCGCCCTGGAGCTGCCATCGGGTACGGCGGGGGCTTTCATCGCCGACATCAACGGCCTGATCGACAACCTGCTGGCGACTTTCCCGGCGGTGTTCGAGCATCCGTCCTATCAACAGAAAAAAAGCGCCATCGACCGTGCTTTCAACCAGCGCTACGACCGCGCCCTGGATGTCATCGAGCGCCTGGCGCTGGAGAAGGATGTCGCCCTGTACCGTGACAGCAGCAACATCGCCTTCACGCCGATGAGCGAGGGCAAGGCCCTGGACGAAGCGGAATTCGCCCAGTTGCCGGAGTCCGAGCGCGAGCGTTTTCATGACGACATCTCGGGCCTGGAAGAACGCCTGAACGAAGAGCTCGCCAGCCTGCCGCAGTGGAAGCGCGAGTCCAGCAACCAGTTGCGTCAACTTAACGAAGAAACCATCACCCTGGCCCTGCAACCGTTGCTGGCGCCGCTGTCGGAAAAGTACGCAGAGAACGCCGCGGTCTGCGGCTACTTGCAAGCCATGCAGGTCTACTTGCTCAAAACGGTGGTCGAGCAGTTGGTGGACGACAGCAAGACCGACGCCATTGCCCGCAAGCTCCTGGAGGAGCAATACGCCCCGAGCCTGATGGTAGGGCACCCAACCAGCGGTGGCGCGCCGGTGGTGTTTGAACCGCACCCGACCTACGACAACCTGTTTGGGCGCATTGAATACAGCACTGACCAGGGCGCGCTCTACACCACCTATCGACAACTGCGCCCGGGGGCGTTGCACCGGGCCAACGGTGGTTTCCTGATCCTTGAAGCAGAAAAAATGCTTGGCGAGCCGTTCGTGTGGGATGCACTAAAACGTGCCCTGCAATCGCGCAAACTGAAAATGGAGTCGCCACTGGGCGAGCTGGGTCGTCTGGCCACGGTCACCCTGACCCCGCAGCACATTCCACTGCAAGTCAAAGTGGTGATCATCGGCGCCCGCCAGCTCTACTACGCCTTGCAGGACCTGGATTCGGACTTCCAGGAAATGTTTCGCGTGCTGGTGGATTTCGACGAAGACATTCCGATGGGGGATGAAAGCCTGGAGCAGTTCGCCCAGTTGCTCAAGACCCGTACTTCGGAGGAGGGCATGGCCCCGTTGACCGCCGATGCGGTGGCGCGCCTGGCCACCTACAGTGCGCGCCTGGCCGAACATCAGGGGCGTTTGTCGGCGCGGATTGGCGATCTGTTCCAGCTGGTCAGCGAGGCGGATTTCATTCGTCAGTTGGCCGGTGACGAGATGACTGATGCCGGTCACATCGAACGCGCCCTCAAGGCCAAGGCCACCCGCACCGGGCGCGTCTCGGCGCGGATCCTCGACGACATGCTGGCGGGAATCATCCTGATCGACACCGACGGCGCGGCCGTAGGCAAGTGCAACGGCTTGACGGTGCTGGAGGTGGGGGATTCGGCGTTCGGCGTGCCCGCGCGGATTTCCGCCACGGTCTACCCCGGCGGCAGCGGCATCGTCGACATCGAGCGAGAGGTCAACCTCGGCCAGCCGATCCACTCCAAGGGCGTGATGATCCTCACCGGTTACCTGGGCAGCCGGTACGCCCAGGAGTTTCCTCTGGCGATCTCGGCCAGCATCGCCCTGGAGCAATCCTACGGCTACGTGGACGGCGACAGCGCGTCCCTGGGAGAAGCGTGCACGCTGATTTCTGCCTTGTCGAAGACGCCGCTCAAGCAGTGTTTCGCTATCACCGGCTCGATCAACCAGTTCGGTGAAGTGCAGGCGGTGGGCGGGGTCAACGAGAAGATCGAAGGTTTCTTCCGCCTTTGTGAAGCCCGTGGGCTGACCGGCGAGCAGGGGGCGATCATCCCCCAGGCCAACGTCGCCACCCTGATGCTCGACGAGAAGGTGCTCGCCGCCGTGCGCGCCGGGCAGTTCCACGTTTATGCGGTGCGCCAGGCCGACGAAGCCCTGAGCCTGCTGGTGGGTGAGCCGGCCGGCGAGCCGGATGAAAACGGTGAGTTCCCCGAAGGGAGCGTCAATGCCCGGGTGGTGGAACGGCTGCGGGTGATCGCGGAGATGATCAGCGAAGACGACATCAAGGAAGCGGAAAAGGAACTGGCGCAACAGGCGCTGGCGGAGGCCAAGCCGGCTTGATGCGTTCCAGGTCGGAGTAAGTCAATGTGGGAGCGAGCTTTGTGGGAGCAAAGCTTGCTCGCGATAGCGGTTTTACAGCCAACAGAGGTGTTGTCTGTGACGACGTCATCGCGAGCGAGCTTTGCTCCCACAGGCTCGCTCCCACAATTGTTTGTGGTGATGGCTAAAAAGTGCCACCACTTTGGCGTCAATATTCACACTATGACCATTCGGCGCATTCTGGTCTCGGCGGGACTTGCGGCCGGAACTTTTCTTCTATCCTCAGTTCAAGGATAACGAGAGCCATCATCGGATCGAAACAGCCTTGTCCTGAGGCTGAATACCGGATCTATCGAGGGGCGCCGCCATGTCGCGCAACCTTTGCCTCACTCGTCAATGCCTGGGTCTTGTGACCCGTATCGAATGCGCCATCCGTCCGCTGGCGGGAGATACCGGTATGTGGACCTTGCTCTTCGCCGCCGGAATGGCTGGCGAACAACCTTCGGCCATCAAGGCCCAAGGCCCTTTTCCCGGCCCGAATGCCGCGGAGTCCATTCTCGACACCATTGTGCAAAGCCTGACAACGCATGGTTATGAGCTGGCCGACGACCCGCAGATCTGGTGCCTGCACATGCAGGCCCAATTGCGGGAAATCAATGGAGGCCGTTGTCGCAGCGTCGACGGCTTCGAGTTTCGCCCGTTGCATTGAAAGCCGTCATCGTGCGGGCGCTGGCAGTACGGTTTAGCTCCAAGGGCTGAAGTCGCGGATGGGCCTGGCGTTTATGACCCAGGTCGTGACTGATATACTCGCCGCGATTTTTCAGCCCTGGTGTGAGACTCAATGGAACGCTTTATCGAAAATGCAATGTACGCCTCCCGTTGGCTGCTGGCGCCGATCTATTTCGGGCTGTCCCTCGGCTTGCTGGCCCTGGCCCTGAAGTTCTTCCAGGAAGTCTTTCACATCATTCCCAATGTGTTTGCCATGGCCGAATCCGAGCTGATTCTGGTGCTGCTGTCGCTGATCGACATGGCGCTGGTGGGCGGCCTGTTGGTGATGGTGATGATTTCCGGCTACGAGAACTTCGTCTCGCAACTGGACATCGATTCCGACAAGGAAAAGCTCAACTGGCTCGGGACCATGGATTCGTCCTCGCTGAAGATGAAGGTCGCGGCCTCGATCGTTGCCATTTCCTCGATTCACCTGCTGCGCATCTTCATGGATGCCAAGAACGTCGATCCCGAGCACCTGATGTGGTACGTGATCATCCACATGACCTTCGTGGTTTCGGCGTTTGCCATGGGTTACCTGGATAAACTGACCAAGCACTGAGGTCCGTTCATCGCTGCGGCGCACCGCCCGTCTGTTGCAAAGCAGGCGGGCGTTGTCGTTTCTGGTGGCGGCGCTTTGATCAGGGGGCTCGTCACCCGCTGCGGCATCTGTGCTAGTCTGCTCGCCCTTTTGGTTCCGGGCGCTCCGGGAGACGCTGTGTCAAGCACGGCAAATTCCCGAGCCGTCCGCACAGCGGAGCAGCATCATGTCCGAAGTTAACCTGTCCACCGACGAAACCCGCGTCAGCTACGGCATTGGCCGTCAGTTGGGTGACCAACTGCGCGACAACCCGCCACCGGGCGTGAGCCTGGACGCAATCCTGGCTGGCCTGACCGACGCTTTCGCCGGCAAGCCGAGCCGTGTGGGCCAGGACGAGATGTCCGCCAGCTTCAAAGTCATTCGCGAAATCATGCAGGCCGAAGCTGCCGCCAAGGCAGAAGCCGCCGCTGGCGAAGGTCGTGCATTCCTGGCTGAAAATGCCAAGCGCGAAGGCATCACCACCCTGGCCTCGGGCCTGCAATTTGAAGTGCTGACTCAGGGCGAAGGCGCCAAGCCGAGCCGTGAAGACCAGGTGCGTACCCATTACCATGGCACCCTGATCGATGGCACTGTGTTCGACAGCTCCTACGATCGTGGCCAGCCTGCCGAATTCCCGGTGGGTGGCGTGATCCCAGGCTGGACCGAAGCCCTGCAATTGATGAACGCCGGCAGCAAATGGCGTTTGTACGTGCCAAGCGAACTGGCCTACGGCGCTCAAGGCGTTGGCAGCATTCCGCCGCACAGCGTACTGGTGTTTGACGTCGAGCTGTTGGACGTTCTGTAAGGCATCAACGCTTAAGCAGGCTTTTGTGGGAGCGAGCCTGCTCGCGATGACGGTCGGTCAGTCAATATTGATGTTGAGTGTCACACCGCTATCGCGAGCAGGCTCGCTCCCACAGGGTTTGCGCGCTTCATCCATGAAACCTGCCATTGAAATCCGCCGTAGGGCGCAACGCCCGGGCGTAACAGAACAGGAACAGATTGCGCACCAGTTCCTTGAGCACCAGCGGCTCGCTGGAATTGAGGCTGTTGAGGTCCAGATCCCCCTGGTCCTGCAGTTCGTTCAGGGCTTCTTCTTCAAGCACCGCACAGACTTCCCCGGTTTCCCGATGCAGGATTCTCAGGTAAGGGTGTGGGCGGTCCAGCCAGGCATCGATCAAATAAGTCATGGTTCTCATCTCCTTGATGGGCGTTATGAGAATAATTCTTATTCGCTAAATAGCAAGGCTCTATTGGTTTTCGAATTGTTTTTCTGACGGTGGGTTGCGGCAGCTCAATCGGCTCGCGCTTGGCTCGGAGGCGTAAACGGGGGGTGGAGCGGGGAGGGTGAAGCACCATCCCACGCGGGGCGTGGGATGGAATACGCACGGCTCAGACTTTTCTGACGAACTCGGACTTGAGCTTCATCGGGCCGATGCCGTCGATCTTGCAGTCGATGTCGTGATCACCATCGCACAAACGGATGTTCTTGACCTTGGTGCCCACCTTGACCACCAGCGACGTGCCTTTGACCTTCAGGTCCTTGATCACGGTGATGGTGTCGCCGTCCTGCAGGACATTGCCGACCGAATCCTTCTTCACCGTCTCATCGGACGCCGTTTCAGCGTCACCGCTGGCAGACCATTCGTGGGCACACTCCGGGCAGACCAGTTGAGTACCGTCTTCGTAGGTGTATTCGGAATTGCATTTCGGGCAGGGAGGCAACGTGCTCACTAAGGTTCCTTGGGTATCAGGAGGGTAAAAGGGCGCACATTATATAGGGTTTTAGGCCGCGAAGGGCAGGGCAGTGAAATACCCTTGTGGGAGCGAGCTTGCTCGCGATAGCGGTCTGCCAATCAGCATCAAGCTTACTGACCCAACGCTATCGCGAGCAAGCTCGCTCCCACAGGGGCTTCATGCCATCAATGGGTGCGAGCCACCGCAAACTCGCTCAGTTCCACCAGCGCATCGCGGTATTCGCTGGCCGGCAGGGCGTCGAGGCATTTGATCGCGCGGGCGACGTAGTCACGGGCCAGGTTCGCGGTGTAGTCCAGCGAGCCGGAGGCTTCAACCGCTTCCCGGATGCTCTCCAGGTCTTCGATCCCGCCTTTCTGGATCGCCTGGCGTACCAGTGCTGCCTGCTCAGGGGTGCCTTCGCGCATGGTGTAGATCAGCGGCAGGGTCGGCTTGCCTTCGGCCAGGTCGTCCCCGACGTTCTTGCCCAAAGTCTCGGCGTCGCCCTTGTAGTCCAGCAGGTCGTCCACCAACTGGAAGGCCACGCCCAGGTGATCGCCAAAGGTGCGCAACGCTTCGCTTTGCTCGGCGCTGGCGCCGGCCAGGGCGGCGGCGCTGTGGGTCGAGGCTTCGAAGAGCATCGCCGTCTTGCCGCGGATGACTTCCATATAGGTTTCTTCCGTGGTGCTGGCGTCGCGCACCTTGGACAGCTGCAGCACTTCGCCTTCGGCGATGATGCGCGTGGCCTGGGACAGGATCTTCATCACCGGCATCGAGCCCAGCTCGACCATCATTTCGAACGAGCGCGAATACAGGAAGTCGCCCACCAGCACGCTTGGGGCGTTGCCCCACATGGCGTTGGCGGTCGAGCGGCCGCGGCGCATGCCGGACATGTCGACCACGTCGTCATGCAGCAGGGTCGCGGTGTGCAGGAATTCGATGGTGGCGGCCAGCAGGCGCATGTCGTCGCCTTCGCGGCCCAAGGCCTTGCCACACAACAGCACCAACAAAGGACGCAGGCGTTTGCCCCCGGCCGAAGTAATGTAATCGCCGATTTTCGATACCAGCGGCACTCGGGAAGTCAGCTGCTTCTTGATGATGCCGTCGACGGCGCTAAAATCGTCCGCCACCGCGCGGTAGAAAGCTTGGGGTTGCATCAGCGACAGGTGCTCCAGAAGGGTTGCGCGGCATGCTAGGACCCACGCCTGGGCCTGTCAAGGCGCGATGGACGGCCTCTTGCAAGGCGCTTGCGGCTTGCGTACAATCGCGCACCCTGAACTTCCTGGGCAGCACCTGCCTTACGCAATTGCATCCGGGCCTTCCAGCCCATGCAGCCATGCCAGCCAATACCTCTTCTTATAAAGCGCTGGGTGAGCAGGATTATCGGAGAAATACCATGTCGTACGCAGTAATTGTTACTGGTGGCAAGCAATACAAGGTCGCCCCAGGTGAATACCTGAAGATCGAAAAACTGGAAATCGCTACTGGCGAATCCGTGACTTTTGATCGCGTTCTGTTGGTCGCCAATGGCGATGACGTGAATATCGGCGCTCCAGTCGTTGCTGGCGCTACCGTTGTGGCTGAAGTGATCTCCCAAGGTCGTCACGATAAAGTCCGCATCATCAAGTTCCGTCGCCGTAAGCACCACATGAAGCGTATGGGCCACCGCCAGTGGTACACCGAGATCAAAATCACCGGTATTCAGGCTTAATTTCAGCCTAATTCCTCACTAGGAGAATTGAACTCATGGCACACAAAAAAGCTGGTGGTAGTACCCGTAACGGTCGCGACTCAGAAGCCAAACGCCTTGGCGTCAAGATGTATGGCGGCCAGGCTATCAAAGCGGGCAACATCATCGTGCGTCAGCGCGGCACCCAATTCCACGCTGGCTACGGCGTAGGCATGGGTAAGGATCACACCCTCTTCGCTAAAGTCGAAGGCGTGATCAAGTTCGAAGTAAAAGGCGCCTTCGGTCGTCGTTACGTAAGCGTTATCGCAGCTTAATTGCGAGACCGCTGGAAAAGCCCTGTCTTGCGACGGGGCTTTTTCGTTTGTGGGGTGAGTCTCTTGCAAAACTGTTTGTATGGGCTGTCGGCGCTGCGGTTGGGGCGTGTCATCAGGTCGCTGCGCTCATTTTTGCAAGAGTCTTATGTCTTGTTTTTTTGGCTCGTCCGTATGGCGAGAGGCGTGTGTCATGAAGTTTGTTGATGAAGTATCGATTCGAGTAAAGGCCGGCGACGGCGGCAATGGTTGCATGAGTTTCCGTCGAGAAAAATTCATTGAGAACGGTGGTCCGAACGGTGGTGACGGCGGCGATGGCGGCTCGATCTACATGCTCGCCGACGAAAACCTCAACACCCTGGTGGACTACCGTTATACCCGTCACTTCGATGCCGAGCGTGGCTCCAACGGCGGCAGCACAGACTGCACCGGCAAAAAGGGCGAAGACCTGATCCTGCGCGTGCCGGTCGGCACCACGGTGATCGACTCCGCCACCCAGGAAGTCATTGGCGACCTGACCAAGGCTGGCCAGCGTCTGCTGGTGGCACATGGTGGCTGGCACGGTCTGGGTAACACCCGTTTCAAGTCCAGTACCAACCGTGCGCCGCGCCAGACCACGCCAGGCAAGCCGGGCGAGCAGCGTGACCTGAAGCTGGAAATGAAAGTGCTGGCCGACGTGGGCCTGCTGGGTCTGCCGAACGCAGGCAAGAGCACCTTCATTCGCTCGGTATCGGCAGCCAAGCCGAAAGTCGCCGATTACCCGTTCACCACTCTGGTGCCGAACCTGGGCGTGGTCAGTGTCGACCGCTGGAAGAGCTTTGTGGTTGCGGACATTCCGGGGCTGATCGAAGGTGCGTCCGATGGCGCCGGCCTGGGGATTCGCTTCCTCAAGCACTTGTCCCGTACCCGGCTGTTGCTGCACCTCGTGGACATGGCGCCGCTGGATGAAACCAGTGCTGCTGATGCGGCCGAAGTCATTGTCAGCGAGCTGACCAAGTTCAGCCCGGCCCTGGCAGAGCGTGATCGCTGGTTGGTGCTGAACAAGTGCGACCAGATCCTCGAAGAAGAGCACGAGGAGCGGGTCAAGGAAATCGTCGATCGCCTGGAGTGGGAAGGTCCGGTCTACGTGATCTCGGCCATTGCCAAAGAAGGCACCGAGCGCCTGTGCCACGACATCATGCGTTACATGGAAGATCGTGCCGATCGCCTGGCCAATGACCCTGCCTACAAGGAAGAACTGGCCGAGCTCGATCAGCGTATCGAAGACGAGGCGCGTGCTCAGTTGCAGGCGCTGGATGATCAGCGTGCCCTGCGTCGTAGCGGCGTGAAGTCGGTCCATGACATCGGTGACGACGATTGGGACGAAGAAGACGTGGATGACGAAGACGGTCCGGAAATCATCTACGTTCGCGACTGATCGTGTGCTGATGTCACTCAGTTGAAGCCAGGACCTGTGGGAGCGAGCTTGCTCGCGATAGCGGTGTGACAGCCGGTATCAATATTGCTGACCCAATGCAATCGCGAGCAAGCTCGCTCCCACAGGTTTAAGTGTTTCAGCGCGGTGTTATCATCGCAACCAGCCGGTTTCCAAGGCGCCGCTCATTCGAGCGGCGTTTTGGTATCTGTAAAACGCAAATACGAATAATCCCATGGGCGGTGCTGGGTCGCGCCGTTCGCTGGCAAAGGTTGAAGATGATGCGGAGCAAGGTGACGGGTGCGCAGCGCTGGGTCGTGAAGATCGGCAGCGCATTGCTGACGGCGGATGGCAAGGGCCTGGATCGCAAGGCAATGGCGGTGTGGGTCGAGCAGATGGTGGCTTTGCATGAGGCTGGCGTCGAACTGGTCTTGGTCTCTTCGGGGGCTGTAGCCGCTGGCATGAGCCGGTTGGGCTGGACATCGCGACCCAGCGCGATGCACGAGTTGCAGGCCGCTGCCGCCATCGGTCAGATGGGGCTGGTGCAGGCCTGGGAGTCGAGCTTTGCCGAGCACGGTCGCCATACGGCGCAGATCCTGCTGACTCATGACGACCTGTCCGACCGCAAGCGCTACCTCAATGCCCGCAGTACCTTGCGGGCGCTGGTCGAGCTGAAAGTCATCCCGGTGATCAACGAAAACGACACTGTGGTTACCGACGAGATTCGTTTCGGCGACAACGACACCCTGGCCGCGTTAGTGGCGAACCTGGTGGAAGCGGACCTGCTGGTGATTCTCACGGATCGCGACGGCATGTTCGACGCCGACCCGCGCAACAATCCTGATGCCAAGCTGATCTACGAAGCCCGTGCCGATGATCCGGCGCTGGACGCGGTGGCAGGCGGTACCGGTGGTGCGCTGGGGCGTGGCGGCATGCAGACCAAGCTGCGCGCCGCCCGTCTGGCTGCTCGCTCCGGGGCTCACACCATCATTGTCGGTGGTCGGCTGGAGCGAGTGCTGGATCGCCTGAAGGCGGGCGAGCGCATCGGCACATTGTTGTCCCCTGAGCGCGGCATGCTGGCGGCGCGCAAGCAATGGCTGGCCGGGCATCTGCAAACCCGTGGCACGCTGGTGCTGGATGCGGGGGCGGTGTCGGCGCTGTCCCAAGGCAATAAAAGTCTGCTGCCGGTGGGCGTGAAGCTGGTCCAGGGCAGTTTTCGTCGCGGCGAAATGGTGGTGTGCGTGGCGCCGGATGGTCGCGAAATCGCTCGCGGCCTGGCCAACTACAGCGCGCTCGAAGCACAAAAAATCATCGGTCAATCGTCTGATGCGATTGTCGGTCTGTTGGGTTACATGGCCGAGCCAGAGCTGGTTCACCGTGACAACCTGATTCTCGTCTAAGGAAAAATCATGGGTTTGGCAAAAGGATTGATCGGCTTGCTGGTGGCATTGCCGCTGCTGGCCTCGGCCGAGGAAATTGGCCAAGTGTCGACGGTGTTCAAGTTTGTCGGGCCAAATGACCGGATCGTCGTTGAGGCCTTCGATGATCCGAAGGTGGACGGGGTGACGTGTTATCTGTCCCGGGCCAAGACCGGTGGTGTGAAGGGCGGCCTGGGTCTGGCTGAGGATCGCGCCGAGGCATCCATTGCCTGCCGCCAGGTCGGCCCCATCAGCTTCAAGGGGGAGCTCAAGGACGGCGAGGAGGTGTTCAGGGAGCGCACGTCGTTGGTATTCAAGACCATGCAGGTGGTGCGCTTCCTCGACAAGAAGCGTAATACGCTGGTGTACCTGGTCTACAGCGACCGTGTGATCGAAGGCAGTCCGCAGAATGCGGTGACGGCGATCCCGATCCTGCCGTGGGCTCGTACCCAATAACCTGAGGCAAATCCCAGTGTGGGAGCGAGCCTGCTCGCGATAGCTATATAACAGTCAACTTGTATTGAGTGTTAGTCAGCTATCGCGAGCAGGCTCGCTCCCACATTTTTTTGCGGTATGTGTGGTAAATCCCAGGCAATAAAAAACCGACCCTAAGGTCGGTTTTTTAACGAGCGCGTCGCTTAGGCAGCAGCGGCAACGTTCAGGGCCTTTACGTGGCCATTCAGGCGGCTCTTATGGCGAGCAGCCTTGTTCTTGTGGATGATGCCTTTATCGGCCATACGGTCGATAACTGGCACAGCCAGAACGTAAGCAGCTTGTGCTTTTTCAGCGTCTTTTGCGTCGATGGCCTTAACTACGTTTTTGATGTAGGTACGGACCATGGAACGCAGGCTGGCGTTGTGGCTGCGACGCTTCTCAGCCTGTTTTGCACGTTTTTTGGCGGAAGGTGTGTTGGCCACCGTCGAGCTCCTCGAAAGACTTTTTAGGAAATAGCAAACAAAATAGGCCGCGAATCATGCCGATGAGTTGATGTCTTGTCAAGGGCGGGTGACGCGTTCCGCTGAATGGCAGGTACAACGCACCGGATGATTTCTTTCCGGCGTGCGACCTGTAAACTCGCGGGCTTTGGCTCTGCACTGTTTAGCGGCGCGGAGTATCGCATAAGTGGGCGCGTTGTTCGCCTGCTGTTTATCGACAGGCAAAAACTCTTTTCATGAATCTGCTCAAATCGTTGGCTGCCGTCAGCTCTATCACGATGCTTTCACGCGTCCTGGGGTTCGTTCGTGACACGCTGATCGCTCGGATATTCGGTGCCGGGATGGCCACCGACGCCTTCTTCATCGCCTTCAAGTTGCCCAATCTGTTGCGGCGAATCTTCGCCGAAGGGGCGTTTTCCCAAGCCTTCGTACCGATCCTGGCGGAATATAAAAGCCAGAAAGGCGACGAAGCGACCCGCACGTTCATTGCCTACGTCACGGGTTTGCTGACGCTGGTGCTGGCGCTGGTTACGGTCGCCGGCATGCTCGCCGCGCCCTGGGTGATCTGGGCCACGGCTCCGGGTTTTACCGATACCCCGGAAAAATTCCAGCTCACCTCGGACCTGTTGCGGGTGACCTTTCCTTATATATTGCTGATTTCCCTGTCGTCCCTGGCCGGGGCGATCCTCAATACCTGGAACCGTTTCTCGGTGCCAGCCTTCGTGCCGACCCTGCTCAACGTCAGCATGATCGTCTTTGCGGTGTTCCTGACACCGTACTTCGACCCGCCGGTGATGGCACTTGGTTGGGCGGTGCTGGTGGGTGGCCTGGCGCAGTTGCTGTATCAGCTGCCTCACCTGAAGAAAATCGGCATGCTGGTGCTGCCGCGCCTGAATCTGCGCGACAGCGGCGTGTGGCGGGTGATGAAGCAGATGTTGCCGGCGATCCTCGGGGTTTCGGTGAGTCAGATTTCCCTGATCATCAACACCATTTTCGCCTCGTTCCTGGTGGCCGGCTCGGTGTCGTGGATGTACTACGCCGACCGCCTCATGGAGTTGCCGTCCGGTGTGTTGGGCGTGGCCCTGGGCACGATCCTGTTGCCGACCCTGGCCAAGACTTACGCCAGCCAGGACCGCCAGGAGTACTCGCGCATCCTCGACTGGGGCCTGCGCCTGTGCTTCGTGCTGGTGTTGCCTTGTGCCCTGGCGCTGGGCATCCTGGCCGAGCCGCTGACCGTCTCGTTGTTCCAGTACGGCCAGTTCAACGCTTTTGACGCGCTGATGACCCAGCGTGCGCTGATCGCTTACTCGGTGGGCTTGCTCGGGATCATTGTGATCAAGGTGCTGGCGCCAGGCTTCTACGCCCAGCAGAACATTCGCACGCCGGTGAAAATCGCCATTTTTACCCTGGTGATGACCCAATTGTTCAACCTGTTGCTGATCGGCCCGCTGGCCCACGCTGGCCTGGCCCTGGCGATCAGTGCCGGCGCGTGCCTCAACGCCGGGCTGCTGTTTTACCAACTGCGCAAGCAGAAGATGTATCAGCCGCAGCCGGGCTGGGGCAAGTTCGGCCTCAAGCTGCTGGTGGCCGTGGGGGTGATGTCGGCGGTGCTGCTGGGGGCGATGCATTTCATGCCAGCCTGGGGTGAAGGACAGATGCTCGAGCGTTTCCTGCGCCTGGGTGTACTGGTCGCGGCGGGTGTGGTGGCGTATTTCGGCATGCTGCTGCTGATGGGCTTTCGCCTGCGCGACTTCAACCGCAAGGGCTTGAGCTGAGGGGTTTACCCTCGATAATCCCGGGCCGGGCAGTGGTTTTGTCGGCTCGATCACTTTGGGTTACGGTGTTGCCTGTCGTCGGCCGCCGGGTGTGGTTATAATCGGCCACTTTATGAGCAAGAAGCGCGTTATGCAGCTGGTTCGAGGCCTCCACAACCTGCGCCCCCAGCATCGGGGCTGTGTCGCCACTATTGGCAACTTTGACGGTGTTCACCGTGGCCACCAGGCTATCCTGGCGCGGTTGCGCGAGCGTGCCCAGGAATTGGGCGTGCCCAGTTGCGTGGTGATCTTCGAGCCGCAACCCCGGGAGTTTTTCGCCCCGGACACCGCGCCGGCCCGTCTGGCCCGGCTGCGGGACAAGCTGCATCTGCTGGCCGCCGAAGGCGTCGACCGGGTCTTGTGCCTGGCCTTCAATCAGCGCCTGAGCAAACTCAGTGCCGCCGAATTCGTCGAGACCATCCTGGTGGGCGGTCTGGACATAAAACATCTGGAAGTCGGTGATGATTTCCGTTTCGGCTGCGACCGGGCAGGGGATTTCGATTACCTGCAACAGGCCGGCAAGGCCCGGGGCTTTACCGTCGAAGCGGCGCAGACCGTCGAGATGGATGGCATGCGCGTCAGCAGTACCCAGGTCCGCAATGCCCTGGCGGCTGCCGACTTCGAATTGGCCGAGCGTTTGCTCGGCCGGCCATACCGGATTGCCGGACGGATCCTGCACGGGCAGAAACTGGCGCGCCAACTGGGCACGCCGACGGCCAACGTGCAACTCAAGCGTCGTCGTGTACCGCTGACCGGGGTGTTCCTGGTGAGTGTCGAGATCGACGGCAAGACCTGGCCCGGTGTCGCCAATATCGGCGTCCGGCCCACGGTCCAAGGGGATGGCAAGGCCCACCTCGAAGTACATGTTCTGGATTTTGCCGGCGATCTGTATGACCGGCGTTTGACGGTGGTTTTCCACCAAAAGCTGCGTGAAGAGCAGCGTTTTGCCTCTCTGGAGGCGCTCAAGACGGCGATCCATGCAGATATCGCCGCCGCCCGTGCCCTTGTCGCAACCAGCGCCAATCGCTAATGAAGAGCCTTAAATGACCGACTATAAAGCCA
Organism: Pseudomonas rhizophila; assembly: GCF_003033885.1. NCBI lineage: Bacteria > Pseudomonadati > Pseudomonadota > Gammaproteobacteria > Pseudomonadales > Pseudomonadaceae > Pseudomonas > Pseudomonas rhizophila. Next base: position 5,073,937 of record NZ_CP024081.1, on the reverse strand, counting down.
CGCTAAACCTTCCGGACACCGCCTTCCCTATGAAGGCCGGCCTGCCTCAGCGCGAACCACAGATTCTGCAGCGTTGGGACAGCATTGGCCTGTACGGAAAGTTGCGCGAGATTGGCAAGGATCGTCCGAAGTTCGTCCTGCACGACGGCCCTCCGTACGCCAACGGCACGATCCACATCGGTCACGCGTTGAACAAGATTCTCAAGGACATGATCGTGCGCTCCAAGACCCTGTCGGGTTTCGACGCGCCGTATATCCCGGGCTGGGATTGCCATGGCCTGCCGATCGAGCACAAGGTTGAAGTGACCCACGGCAAGAACCTGGGCGCGGACAAGACTCGCGAATTGTGTCGTGCCTACGCCACCGAGCAGATCGAAGGGCAGAAGTCCGAATTCATCCGCCTCGGCGTGCTGGGCGACTTCGCCAACCCTTACAAGACCATGGACTTCAAAAACGAAGCCGGCGAAATCCGGGCCTTGGCGAAAATCGTCGAGGGCGGCTTTGTGTTCAAGGGCCTCAAGCCCGTGAACTGGTGCTTCGATTGCGGTTCGGCCTTGGCCGAGGCGGAAGTCGAGTACGAAAACAAGAAGTCGTCGACCATCGACGTCGCGTTCCCGATCGCCGATGAAGACAAGCTCGCCGCCGCTTTCGGCCTGGGCAAGCTGAGCAAACCGGCGTCGATCGTGATCTGGACCACCACCCCGTGGACCATCCCGGCCAACCAGGCGTTGAACGTTCACCCGGAATTCAACTACGCCCTGGTCGATGTTGGCGACAAGCTGCTGGTATTGGCCGAAGAACTGGTCGAGTCCTGCCTGGCCCGCTACAACCTCGAAGGCTCGGTGCTGGCTACCGCGCCAGGTTCGACGCTGGAACTGATCAATTTCCGTCATCCGTTCTATGACCGCCTGTCGCCGGTGTACCTGGCCGACTACGTAGAGCTGGGCGCAGGCACTGGTGTGGTTCACTCCGCGCCGGCCTATGGCGTTGACGACTTCGTGACCTGCAAGAAGTACGGCATGGTCAACGACGACATCCTCAACCCGGTACAGAGCAATGGCGTGTACGTGCCGTCGCTGGAGTTCTTTGGCGGCCAGTTCATCTGGAAAGCCAACCCGGCCATCGTCGACAAACTGACCGAAGTCGGCGCGCTGCTGCACACCACCGTCATCGAACACAGCTACATGCACTGCTGGCGCCACAAGACTCCGCTGATCTACCGCGCCACCGCGCAGTGGTTCATCGGCATGGACAAGCAGCCAGCCACTGGCGACACCCTGCGCCAGCGCTCCCTCAAAGCCATTGAGGACACCAAGTTCGTGCCGGCCTGGGGCCAGGCGCGGCTGCACTCGATGATCGCCAACCGTCCTGACTGGTGCATCTCCCGCCAGCGTAACTGGGGCGTACCGATCCCGTTCTTCCTGAACAAGGAAAGCGGCGAACTGCACCCTCGCACCGTCGAGCTGATGGAAGAGGTGGCCAAGCGCGTCGAAGTCGAAGGCATCGAAGCCTGGTTCAAGATGGACGCCGCCGAACTGTTGGGCGACGAAGCGCCGCTGTACGACAAGATCAGCGACACCCTGGACGTCTGGTTCGATTCCGGCACCACTCACTGGCATGTGCTGCGTGGCTCGCACCCGATGGGCCATGAAGCCGGTCCGCGTGCTGACCTGTACCTGGAAGGTTCGGACCAGCACCGCGGCTGGTTCCACTCCTCGTTGCTGACCGGTTGCGCCATCGACAACCACGCACCGTATCGCGAGTTGCTGACCCACGGCTTCACCGTCGATGAGTCCGGCCGCAAGATGTCCAAGTCCCTGGGCAACGTGATCGCCCCGCAGAAGGTCAACGACACCCTGGGCGCCGACATCATGCGCTTGTGGGTCGCCTCCACCGACTATTCCGGGGAGATGGCCGTTTCCGAGCAGATCCTGCAGCGCAGCGCGGACGCCTACCGGCGGATCCGTAACACCGCGCGCTTCCTGCTCTCGAACCTGACCGGTTTCAACCCGGCCACCGACCTGCTGCCGGCCGAAGAAATGCTCGCGCTGGACCGCTGGGCCGTGGACCGTACCCTGCTGCTGCAACGCGAATTGCAGGAGCATTACGGTGAGTACCGTTTCTGGAACGTCTACTCCAAGATCCACAACTTCTGCGTGCAGGAGCTGGGTGGTTTCTACCTCGACATCATCAAGGACCGTCAGTACACCACTGGCGCCAACAGCAAGGCGCGCCGTTCGTGCCAGACCGCGCTGTTCCACATCAGCGAAGCGCTGGTGCGCTGGATCGCGCCGATCCTGGCATTTACCGCCGACGAGCTGTGGCAGTACCTGCCGGGCGAGCGCAACGAGTCGGTGATGCTCAACACCTGGTACGAAGGCCTGACCGAACTGCCGCAAGGTTTCGAGCTGGACCGTACCTATTGGGACCGGATCATGGCGGTCAAGGCGGCGGTCAACAAGGAAATGGAGATCCAGCGCGCGGCCAAGGCCGTCGGTGGCAACCTGCAGGCCGAAGTGACGCTCTACGCCGAAGAAGCCCTGAGTGCCGATCTGGCCAAGCTGAGCAACGAGCTGCGTTTCGTGCTGATCACTTCCACCGCCAGTGTCGCACCGTTGGTGCAGGCGCCGGCCGATGCGGTCGTCACTGAAGTCAGCGGCCTGAAGCTGAAGATCGTCAAGTCGAACCACACCAAGTGTGCCCGTTGCTGGCACTGCCGCGAAGACGTCGGCGTGAATCCGGAGCATCCGGAGATCTGCGGCCGTTGCGTCGACAACATCAGCGGCACTGGTGAGGTTCGTCACTATGCCTAGTGCGTCTAACGTGGCGAGCCGTTTCGGCCGGCTGAGCTGGCTGTGGTTGAGCTTGCTGGTGCTGGTCATTGACCAGGCCAGCAAGTTCCACTTCGAAAACTCGCTGACCATGTACCAGCAGATCGTGGTCATCCCCGACTACTTCAGCTGGACCCTGGCTTACAACACGGGCGCGGCGTTCAGCTTCCTGGCCGACAGTTCGGGCTGGCAGCGCTGGCTGTTCGCCCTGATCGCTGTCGTGGTCAGCGGCGTGCTGGTGGTCTGGCTCAAACGCCTGGGTCGCGATGAGACCTGGCTGGCCGTGGCGCTGGCATTGGTGCTTGGGGGCGCGCTGGGCAATCTTTATGACCGGATTGCCTTGGGCCACGTGATCGATTTCATCCTGGTGCATTGGCAGAACCGCTGGTATTTCCCGGCGTTCAACTTTGCCGACAGCGCCATCACCGTGGGCGCCGTAATGCTCGCCCTGGACATGTTCAAGAGCAAGAAACCCGGAGAAGCCGTCCATGACTGAGCAGCGTATCGCTCAAAACACTGAAGTGAAGCTTCACTTCGCCCTGCACCTGGAAAACGGCGACACCGTCGACAGCACCTTTGACAAGGCTCCGGCCGTGTTCAAGGTTGGCGACGGCAACCTGCTGCCGGGCTTCGAGGCGGCGATCTTCGGTTTCAAGGCCGGTGACAAGCGCACCGTGGTGGTTCCACCGGAAAACGCCTTTGGTCAGCCCAACCCGCAAAACGTGCAGACCATGCCACGCTCGCAGTTCCAGGACATGGAACTGTCCGAAGGGTTGCTGGTGATCTTCAACGATGCGGCCAATACCGAACTGCCGGGCGTGGTGAAGGCGTTCGACGACGCCCAGGTGACCGTGGACTTCAACCATCCGTTGGCGGGCAAGACCTTGAATTTCGAAGTGGAAATCATCGACGTCAAGGCAGTTGAGATTTAACGGCAGTTACCGCCCCCACCATACCTGTGGGAGCGAGCCTGCTCGCGATGGCTGAATCACAGCCACCATCGAGTTGACTGTTCTGCCGCATCGCGAGCAGGCTCGCTCCCACAGACACGAGGCACAGCATGCAAATCAAACTCGCCAACCCCCGTGGCTTCTGCGCCGGCGTGGACCGGGCGATCGAAATCGTCAACCGCGCCCTGGAAGTCTTCGGGCCGCCCATCTATGTGCGCCATGAAGTGGTCCACAACAAATTTGTCGTCGAAGACCTGCGTAGCCGCGGGGCGATCTTCGTCGAGGAACTGGACCAGGTGCCAGACGACGTCATCGTGATCTTCAGTGCCCACGGGGTTTCCCAGGCAGTGCGTACCGAAGCCGCCGGCCGTGGCCTGAAGGTATTCGACGCGACCTGCCCCTTGGTGACCAAGGTCCATATCGAAGTGGCCCGTTACAGCCGTGACGGTCGTGAGTGCATCCTGATCGGCCACGAGGGCCATCCGGAAGTCGAAGGCACCATGGGCCAGTACGACGCCAGCAATGGTGGCGCGATCTACCTGGTCGAGGATGAAGAGGACGTCGCCGCCCTTCAGGTGCGTAACCCGGAAAAGCTGGCGTTTGTCACCCAGACCACCCTGTCCATGGACGATACCAGTCGAGTGATCGACGCCCTGCGTGCGCGCTTCCCGGCCATCGGTGGGCCACGCAAGGATGACATCTGCTACGCCACCCAGAATCGTCAGGATGCGGTCAAGCAACTGGCCGACGAGTGTGATGTCGTGCTGGTAGTCGGTAGCCCGAACAGCTCCAACTCCAATCGCCTGCGTGAGCTGGCCGAGCGCATGTCCACTCCGGCGTACCTGATCGACGGCGCTGAAGACATGCAGCGCAGCTGGTTTGACGGCGTCGAGCGTATCGGCATTACCGCCGGTGCTTCAGCGCCGGAAGTGTTGGTGCGCGGCGTGATCCAGCAACTGCAGGCCTGGGGGGCAACCGGTGCCGATGAATTGTCCGGTCGCGAGGAGAACGTCACCTTCTCCATGCCCAAGGAACTACGCGTGCGCTCCTTGCTTTGAGTCCATTTCGCACAAGGCCTGCTCGGTTTTCTCGCTGCGCAGGCTGACGCGGCCGCTGCGCGACAGGACCACCTGGTGGTGACTGACCGGCTTATGGTGTGCACAAACGTGTAACGTTCCCGCCTGAAATGCGCCGCTGGGCAGGAGCGGCTCCCCCTGGCTTGCGAATCTCACCGAGTGTTTTACCGGCCCGTTGCCAATGATTCGAGCATGGCGGCTGTGCTGCGTCAGCAGTGGCTGGTCATCGCCGTCCAGCATGATTTGCCAGCCCAGGCTCCAATCGTTGTCTATTCCTTGAATCGTCACTGTCCGATTGCGCGTGATTGCTTCGCTGCGGGCGCTGCGCAGACCGCTGGCCAGCAGCCGTGCGGCGTCGTCGCGGTCAGTGGATTCCACCAGGGCTTTGTATCCGGAACCGGCCCACGGCAGAACAATCGCGGCAATCGCCAGTCCCATGAGCAGTTCGATCAGGCTAAAGCCCTGTTGATACATGACGTCTCCTCCCTGGAGAGCTTGTTGTAGAGAGGGAGCAAGCTCCCTCGCCACAGGCAGTCGTTTGTTCTAGCGTGTAGAAGCAGGTATAGCCAATGGCGACGGAGGGCATCGATGGATCTTCGTACAAAAGGTTTCACGCTGATTGAGGTGCTGGTCGCCCTTGGCGTGCTGCTGCTCCTGATCACCCTGGCGGTACCGGCCCTTACCGGTTCGGTGCAGGGCACCAAGGCCGATACCGATATTGGCGACCTGCGCCGGGCACTGAACTTCGCCCGGATGACGGCGATCGACCGTGGTGTCACCACACGGATTCGCCCCACGGTCCAGGGCAGCGTATGGAGCAGCGAGCTGACGGTGTATGACAGTACTGGCGCTGAGCCCAATGTATTGCGGGTTGTTCCAGCGATGAGCAGCGGCGCGACTCTGACGCTAACCTCAGACGTGACCAGCATTGATTTCAACAACCTCGGCGGGTTGTCGGCACCGGCCACGCCGGTGACTTTCAATTATGTAAGGGGGGCGCAGAGCAGGACACTGAGTGTTTGCCTCAATGGACGAATCGTATTGGGTGGAAGTTGCGGATGAAGGGTTGCAGTAAACAGGCACAGGATGGCATGACACTGATCGAGGTGCTGGTGGCGGTGCTGATTCTTGGCGTGGGCTTGCTGGGAGCGGCGATGGTTCAGCTCAATGCCCTCAAATATACCGACAGCTCGCGCATGACCAGCCAGGCCAGCTTCATCGCCTACGACATGCTCGACCGCATTCGCGCCAACTCCGGCGCCGATTACACGGTCACGCCGCCCAGTTCACCCAATCTCAACGTAGCCCGGGACCAGGATCTCTACGATTTCAAGACCAACATCGTCAGCTTCGGCGGCGCCACGGCCACCGGCACTGTTGCGCTGCACCAGCGGGTCTACACCATTACCATCTCTTGGGACGACGCCCGGGCCGCCAACACGACCAACGCCGCCGAGGCTCGCCGCAGTTTCGTGCTGACCAGTCGCGTCGCCGTCGACCCACCCGGGGCGACGCCATGAACAGGCATTGCCGGGGATTCGGCCTGATTGAGCTGATGATCGCTTTGGTGCTCAGCCTGATTGTCGTGCTGGGTGTGGTGCAGATTTTCATCGCCGCCAAAAACACCTACGTCAGCCAGGGCGCGGCGGCGGTGATGCAGGAGGATGCGCGGTTCGCTCTGAGCAAGATGGTCCAGGAGCTTCGCATGGTGGGCATGTTCGGTTGCCTGGAGACCGTCCTCGACGCGTCCTCGGCGGGGGATTTCAATGCCAGCAAGGTCACGCCGATCAGTTGGGACAATGCCAATCTGAAGCTGACCCTGGTGACGACAGATGTCGGCAACAGCGGCGGCGTGCCGACCTGGACCGTCATCTCGGATTGTCGTAACACGGCGACCGCCTATACCGGGGCGCGGCTACCGGCGGCCGGGCAAATGGCGTTTCCGATACGGCGGCTGGTCTACAGTTTCAGCAATAACCAGTTGTTGATGGGCACCGGGGCTGGCAACCCGACCCAGGCGGTGCTGGTGGATAACGTCCGGGCATTCGATGTGACATTTGGGGTGGCCAGCAGCGCGACAGACATCGCGGCATCGAGCTACAGCCGCAACCCGAGCAATCCGGCCCTGATCCGCAGCGTGCGCCTGACCCTCACGCTCTTTGATCCGAAGAACAACGTGCGTGAGCAGACCTTCAACGTGGTTGCCGCTTTGCGCAACCGGCTTCTGTGAGGGCGACTGATGAATTCAACGCCCATCAAGCATCGCCAGCGCGGTATGGCATTGCTGGTCAGCCTGGTTTTCCTGCTGCTCCTGACGCTGATCGGCCTGTCGTCGATGCAGAGCGCCACCCTTCAGGAAAAAATGACCAGTAGCGTCATGCTACGCAACCAGTCCTTCCAGTTGGCCGAGGCAGCGCTGCGGGTTGGTGAAAGCGCGGTACAGGCCGAGGCCTACTCCCTGCCGGTGTGTACCACCGCGACCCAGTGTGCGCCGCCGGCTGAATCGGCAACCCTCACGACGGCCGGGCGCAATTCATCGTCGGGGGTGACCTGGATCGCCGTCCCTGGCGGGTTCTATGGCGTGCAGAATCTGGGCACCACGCTGACGGCGGTCAACGTGCCGATCAATACGTCGGCGACGCTGTACCGGATCACGGCGGTGGCCGTGGTGGGAAATAACCAGCGCAGCGTCGTGGAGAGCATCTATGCGAAATATTAAGGTGCGTCGCGATTGGAAGCAGGCGTTGTGGGGTGTGCTGCTCAGCCTGTACCTGGCTGCACCGGCCTATGCTTTCACGCCTTCGGATTCGCCGTTGCTGAGTGCCGCCGCAGTCACGCCCAACGTGATGCTGCTGATCGATGACTCGGGGAGTATGAACAACATCATTTGGGCGTCGGGGTTTGATCCGACGGTGACGCAAACGCGCACTTATGCATGCAGCGCCAGTAGCAATTGCAACGATAGGTATGAACTGGATCTGGATGACTCGAACATTCTGTTAATGAGCCTGTTGCGGGGCGGTTGCTCGTCTGGCTGGTACGGTTTCTACCGGCCCGGCCTTGGTCGGATCTGTCTGCGGCTGCCAGACCCGGTGGGTGGGGGCGATACACGCTACACCGCCAAGTACCTGGCGTATCTGGTAACCCTGGCCAACGGCTCGAACCGGGACTACACCAATGGCTCAATCCCCAGGGATTATCGAATCAACGTGGCACGGGATGTCTCCAACGACTTGGTCGCCAACAACCGTGCCTTGCGCATCGGGCTTGCCACCTTCAATCCTCCCAACTTCAGCAACTCCGGCCCGGGAGGCTACATCGCCCGTGTCATCAGCGATCTGTCACCCGTCAGCGGCAGCGTGACCCAGACCCAGGCCAACGCCAACTACAGTGCCCTGATCAACGCCATCAACGGTCTGGGCGCGGTCGCCAATACGCCATTGGCCGAGAGCTATTACGAGGTCACCCGTTATTTCAGGGGCATGGCGCCGTACCACAACAATAGCCCCAGCACCTACACCAGCCCGATCCAGTACCGGTGCCAGAAGAATTTCGGTGTGGTGATCACCGACGGCTTGCCCACCTACGACCGTACCTTTCCCACCAACGATCCGTTAGGCGGATCCCGTCTGCCGAACTGGGATGGCATCAGTACCAACGATGGTGCTGACCGCAACGGTGACGCTGAGGGCGATACGCTTTATCTGGACGATATCGCCAAGTTCGCTTTCGACATCGACATGCGTTCCACCGGCACCGACGTCACTGGCCAGAGCTGGAATGCCACGGATTTTCCCCGGCAGTACCTCAATACCTACACCGTGGGTTTTGCCGTCACCAATACGATGCTGTCCGACGCCGCTCGCTACGGCGCGGGTAAATATTATCCAGCGTCCGACAGCGAAGGCCTGAACTCGGCCTTGTCATCGGCCTTGAGTGACATCACCTCCAAGGCCGGATCGGGGGGCGGCGGCACCACCAACGGTGCAACGTTGTCCACCACCTCCAGCTATTACCAGACCACCTATGACCCCAAGGACTGGCGAGGCACCATCCGCGCATTCGGTTTTACCTCGGCGGGGACGGTCGATACGGCGGCCGTGCAATGGACCACCAACACCAGCATCGTGCCGGGTGCCACGGCACCGACCTATCAGTCCTGGAACACCGCGACCAACACGCCGGTAACCTTGGCCTACGGCAACTTTTCACCGGCCCAGCAAACCAGCCTCAGCCAGGGCCTGCCCACGGGGATCACCGGCAGCGATCTGGTGGAATGGAGCAAAGGTGTCAATAAAACCGGGTTGAAGGTGCGCAGCGCGTTGCTGGGGGACATTATCAACTCGCCACTGCTCCTGGCCTCGCCGAACGACCAGACCGCCTCGGACCTGCTGAACGACACCAGCTACAGCACTTACCTGGCAACCAAGGCGGCGAACATGAACGCCAATCTCGTGGTGAATGCCAACGATGGTTTCTTCAGCGTCATCAACAGCGCAAACGGCACGCGGCGTTACGCTTATATGCCCTCGAGCGTCCTGCCCTCGTTGCGGGACATCGCTGACACCAATTACATCAACGGCGTGAGTCACAAGTTCCTGGTGGATGGGCAGATCGGCGTATTCGATGCGCAATTGGGCAATGCCTGGAAGACCGTTGCCCTGGGCGGGACCGGAGCCGGGGGCAAAGCGTTCTATGCGGTGCAATTGTTCGACGCAGCGGCAGGCAATGCGCTCCGGGCGTTGTGGGAAATCAGCGCACCGACCGTCGCCAATACGGCCAACGCCTTCAATGACCTGGGCTACGCCTATGCGCGTCCCGAAGTCGCGCGCCTGGCCGATGGTCGCTGGGCCGCGTTCATCGCCAATGGCTATGGCAGCAACACCGGCGTAGCGGCGCTGTATGTGGTGGATATCCGTGATGGCTCGCTGATCAGGAAAATCACGGTCAATAACAGCGAGACGGGTAACGGCCTGTCGTCGGTCAAGCTTCGGGTCAATTCCCAGAACGTGGTGCAGGCCGCGTACGGTGGCGATTTGAAAGGGCGGATGTGGAAATTCGACCTCAGCGGCACTTCCCCCACCGCCTGGGGCGTTGCGTTTGCCGGGCAGCCGTTGTTCACCGCGCCCGGTGGTGCAACCCAGCCCATCACCGTCCAGCCGTTGCTGGCGGAAAACCCTCAAGGCGGGACCCAGGTTTTTTTCGGCACGGGCAAATTCAACGAAGCGGTGGACAAGCTCAATAAGGATCTGCAGGGGTTCTATTCGATCTGGGACGCCGTCGGCGGTACCGGACAAATCCCGGTTTCGAGCCTGCAAGCCCAGTCGATCACCGGGGTGTTCTCAGGCAGCACTGGGCAATTCGTGACGACCAGCCAGACCGACGTGACGTATCCTGCAAAAAATGGCTGGTATCTGCCCTTGGTGTACAACAACGCATTGACTGGGGAACGGGTGATCAACCCGGCCAGTCTGGTGCTCGGGCGCGTGGTTTTCACCACGGCCGCGGTGGACACCACCGATCCCTGCGCCAGCTTTGGTACTGGCAAACTGATCGAGGTGGATGCGTTCAACGGTAAGATGCTCAACTACGCGGTGCTCGACACCAACGGTGACGGCATGCTCAACAGCCTCGACACGGTCTCCAGCGGAGTGATTTTCACGGGCGGGATCCCGACCTTGAGCGCTGTCGTCAGTGCCAACGGGGCCACCAACATGATCGTGAACGACTCCGGTGGCGGTATCACCGACCTGCTGGGGAAATCCGTCGGCGGCAGCCGCCGCATCATGTGGCGGCAAATACAATGAGAGATAAGGTATGCGCAGATCCAACCGGGGTTTCACCTTGATCGAAATCATGATCGTGATCGCCATCATCGGTATCGTGATCACCGTCGGCTATCCGAGCCTGACCGAATACATGAAAAAGGGCCGAAGGGCCGAAATCGCCGGGCTGCTATCGGAGCAGGCGCAGATTCTTGAGCGCCATTACTCCAAGAACAATGTCTACACCAACGCGACCGGGCTGAGCAGCGGTAATGATTTCTACACCATTACCCAGACGCTCATGGATCAGAGTTTCACCCTGACTGCCGTGCGCAACAGCGCCTCGTCCATGGCCACCGACAAGTGCGGTGATTTCACCATCAACAACACGGGCGCGCGAAGCATCATCAACGCTGCTGCCGGGCTGACTGCCAAGGATTGCTGGGGTCGCTGAGTTTATTTTTTCGGGCGCTGTCCTGCGCCCTTTGTCTTGTGAGTTGAAATAGAACATGACCAGGCAACAGCAAGTGGTGATTGTCGGCGGCGGAGTCATTGGCCTGCTGACGGCGTTCAATCTCGCGTCCGAAGGGCAGCGCGTGGTGCTGCTGGACCGCTCCAGTGTCGGCCAGGAATCGTCCTGGGCCGGCGGCGGTATTGTTTCGCCGCTGTACCCCTGGCGCTACAGCCCGGCGGTCACCGCACTGGCCCACTGGTCGCAGGACTTTTATCCACAGCTGGCCCAGCGTCTGTTCGCGGCCACGGGGGTTGATCCGCAGGTGCATGTCACCGGTCTGTATTGGCTGGACCTGGACGATCAGGCCGAAGCACTGGCCTGGGCCGAGCGGGAAGGGCGCCCGTTGCGGGCTGTGGAAATCTCGGCTGTCCATGACGCGGTGCCAGTACTGGGCGCGGGTTTCTCCCGGGCGATCCACATGGCCGATGTGGCCAATGTGCGCAATCCCCGGTTGGTGAAGTCCCTCAAGGCTGCGTTGCTGGCGCTACCCAATGTCACGCTGCATGAGCAATGCGAGGTCGGCGGGTTCATCCGCGACGGTGGGCGTATTGTGGGGGTTAACAGCTCCGAGGGGCCGATCCTTGGCGATCAGGTGGTCCTGGCGGCGGGCGCCTGGAGCGGTGAACTGCTCAAGACTCTGGGGCTGAAGTTGCCGGTCGAGCCGGTCAAGGGCCAGATGATTCTGTACAAATGTGCGTCGGATTTTCTATCGAGCATGGTCCTGGCCAAGGGCCGTTATGCGATTCCGCGTCGCGACGGGCATATTCTGGTGGGCAGTACGCTGGAGCGCGAAGGCTTCGACAAGACCCCGACCGATGTTGCGCTCGATAGCCTGAAGGCGTCGGCGCAGCAGCTGATTCCTGCGCTGGCGGACGCCGAGGTGGTCGGGCATTGGGCCGGGTTGCGGCCTGGATCGCCGGAGGGCATTCCCTATATTGGTGAGGTGCCGGGGTTTTCGGGGTTGTGGTTGAACTGTGGGCATTATCGCAATGGGTTGGTGTTGGCTCCGGCGTCGTGTCGGTTGTTTGTTGATGTGATGTTGGGGCGTGAGCCGGTGATTGATCCTGCGCCTTATGCGCCGGCGGGGCGGTTGTAAGGTTCGGCTTTGGCTTGGGGGTGAGCTTGGTGACGAGGCGGCCTGACAGCCGGCCTGTCTCTCACGGTTGTACCCGGATCCAACTGTGGGAGCGAGCCTGCTCGCGATGGCGGCCTGACAGCCGGCCAGGGTTTTGTTGGTTGGGTATATATCCGTTTCTGCGGTAACGGCTACTTATGGTTCCGCCCTTACGGCGGGTCACTTTTGAAGAGCGCAAAAGTAACCAAAACGCTCTTGCCCCACCACTCGGTGCCTCGCCTAGGCTCGGCATGCCCTCACTCCGGCATTGCTCCGTGGGCCCGCCGCGAAGGGCCATCCATGGCCCAGCGCGGCTACCTCGGCATCCATGCCGAGGTGCCCACTCCACAATACCTGCGTTCGGCCAGCGTGGTTAACGGGGCGCCCCAGATCAAAATCAAAAGCGAGGCGGCCTGACAGCCGGCCTGTTTTTTGCGGGTGTACACCCATCGGACCTGTGGGAGCAAAGCTTGCTCGCGAGGCGGCCTGACAGTCGGCCTGTTTTTTGCGGGTGTACACCCATCAGACATGTTGAGCCGGACCTGTGGGAGCAAAGCCTGCTCGCGAGGCGGCCTGACAGCCGGCCTGTCTCTTGCGGGCGTAGCCCTATCCCAGTGTGGGAGCGAGCCTGCTCGCGATGTCAGCCCATCCACCCTCGATGCAACCGAGGTGTCGCTATCGCGAGCAGGCTCGCTCCCACAGGAGAAACGCGTTCGCCCAAAACCAGGCCGGCTGTCAGGCCGCCTCGCGGAGGACGTTGATCTCGGCGCCCCGTTAACCACGCTGGCCGAACGCAGGCATTGTGGAGTGGGCATCCCGGCATGGATGCCGGGATAGCCGCGCTGGGCCATGGATGGCCCTTCGCGGCGGGCCCACGGAGCAATGCCGGAGTGAGGGCACACCGAGCCTAAGCGAGGTGCCGAGTGGTGGGGCAGAAGCGTTTTGCTTACTTTTGCGCTGTTCAAAAGTGAGCCGCCGTAAGGGCGGAACCCTAAGTAGCCGTTACCGCAGAAATGGATATACACACTCACAATAGCGCCTTCACAGCCAACCAGAATTTGTGGGAATGGTCGGACAAAGCCCCTAATTCAAGCCGAATTTTCCGACGAGTTCTGGCGGTTGCCGGGTGGGAAGAACTCTGGCTAACCTTTTTCCGTCGCTGCCAATTCAGCGACCGGGCGTCGCGGCCCGCTAACTTGGTGCATAATTCCAGACGACGACAGGGCTTCGGTATTTGTCGTTCTGTCATGGTTGGCTGTGCGTGGGATACCTTCGGGTATGCCGGAGGCTCCAAGTTCGGTCCGCGAACCTGCGTACAGCTACCACCTCCAATCGCGTCGCGGCGATCGGTGGCAGCTCCAAAACTTGGAGATGCACGATGATCAAAGTCACACCCAATCCCCCCGAAACCGATCCCTCGTCAGCCCATGGCGGGCTCGATTCTCAAAAACTCGATGAAGCCGCCCAGCGCGCCCTCGACTATTACCTCGGCCCAAAGCCCGAAACCAAAAAGAAACCAACCTCAACCCAACTGTTCGCCGTGGTGGATGGCATCGACACCGAATGCCTGCTCGCCAACCTCAGCGAAACCCTGGCCTCAGCCAACGCAACCGTCAGCGACCTGGCCTTCGAACTCGAAGGCTCGCGACGGCATGTCGCATTGGGAGTGCAACAGTTGATTGAGCTGAGCGAGTTGTTGGCCAACCGTGTGCTGGATGAGCGGGTGCCGGTGGCGGAAGGCTAGAAGAGCTGCCAAGGCAAACACGGGGTAAGTAGGAGCATCAGGACCGCGCCTCAATCCAACCCCAACTTCTTCAACCGATACCGCATCGACCGAAACGACAACTTCAACCGTTGGGCCGCCGCCGTGCGGTTCCAGCGGGTTTCCTCCAAAGCCTGGAGGATGAGTTTGCGTTCGACGTCCTCCAGATAGTCTTCCAGGTTATCGACCCGCATCAGGTCGGGGCTGCCTGCGTCGGTGGTGCTGATGCCCTCGGCCAGGCGCAGGTCGTGGGCTTCGATCAACTGGTGCTCGCAAAGGGTGTAGGCGCGTTCGAGCATGTTTTCCAGTTCCCGAACATTGCCCGGGAAGCGGTAGTTTCGAAGGGCGTCCAGAGCTTGGGGATGGAGCTTGACCGCGGGGCTGCCGGTGTTGGCGGCCAGGCGCTGGAGGGTATGATTGGCGAGCGATTCGATGTCTTCGCGGCGTTCGCGCAGCGGCGGGACGCGCAGTTCGATGACGTTGAGTCGATAGTACAGGTCCTGGCGAAAGCGCCCGGCGGTGACTTCGGCGTCCAGGTCCTTGTGGGTGGCGCAAAGAATTCGTACATCCACCACTTCTTCCTGCTGGCCACCAACGGCCCGCACGGCTTTTTCCTGGATGGCCCGCAGCAATTTGACTTGCATCGCCAGGGGCAGGTCGGCCACTTCGTCAAGGAACAAGGTCCCGCCGTGAGCGGCCTGGAACAGTCCCGGTTTGTCTTCGATGGCGCCGCTGAAGCTGCCTTTTCGATGGCCGAAAAACTCGCTTTCCATCAGCTCCGTGGGAATCGCCCCACAGTTGACCGGCACAAAACGCTGGGCGGAACGCGGGCCTTGCTCATGGATCAACCGGGCGACCAGTTCCTTGCCGCAACCCGATTCCCCGCTGATGTAGACCGGCGCCTGACTGCGAGCGAGTTTTTCGATCTGTTTGCGGACGTTGTGCATCGGCGGGGAATCGCCCAGCAGACAGCGCTCGATGGACGCCGCCGGGATGGCGACCGACGGCAGGCGTAATGCGCTGGTTACCAGCTCACGCAGCCGACCCAGGTCGACCGGTTTGGTCAGGAAGTCGAAGGCGCCGGCCTTGAGGGCGTCGATGGCGGTTTCCAGGCTCCCGTAGGCGGTGATCATTGCCACGGGCAATTGCGGGTAGCGTTGCTGGATATGTTGCACCAGCTCCAGGCCAGTGCCGTCGGGCAGGCGCATGTCGGTCAGGCACAGGTCAAAGGTGTCTTCAGCCAGCAGGGCCCGGGCCTGGGCAAGGTTCTCGGCGCTGCGGGTGTCGAGTTTCATCCGGCCCAGGGTAATGTCCAGGAGTTCGCGGATGTCCGGTTCGTCATCGACGATCAGGATTCGTTGCCGTGAGCGCGTAGTCAAATCTGTTTCCGTCCGTGAGCAAAAGTGATGCGAAAGCAGCCGCCGCCTTGGCGTGGTTTGAAGTCTAGGCGGGCCTGGTTGCTTTCGCACAGCTCACGGGACAGATAGAGCCCAAGGCCGGTGCCCTGGCTGCTGGTGGTGAAGAAAGGTTCGAACAAATGCGCTTGCTGGTCCGGTGTCACGCCGGGGCCGTTGTCGATAATGTCCAGCGTGGACAGCTGGCTGTGGGGATCGATGAACAGCTTCAGCCAGACCTCAGCCTCTTCATGGGCCATCGCGCTGTGACGCCAGGCGTTGCGCAGGAGGTTGTCGAGCACCTGGGTCAACTGATCGGGGTCCATCAGCGTGAGGTAGTCACCCGGGTTGATGCTCAGGTGCAAGTGCTGATGCCCAGCCGCGTTTTCCCGGGCTTGTCGGACGAACTGGTCGAGCCAGATCCGCAGATCCAGGCGCTGCGGCGTGGTCTGCTGGCGGCGGGACAGTTGCAGGACGTTTTCAATGACGCGGTTCATTCGTTGGGAGTGATCCTGGATGATCTGCGTCAGACGCCGATCTGCGTCGTTCAGTTCCTCGGACTCGCGCAGCAATTGCGCCGCATGGCTGATCGCCCCCAACGGGTTGCGGATTTCATGGGCGATACCGGCGGTGAGGCGCCCCAGGGAGGCGAGTTTCAACTGCTGGGCGTGCTGGGCCACTTGGGCCAGGTCTTCGAGGAAGACCAGGATCTGATGCTGATCGTGATGCCCCAGGGCAATGAAACTCGGTTGCAAGGTCAGGCCGGTGCCGTTAATGGTCAGGCTTTGCGGACGCAGGCTGGGGTTGTTCAACCACAGCTGTAGCCGCTCCACCAGGGCGCCGGAGCAGTCGTCGAGCCGCTGGCCGACCAGGTCGTGCATGCCCAACAGGTTCAATGCGCTTTCGTTAGCCAATTGCACCCGGCGCTGGCGATCGAGCACCAGGATGCCGGTGCGCATGCGTTGCAGGATCAGTGCGTTGAGCGCTTCCAGACCGACTACTTCGCTGGCCCGTTGTTCGGCGAGGATTTCACTGGCTTCCAGGCGTCGGGTCAGGCCTTGCACCAGCAGCGCGGCGGCAAAACACAAGGCCCCCAGGGTACCGGCCTGCAGATAACTGCTGGGACGGCTCGAATCGCTGAGGTCAAGGAAGAAGCTCGATCCGACGATGCCCAGCGTGGCGACAGCGGCAATCAATAGGCCGATTCGGCCTCGCAACAACGTATTGCCGATGGCCACCGAGACGATGAGCAGGTTGCCGATGGCGCTGGGGGCGCCGCCGGCAGCGTAGAACAGCCACGACAACAACAGCACGTCGGTCAGAGCCAGGCCGAACAGCCGGGCTGGGCGGCGGGTATTTTCAAGAAACACCACCAGCAGGATATTCAGCACCAGATACAACCAGCTGCCGCTGCGCAGCAAATCGTCGTTGGCGAACTCCAGCAGGCGGTTGTCCATGTTGCTGGAGATCAGCAACACCAGGGTGATGCCGATGCTTAGACGGTACAGGTGATAGAGACGCAGCAGGCGCTGCGCCTGTTTGACGCGAGGGCTTGAGGCTTGCTCAGCGGTCACGAGTGCCCGGGCCTTGCTCGAGGTGAGCCTGGCTGCAATACCACTGTTGTTCGAGGGCCAGTGCCCGATCTCGCGGCAGGTGCACGCCGCAATGGGCGCAACGGACCATGGGTGGTGCGTCCTGTTCCCGAGGGGAGTTCGGCGCGGCAGAGGTCCCCTTGAACTTGCGCCACAACCATATCGCGGCGGCAATCAGGGCGATCCAGAACAGTAAACGAAGCATGATGGGCGGCTTTTTGGCTAATGATCAGGCAGTTTAGCCAAGGACAGGAACGGCGCACAGCGCTATAAAATCCAGGCACAAAAAAAGGGAGACCCGCGGGCCTCCCTTTTGCTGACACCTGGCCTCAGTCGAACAGGCCGAAGGTCATGTAGCTGAACCAGGAGCGATCGCTGGATTCGCTCTCAGGCTCTTCTTCTTCGAGCACGTCGCCATTTTCGTCCTTGGGCTTGAGCTCGTTTGGAATGGCTTCCTTGGCATCCTGGAACTGGCGCTGAACGTCCTGGTTGGCGCGGGTTTCGCCCGGCGGCAGAGGTGGACGGGATTCGATCAGGCCCAGGGTCGCCTTGCTCAGCCACGAACGGTTGTCGGCCTCGTCAACTCGTGGAGTGAACTGACCATCCTCCAGGGACGGGTGATCCGGGTAGTTGAGCTTGAGGGTTTCCAGGCTGGTGGCGGCCAGGTCGTCCAGGTGCAGGCGCTGGTAGGCTTCGGTCATCACTGCCAGGCCGTCGCCCACCGAGGGGGTTTCCTGGAAGTTTTCCACCACGTAGCGGCCACGGTTGGCGGCAGCGACGTAGGCCTGACGGGTCAGGTAGTAGTCAGCCACGTGGATTTCGTAGGCGGCCAGCAGGTTGCGCAGGTAGATCATGCGCTGCTTGGCGTCCGGCGAATAACGGCTGTTGGGGAAACGGCTGGTCAGCTGGGCGAACTCGTTGTAGGAGTCGCGCGCGGCGCCCGGGTCCCGCTTGGTCATGTCCAGCGGCAGGAAGCGCGCCAGCAGGCCGACGTCCTGGTCGAAGGAGGTCAGGCCCTTGAGGTAGTAAGCGTAATCGACGTTCGGGTGCTGCGGATGCAGACGAATGAAGCGCTCGGCGGCGGATTTCGCAGCTTCCGGCTCGGCGTTCTTGTAGTTGGCGTAGATCAGCTCCAGCTGGGCCTGATCGGCATAGCGACCAAACGGATACCGCGACTCCAGGGCCTTGAGCTTGGCCGTGGCGCTGGTATAGCTGTTGTTGTCCAGGTCGGTCTGCGCCTGTTGGTACAGTTCGACTTCGCTCAGGTTTTCGTCTACGACTTCCTTCGACGAGCAAGCAGCAGTCAATGCGAGGATGGCGATCAGCAGCAGGTGTTTCACTTGCATGGCGGCTTGCGTCCCTATGACGGCCGCTGTCTTGGGCGGGGCCGTCCTGTTATGATGAGCGCCCCGTTGAGAAGCCTCGGGGCAAAAGACGCCGTATTTAACCACAAGCGCGCAGCCGAAACCAAAGGCTGTGCCGACGCCTAGTCCGAGCATGTCCGATAAAATAGAACTTCGCGCAGAGGTGCCGTCCGAATTGGGCGGCCAACGCCTCGATCAAGTCGCCGCACAACTCTTCGCCGAGCACTCGCGCTCGCGCCTTTCCGCCTGGATCAAGGACGGCCGCCTGACTGTGGATGGGGCGGTGATCCGCCCGCGCGACATCGTCCATGGCGGCGCCATCCTCGAACTGACTGCCGAGCAGGAGGCCCAGGGAGAATGGGTCGCCCAGGACATTGCCCTGGACATCGTCTATGAAGACGACGACATCCTGGTGATCAACAAGCCTGCGGGCCTGGTGGTGCATCCGGCCGCCGGTCATGCCGATGGCACCCTGCTCAACGCCTTGTTGCACCACGTGCCGGACATCGTCAACGTGCCCCGCGCGGGCATCGTGCACCGCCTGGACAAGGACACCACCGGTCTGATGGTGGTGGCCAAGACTATTCAGGCGCAGACACAACTGGTCACACAGCTGCAAAGTCGCAGCGTCAGCCGCATTTATGAATGCATCGTGATCGGCGTGGTCACCGCCGGTGGCAAGATCAACGCCCCCATCGGTCGTCACGGCCAGCAGCGCCAGCGCATGGCGGTGATGGAAGGCGGCAAGCAGGCGGTCAGCCACTACCGCGTGCTGGAGCGTTTTCGTTCCCATACGCATGTGCGAGTCAAGCTGGAAACCGGTCGTACCCACCAGATCCGCGTGCACATGGCCCACATCAACTTCCCGTTGGTGGGCGATCCGGCCTATGGCGGACGTTTCCGCATTCCGCCGGCCGCGAGTATCACCATGGTCGAGTCGTTGAAAAACTTCCCGCGCCAGGCGCTGCATGCACGTTTCCTGGAGCTGGATCATCCGACCACCGGCAAGCGCATGAGCTGGGAATCGCCGCTGCCGGATGACTTCGTCTGGCTGCTGACGTTGCTCAAGCAGGACCGCGAGGCGTTCATCGGATGAATGACTGGCTGATACCCGACTGGCCCGCGCCGGCCTGGGTAAAGGCCTGCGTCACTACCCGTACCGGCGGCGTCAGCCTGGCGCCGTTCGACAGCCTCAACCTGGGCGACCATGTGGGCGATGAGCCCACGGCCGTCGCTGAGAACCGTCGCCGCCTCACCGATCGATTTGCCATTCGTCCGGCCTGGTTGCAGCAGGTCCACGGTATTACCGTGGTCGAGGCTGATCCGGCTCAGGTGGCCATCGCCGATGCCAGCTGGACCGCCACACCGGGTATCGCCTGTACGGCGATGACGGCGGACTGCCTGCCGGTGCTGTTCTGCAACCGTGCCGGCACCCGCGTCGCGGCAGCCCATGCCGGTTGGCGCGGGCTGGCCAACGGCGTACTGGAAGCGACTCTCGACAGTCTCCAGGTCCCGGCCGACGAAATCCTCGCCTGGCTCGGCCCGGCCATCGGTCCGCAAGCCTTTGAAGTGGGGCCAGAGGTGCGTGAAGCGTTCATGGCGCAACTGCCTAGGGCGGCAGACGCCTTCGTGCCTGGCGACACTGCCGGCAAGTTCCTGGCCGATATTTATGCACTGGCCCGCCAACGGCTGGCGGCGCGCGGTGTCACGGCGGTCTATGGGGGCGGCCAGTGCACGGTGACCGACCCACGCTTCTTTTCCTATCGGCGCAACTCGCGTACCGGTCGCTTCGCCTCCCTGATCTGGCTCGACCGCTAGACTTCTCTGATCTGTATCAATAGCGCACTGCTTGAATCTTCCAGAATCGTCCACATCTATAGCGGTATCTGGCAGGTTTCTTCATTCAGGATGTTTTTAAGGTCCGGCCTGCTCAAAAGGAAGGTGACCCATGCGTATTGACCGTTTAACCAGTAAGTTGCAATTGGCCCTGTCCGATGCCCAGTCATTGGCTGTCGGCCTGGACCATCCCGGCATTGAGCCGGCGCATCTGATGCAAGCCATGCTCGAGCAGCAGGGCGGCTCCATCAAGCCACTGCTGATGCAGGTGGGCTTTGACGTGAGCAGCCTGCGTAAAGAGCTGGCCAAAGAGCTCGACCAGCTACCCAAGATCCAGAATCCGACAGGGGACGTGAACATGTCCCAGGATCTGGCGCGCCTGCTCAACCAGGCCGACCGCCTGGCCCAGCAGAAGGGCGATCAGTTCATCTCCAGTGAGCTGGTGCTGCTTGCCGCCATGGACGAGAACAGCAAGCTGGGCAAGCTGTTGCTCGGCCAGGGCGTGAGCAAGAAGGCCCTGGAAAATGCCATTAACAACCTGCGTGGCGGCGAAGCGGTAAACGACGCCAACCACGAGGAGTCCCGCCAGGCGCTGGACAAATACACCGTCGACCTGACCAAGCGTGCCGAGGAAGGCAAGCTTGACCCGGTGATCGGCCGTGACGACGAAATCCGCCGCACAATCCAGGTGCTGCAGCGTCGCACCAAGAATAACCCGGTGCTGATCGGTGAGCCTGGCGTGGGTAAAACCGCCATCGCCGAAGGCTTGGCCCAGCGCATCATCAATGGCGAAGTGCCGGATGGCCTCAAGGGCAAGCGACTGTTGTCCCTGGACATGGGTTCGTTGATCGCCGGTGCCAAGTACCGCGGCGAGTTCGAAGAGCGGCTCAAAGCCTTGCTCAATGAATTGTCCAAGCAGGAAGGGCAGATCATTCTGTTCATCGACGAATTGCACACCATGGTCGGCGCGGGCAAGGGCGAAGGCTCGATGGACGCCGGCAACATGCTCAAGCCTGCGCTGGCCCGTGGTGAGTTGCACTGCGTAGGCGCGACAACGCTCAACGAGTACCGCCAATACATAGAGAAGGACGCGGCGCTGGAGCGGCGTTTCCAGAAAGTGCTGGTGGAAGAGCCCAGCGAAGAAGACACCATTGCCATCCTGCGTGGCCTTAAAGAACGCTATGAGGTTCACCACAAGGTGGCGATTACCGATGGCGCGATCATTGCGGCGGCCAAGCTCAGCCATCGCTACATCACCGACCGTCAGTTGCCGGACAAGGCCATTGACCTGATCGACGAAGCCGCCAGCCGCATCCGCATGGAAATCGATTCCAAACCGGAAGTGCTGGATCGTCTGGAGCGGCGCCTGATTCAACTCAAGGTCGAATCCCAGGCCTTGAAGAAAGAAAGCGACGAAGCGGCGAAGAAACGCCTGGAAAGGTTGCAGGAAGAGATCGTTCGCCACGAGCGCGAGTATTCCGATCTCGAGGAAATCTGGAATTCGGAGAAAGCCGAAGTCCAGGGCTCGGCGCAGATCCAGCAAAAGATCGAACAGTCCCGCCAGGAACTGGAAGCGGCCCGCCGTAAAGGCGACCTCAACCGCATGGCCGAGCTGCAGTATGGGGTGATCCCGGATCTGGAGCGCAGTCTGCAAATGGTCGACCAGCACGGCAAGAGCGAAAACCAGTTGCTGCGCAGCAAGGTCACCGAAGAAGAAATTGCCGAAGTGGTTTCCAAGTGGACCGGCATTCCGGTGTCGAAAATGCTCGAAGGCGAGCGCGACAAACTGCTGAAGATGGAAAGCCTGCTGCACCAGCGCGTGATCGGTCAGGAAGAAGCGGTAGTGGCGGTTTCCAACGCCGTGCGCCGGTCTCGAGCCGGGCTGTCGGACCCTAACCGTCCGAGTGGCTCGTTCATGTTCCTCGGCCCGACCGGTGTCGGTAAAACCGAGCTGTGCAAGGCGCTGGCCGAGTTTCTCTTCGACACCGAAGAGGCCATGGTGCGCATCGACATGTCCGAGTTCATGGAGAAACATTCCGTGGCGCGGCTGATCGGTGCGCCACCGGGCTATGTCGGCTACGAAGAGGGCGGTTACCTGACCGAGGCTGTGCGACGCAAGCCGTACTCGGTGATCCTGCTCGATGAAGTCGAGAAGGCCCACCCGGATGTGTTCAACATCCTGCTGCAAGTGCTGGAGGATGGTCGTTTGACCGACAGCCACGGACGCACGGTGGACTTCCGCAATACCGTGATCGTGATGACGTCCAACCTGGGCTCGGCGCAGATCCAGGAGCTGGTGGGTGATCGCGAGGCGCAACGCGCGGCGGTGATGGATGCAATCTCCACTCACTTCCGACCGGAGTTCATCAACCGGGTGGACGAAGTGGTGATCTTCGAGCCGCTGGCTCGTGATCAGATCGCGGGCATCACCGAGATCCAGCTGGGACGTCTGCGTAGCCGTCTGACCGAGCGCGAGCTGAAGCTGCAATTGAGTGACGAGGCACTGGATAAGCTGATCGCGGTGGGTTACGACCCGGTCTATGGCGCGCGGCCACTCAAACGTGCCATCCAGCGCTGGATCGAAAACCCGCTGGCACAGTTGATTCTGTCCGGGCGCTTCATGCCGGGCGAAACCGTGACCGGCACGGTGGAGAACGACGAAATCGTCTTCAACTGAAAGCCTGCGGATCGGGTGATTGGAATGGCCTCGCACTGCGAGGCCATTTTTTTCATCAGGCCGTTGAACTCAAAGGAAAAGGCTTGTAAAGTGCGCCCCGCAGTACGTCACCCCCAAGGGCCACTTCTCTGTGAGAAGCAACCCGAAATAAGTTGCAAATCATTGTCTTGAAAGCAATTTAAGGGGTTGACAGAGGTTTTTAAGATTGTAGAATAGCGCGCCTCAGACACACGAACGCAGCGATGCGAACGGGTAGAAGAGGTTGAAGCTGGCTTCAATGTTGTAGCTTCAAATAGCAGTAACTTGAAATATCAGTTCCGTGATAGCTCAGTCGGTAGAGCAAATGACTGTTAATCATTGGGTCCCAGGTTCGAGTCCTGGTCACGGAGCCATTTCAATCGGGGTATAGCGCAGTCCGGTAGCGCGCCTGCTTTGGGAGCAGGATGTCAGGAGTTCGAATCCCCTTACCCCGACCATTTTTGGGTCGTTAGCTCAGTTGGTAGAGCAGTTGGCTTTTAACCAATTGGTCGTAGGTTCGAATCCCACACGACCCACCATTTTTGAAACCAGTTCGCTGGAATCGAATCTTAAGATCAGAGGCCAAAAGCGCTGATCGAGGAAGGCGACTTGCGAAGGTCGCCTTTTTTTACCGGGGTATAGCGCAGTCCGGTAGCGCGCCTGCTTTGGGAGCAGGATGTCAGGAGTTCGAATCCCCTTACCCCGACCATATTAAAAATCCTCGTATCGAAAGATACGGGGATTTTTTTTGCCTGCGATAAAGCAGATTGCCTTAAGTCATCGTACAACCTGCCGATAACCCACCGACAGGGGCATGGCCCCACTTCAGGCCAAAATAAAAAAGGCGCTCCCCATGGTTCTTCGTCAACTGAATATCGCCCCCCGTGCCGCGTTGGGTTTCGCTTTGATCGCCGTGCTGGTGGCGTTGCTCGGGGTGTTTGCGCTAGGACAGATGTCGAGTATCCGTGACAGTGAAGTCGCGGTAGAAACCCAGTGGTTGCCCAGTATTCGCGGCGGTGACGAGATCCGTGAATTGATGTTGCGCATCCGCACCATTTCCCTGCGCATGGCCTTGGACCAGGACCCGAAGAACATCCCGGTGTACCGTGGGCAAATGGACACCCGCGACAAAGAACTGAGCGAAAAAATCGCCAGTTACGAAAAGCTCGTCATCACGCCTGAAGGCAAGGCGCTTTATGACCAGTTCAAGCAAACCTTTGCCGCTTACCGCACGGGCATCGCCCAATCCTTCGCCCTGGCAGAGCAGGGGCGTCGGGACGAGTTGATCAAGCTGCTGCTGGTGGACATGAAGACCGTGGTGGACGGTTCCGGCAAACAGCTCAACGATCTGGCGGAACTGTTCTCCAGACAAGTCTCCATCGAGAGCCAGAAATCCCAGGAACACTACGTCAATTCCCGGATGATCGTCAGCCTGTTCATTGTGCTCGCCGCCTTGGCGACGGTGGCCCTGGCCATGCTGCTTACTCGCAGTATCGTCAAGCCTTTGGGCGAGGCGTTGAATGCCGCCGAAAACGTCGCCCGAGGCGACCTGACCCGACCGATCAAGACCCACGGCAGCGACGAAGTCAGCCGCTTACTCAAGGCGCTGGCGACCATGCAGCAGAACCTGCGTGAAACCTTGCAGGGCATCAGCGGCTCAGCTACCCAACTGGCGACCGCCGCCGATGAGCTGAACGCGGTCACGGTCGATAGCACCCACAGCCTGCAACAGCAGAATAACGAAATTGAACAGGCCGCCACCGCCGTCACCGAGATGACCACCGCCGTGGAGGAAGTCGCGCGCAATGCGGTTTCCACCTCCGATGCCACGCGTCAGTCCAGTGAGTCGGCGTCCCTTGGGCAGCAGCGGGTCAGCGACACGGTCGACGCCATCGGCGCCCTGGCCAGTGATGTGCAGGTGACTGGCGGCCTGGTGCAGTCCCTGGCCAACCAATCGCAGGATATCGGCAAGGTGCTGGACGTGATCCGGGCCATCGCCGAGCAGACCAACTTGCTGGCCCTCAACGCGGCCATCGAGGCGGCCCGGGCTGGCGAAAGCGGTCGTGGGTTTGCGGTGGTGGCCGATGAGGTGCGGGCGCTGGCTTATCGCACGCAGCAATCGACCCAGGAAATCGAGCAGATGGTCCAGGGCATGCGCAGCGGCGCCACCCAGGCGCTGGATTCGATGCAGGCCAGCTCCAGTCGCGCCGCCAGCACTCTGGCAATGGCGGAGCGGGCAGGGGAGGCGCTACAGACCATCACGGCGTCGGTCAACGAGATCCACGAACGCAATCTGGTGATCGCCAGCGCCGCTGAAGAACAGGCGCAAGTGGCTCGGGAGGTGGATCGCAACCTGGTGAACATTCGGGATCTGTCGGTGCGCTCGGCCACCGGTGCGGACCAGACCAGCGCGTCCAGCCATGAGTTGTCGCAACTGGCGAATTCATTGCGCACCATGGTGCAGCGGTTTCAGGTTTGATCGATGGATGGCTCGGACAGTGATCCTGCCCGAGCTCAAGTATTGACTGTACCGCCCCCATCGCGAGCAAGCTCGCTCCCATAGGATGACCGCGATCAACTGTGGGAGCGAGCTTGCTCGCGATGACGGTGGATCATTCGATGTCAGTACTGCTGACTCAATGCAGCTTCAGCCGAGGCTCGGTCCCACGCCCGATCTTGCTGCCCAGCATCAGCATGGCCGTGCGGAACAGGCCGTACAGCGCCATCTGGTGCATGCGGTACAGCGATACATAGAACATCCGCGCCAGCCAACCTTCGAGCATCACACTGCCGGTCAGGTTGCCCATCAGGTTACCCACCGCTGAGAAGCGCGACAGCGAAATCAATGAACCGTAGTCGGTGTATTTGTATTCCGGCAGGGCCTTGCCTTCGATCCGCAGCTTCAGGGATTTGGCCAGCAGCGAGGCTTGCTGATGCGCGGCCTGGGCACGGGGCGGAACGTTGCGATCGCTGCCGGGTTGCGGGCAGGCGGCGCAATCGCCGAAGGCGAAGATGTTCTCGTCACGGGTGGTCTGCAGCGTCGGCAGCACCTGCAGCTGGTTGATCCGGTTGGTCTCCAGACCGTCGATTTCCTTGAGGAAGTCCGGGGCGCGAATCCCGGCGGCCCAGACTTTCAGGCTCGCGTCGATGACCTTGCCATCGACGGTGATCAGGCTGTCGGCTGTCACCTGGCCAACAGCGGCGTTGGTCATGACATTGACCCCAAGTTTCTCCAGGGTCTTGTGCACAGGGCCGCCGATGCGCTCCGGCAAGGCCGGCAGGACCCGCGGTCCGGCTTCGATCAGGGTGATGTGCATGTTCTCCGGTTTGATCCGGTCCAAGCCATAGGCTGCCAGCTCATGGGCGGCGTTGTGCAGCTCGGCCGCCAGTTCAACCCCCGTCGCCCCGGCGCCGACGATGGCAACGCTGATGCGTTCGACCACGTCGGTTTGCCCGGCATGGGCGCGCAGATAATGGTTGAGCAGTTGCTGATGGAAACGCTCGGCCTGTTTGCGCGTGTCGAGGAACAGGCAATGCTGCGCCGCGCCTTCGGTGCCGAAGTCATTGGTGGTGCTGCCGACGGCGATCACCAGAGTGTCGTAACCCAGTTCACGAGCCGGCAGTAGTTCCAGGCCCGCCTCGTCATAGGTGGCGGCCAGTTGGATGCTCTTGCGCTCGCGATCCAGGCCACTCATGCGCCCCAGCTGGAACCCGAAATGGTTCCATTTTGCCTGGGCGACGTAGTTGAGTTCGTCTTCAGAGGAGTTCAGGGAACCGGCAGCCACTTCGTGCAACAGCGGTTTCCAAATATGGGTCAGGTTCGCGTCGACCAGCATCACACTGGCCGTGCCGCGCTTGCCCAGAGTCTTACCCAGACGGGTAGCCAACTCCAGACCGCCGGCGCCGCCGCCAACGATGACAATACGATGAGTCATGGGGATATCTCGCAAGGCTAAAGGAAATCGGTGCCGTTACCCGCGCGAGCATCAAGCGGCTCATAGCGTCAGGTAACTGATCAGTCGGCTCAACAGGCCCAGGCCGATGGTGATGGCCAGTACCACCACCAGGAGCATCCACGGCCGGAAAGGCCGGCGCTCGACTCGGTGCTGGGACAGTTGCAGGTACTCTTCGACATGCTTCTGGTCTTCCGGGTTCAGGCGGCTGGTCATAAAGGCCTCGGCAGGTAGACGTTGCGAAAGGTATAGACGCTACAGCGTCTGGCTATCCGGCATTGAAAGCAGCGTAGCCGCTCGCCGGAACAGGTTCGACACTCAAGCTGTCGTCCAGGCGAATGATTCCACTTTTTAACACCCGTGCGGTGATTCCGCCATGGCCGCGCACGGCCTGGAACGTCCCTTCGCCGAGGTTACGCTCCAGTCGCGCGCACGGCTGGCACCAGCCGGTGGTTTCGAAGATGGCCTGGCCGATGCGAAAGCGCCGGCCCTTGAGGCTGAACAGATTGATACCGCTGACCACCAGGTTGCGTCGCAGCTCTTGCGGCAACACCGGCTGATCCACCGGGCGGCCCATCAGTGAACCGATCACGGCCAGGTGTTCCCACTGAATCAAGGTGACTTGCCGTGCATTGCGCACGCCGGGACGGGCATGGTCGCCCGTCAGGCCGGCCTCCAGACGGGCCTCCACGGCGTCGAGTTCAATCATGGGTGCATGGCCCTGGGGTCGCACGCCTATCCAGCGTACGCGGCCTTGCTGGGGCACGGCGGCAATCAGTTCCTGCAGTGGGCTCACAGGCTGATCCCGACATCGAACACGATGCTGCGCCCCAGATTGCTGCGCAGGAAATCCGGCGCATCGGGATGGGCGAACAGCACCCGGGCAAACGTCGGCCCCACCAGCGACAGCGAGCGCCAACCCTGGCGCAGGTATTCGGTCGGCGGCGGGAAATGGCTGTTGAGGTCCAGCACTTCACGCTTGAGGCTGGCGAAGGCGATGATGTCCAGCTCCCCCAGATCCATGCCGCGTTCGGTGTAGTTGTGGGCTTTCTTGCGCAGGGTCGGGGCCAGGCGCAGCAGGAATTCATTGGCCGGGATGCGTCGGGGCTTGGCTTCGCGGCGCACCAGTTGGCTCAGGGAGAAAGCGCTACGGCGGCGCTGCAGCTCGTCGCGCCATTCGTCATTGAGGCGACGGCCTTCGTCGAGGACAAAAAACACCTCGAAGTTGGCATCGCGAAACAATACGTCCGGCGGCTCTCCCGCAGGGGCGAACTCGTCGGCGCGATAGGGTACGTTCAGCCCTTGCAGCAGACGCTGGCAGACCCAACGCTCACGCTCCCATTTGCGGGCATTGGAGAGAAAGGCGTTGGCTTGCTCGGCCGCGATGGTCAGCAGGCGTAAATAATCGGAATCATCCATGAGCCCAAGCTTAGCGTTCAATTGCGACAAGCTGGAAGCGTTGCATTGATTTATGGCCGGTTAAGGGTGGGGTGTAGACTGCTGGCTTGAATCCTGAGGTGATCATGGAGTCTTTGATGCAAGGACAAGCCAGAGGAGTAGCGCCATGATCGGTGCCGAACTGCTGTCTGCGCAGACGTTGACGGTCGGCTGGCTGATTTATGTGCCGGTGCTGGCCTGGGCCGTAGCACGGGCGCCATGGGTGGAGCTGTTCACCGACAGCCGTCGCCAGCACTTGCTGTTCGGCACGGTCCTGGCCGTGTTCATGTTGTGGCTGGTGCGACGGGATTTCGATACCGGCGTCTCGTATCACTTCATCGGCATGACCGCCGTGACACTGCTGCTGGACTGGCCGCTGGCGATTCTCGGCGGCCTTTGTGCCCAGCTTGCCCTGGTGCTGCTGGGGCGCCAGGACATGGCGGCGGTGGGTATCAACGGTGCGTTGCTGATTTTGCTGCCGGTGCTGGTCACTGAGTGCTGCGCGATCCTGGTGGAACGCGCCCAACCGCGCAATCTGTTCGTGTACATCTTCTGTTCGGGATTTCTCGCCGCCGCGCTTTCGGCGTTGTTGTGCCTGCTGGTGGGGCTTGGCCTGCTGTGGTACGACGGAGTGTTCGCCATGCCTTACTGGCTGGAAGATTTCATCGGCTACCTCTGGCTGATCATCTTTCCCGAGGCGTTTATCAACGGCATGGTGGTCAGTGCGTTGGTGGTGTTCAGCCCCGAATGGCTGGAGACCTTCAACCGTACGCGCTATCTGTCGGCCCCCTGGAAGGATGACGACAAGCCTTGATTCACATCAAGGCTGAGCAGCCGGGTGCGCTTCATGCTCTGGAAAAATTCCAGGAGCACAACCATGAGTGTTTATGAGTGGGCGAGACAAGAGATCAGGCGCAGCCAGGATGCGGCAGTGGAAATCGGCTTCGACCCGGGCCTTAGCCTGCGGGCCTTGCTCAGTGCGATCGTGCAGCAGAGCAAGGCGGTGCGCAGTGCTGAAGACCTGGCCGATGAACTGAGTTTCCTGGCGGAGAATCTCGACGATGAACAGGACTATGGCTTCATGCGGCCTTAAGGCGACAACGCGGTGGGGAAACTCATGGCTCCCTAGTGGCGAGGCTCGAACTCTTCGCTGAACAGGTCGTCCTCGGCATCGGGGCTGACCGGGATCTTGTGTTCTTCCGACGCCCAGGCGCCCAGGTCGATCAGTTTGCAGCGGTCGGAGCAGAAGGGCCGGAAGGTGTTTTCCGGGCTCCATTCCACAGGGGCGCCACAGGTTGGGCAATCAACGGTTGGGGTTTGGCTCATGACTGGCCTCCACGCAAAGTAAGGTAAAAGTGATGCAGGCGCTCGACCTCGCTGTGCAGCCAGGCGAGGTCGCGGTCATTGACCACCACGTCGTCGGCATGGCTCAAGCGATCCTGACGGCTGGACTGGGCCTTGAGGATCGCCTGGACCTGTTGCTCGCTGGTCTTGTCGCGCTGCAAGGTGCGTTCGATCTGTAGTTGTTCCGGCACATCGATCACCAGGATCCGCTGGGTCATGGCGTACTGGCCGGACTCGATCAACAGCGGCGACACCAGAATCGCATAGGGTGATTGTGCCTGGGCCAGATGATGAGCGATTTCCTCGGCGATCAACGGATGTAGCAGCGCCTCGAGCCAGCGGCGTTGCTCGGCATCTTCGAAAATCAGTTGGCGCAGGGCCGCTCGGTCCAGTGTGCCGTCGGCCTGCAATACGCCGGGGCCAAAATGTTCGGCGATCCTGGCCAGCGCCGGGCGTCCGGGTTCGACCACCCAGCGCGCCGCGTGATCGGCGTCGACGACGTGCACGCCCAGGTCGATAAAGTGCTGGGCCGCCGCGCTTTTGCCGCTGCCGATACCGCCAGTCAGACCGAGAATCCAGGGTTTTTCTGCGGGGCTATTCATTAAAATCGACATTAGGAACCGACAGACTGCCAATAGAAGTCGGTTATTTGACCACCCCAGAGCAAGGCAATCCAGCCGGCAATGGCCAGATAGGGCCCAAAGGGGATTTGCGTCGATGTCGGAGCATCACGCAGGCGCAGCACAATGACCCCGATAACGGCGCCCACCAGCGATGACAACAGCAACGTCAGCGGCAGGATCTGCCAGCCGCCCCAGGCGCCCAGCATCGCCAGCAGCTTGAAATCCCCGTAGCCCATGCCTTCCTTGCCAGTGATCAATTTGAACACCCAGAACACCGACCACAGCGCCAGATAGCCGGCCACGGCGCCCCACATCGCCTGATTCAAGGAGACGAACAAGCCGAAGCTGTTGACGATCAAGCCCAGCCACAACAACGGCAGCACCAGGGTATCGGGCAACAATTGGTGCTCGGCATCGATCAGGCTCATGCCCAGCAGGCCCCAGGTCAGCACCATCACCATTGCGGCCTGCCAGCCAAAGCCGAAATACCAGGCGACGAACGCCGACAGGATGCCGCAGGCCAGTTCGGTCAGGGGATAGCGCCGGCCGATGGGCGCGGCACAACTGGAGCAACGACCGCGCAATGCCAGGTAACTCAATAGCGGAATGTTTTCCCAGGCCCGGATGCGGTGGCCGCAGTGCGGGCACTGGGAATGCGGCAGCATCAGGTTGTAGACCGGGCCAGGGGCTTCGGCGGGCAGGCCCAGCAAGTCATGGGCTTGCAGCCGCCATTCGCGCGAGAGCATCTTGGGCAGGCGCCACACCAGGACGTTGAGGAAACTGCCGATGATCAGTCCGAGCAGTAAAGCGGCGAGCACAAAGGCCAGGGGATACAGCGCGAAAAACTCAGTCAGGGGCATGTCAGATCGCAGAGCCGAGTTGAAAGATGGGCAGGTACATGGCAACCACCAGGCCGCCGACGACCACCCCCAGGACCACCATGATGAACGGTTCCATCAGGCTGGTGAGATTGTCCACCAGATTGTCCACCTCGGCTTCATAAAAGCTCGCCACTTTGTCGAGCATGTCGTCCAGCGCGCCGGACTCCTCGCCGATGGCGGTCATCTGGATCGCCATGTTCGGGAATATGCCTGAAGCACGCATGGAAAAATTCAACTGCATGCCGGTCGAGACATCCTGCCGGATGCGTTGTACCGCGCGTTTGAACACCACATTGCCGGTGGCGCCTGATACCGAGTCCAGGGCTTCCACCAGCGGCACGCCGGCCGCGAATGTCGTGGACAGGGTCCGGGCGTAGCGGGCCACGGCGGATTTGTACATCAGGGTGCCGATCAGCGGCAGTTTGAGCAGCCATTTATCGCGCCAGTCACGCAAGCCCTGGGAGCGCTTGAGTGCATGTTTGACACCGAAGAACGCCGCCAGCGCGCCGCCCAGCAGCATCCACCACCACTGCTGCATGAACTCCGACAGGCCGATGACCATCACCGTGAAGGCCGGCAGTTGGGCGCCGAACCCGGAGAATACCGATTCGAACTGCGGCACCACCTTGACCAGCAGAATACCCGTGACCACGGCGGCGACGAGCACCACGGCCGCGGGGTAGGTCATGGCCTTCTTGATCTTGGCCTTGAGGGCTTCGCTTTTTTCCTTGTAGGTCGCGACGCGCTCCAGCAGCGTATCCAGGGCGCCGGCCTGTTCACCGGCGTCCACCAGGTTGCAGTACAGTTCGTCGAAGTATTGCGGGCTCTTGCGCAACGACGCGGCGAAGCTGTTGCCGGCGGCGACTTCCTGTTTCACCTCGTCCACCAGCTTGCGCATGTTGGCGTTGTCGAAGCCTTCGCCAATGATGTCGAACGCCTGCAACAAGGGCACGCCGGCCTTGAGCATGGTCGCCATCTGCCGAGTGAACAGGGCGATATCCAATGGCTTGATACGCTTGCCCTTGCTGAATATCGAGGTGGACTTCTTGCGAACCTTGCCTGGGTTGATGCCTTGTTTGCGCAACTGGGCCTTGACCAGGGCCGGGCTCTGCCCAGTCAGTTCGCCGGTCATTTTCGTGCCTTTGCGGTCTTTGCCTTCCCACGTGTAAACGTCGGTTTTTATTGCCTTGACCGCCATGTTCAATCCTTGGTGACCCGGTTGATTTCTTCGAGGCTGGTGATGCCTTGCATCACTTTGAGCAGTCCCGAGGCGCGCAGGTCATTAAAACCGTCCTTGCGCATTTGCAGGTCGATTTCCAACGAGTTGCCCTCGGCCATGATCAGCCGTTGCAGCTCGGGCGTATTCCTGACCACTTCGTACACCCCCACGCGCCCCTTGTAGCCGTTGTTGCACTGTTCGCAACCGACCGGCTCATAGATCGTGAACGAGCCGATGCGTTCCCGGGGGAAGCCTTCCTTGAGCAGGGTTTCTTCGGGAATTTCGATGGCCCTTTTGCAATGTGGGCACAGCTTGCGCGCCAGTCGCTGGGCGATGATGAGGTGGACCGCCGTGGCGATGTTGAAGCCGGGAATGCCCATGTTGTGCAGGCGGATCAGGGTTTCGGCGGCGCTGTTGGTGTGCAGGGTGGAGAGCACCATGTGTCCGGTCTGGGCGGCCTTGATGGCGATTTCGGCGGTTTCCAGGTCGCGGATCTCGCCCACCATGATCACGTCCGGGTCCTGGCGCAGGAACGAGCGCAGGGCCTGGGCGAAATCCAGACCCTGGCGCGGATTCACGTTGACCTGGTTGATGCCTTCCATGTTGATTTCCACCGGATCCTCAGCGGTGGAAATATTGATGTCCACAGTGTTGAGGATATTGAGCCCGGTATAGAGCGACACGGTTTTGCCAGAGCCGGTGGGCCCGGTCACCAGGATCAACCCTTGTGGTTGTTTGAGCGCCGCCATGTACAGCTCTTTCTGGTCCGGCTCGTAGCCCAGGGCATCGATACCCATCTGCGCGCTGGAGGGGTCGAGGATCCGGATCACCACTTTTTCACCCCAGAGCGTCGGCAGGGTGTTGACCCGGAAGTCGATGGACTTGTTTTTCGACAGGCGCATTTTCAGGCGCCCGTCCTGGGGTTTGCGCCGCTCGGAAATATCAAGGCTGGCCATTACCTTCAGGCGCGCGGCGATG
This sequence comes from Pseudomonas rhizophila, assembly GCF_003033885.1. Classification (NCBI taxonomy): domain Bacteria; kingdom Pseudomonadati; phylum Pseudomonadota; class Gammaproteobacteria; order Pseudomonadales; family Pseudomonadaceae; genus Pseudomonas; species Pseudomonas rhizophila. Next base: position 5,040,609 of record NZ_CP024081.1, on the reverse strand, counting down.
CGGGTGGCCAACTGGATCGGCGGGCGGGCCACCTCTCGCAGCATGCCGTCGGTACGCACCCGCACCCGGTAGATTTTTTCATAGGGTTCAAAGTGCAGGTCGGAGGAGCCGCCCTTGATCGCGTCCAGCAGCATCTTGTTGACGAACCGCACCACCGGCGCATCGTCGGTGTCCTGGCCGGCGATGGAGTCTTGCTTGTGATCATCGATCGACTCGATGTCCAGGCCGTCGAGGTCGACATCGCCCATGCCTTCCAGGCCGGTGCTGGTGGATTCGAAAAACTTTTCGATGGCGTCGCTGAGCTTGTCGTCCTCCACCAGGATGGCTTCGGTGGTCAGGCCGGTGCTGAACTGAATGTCATTGATGGCCTGGTGATTGGTGGGGTCGGAGATGCCCACGAACAGCTTGTTGCCACGCCGCCACAGCGGCAGGGCGTGATGCTGGCGCACCAGTTTTTCGCTGACAAGGCCGGTGGGTTGGGTTTCCTTGTCCAGGCTGTTGAGGTCCAGCAGGGCCACGCCGAAATGCTCCGAGGCAATTTCCGCCACCTGGCGACTCTGGACCAGTTTGTTCTGCACCAGGTAACTGACCAGGGGCATGCGACTGCTTTGGGCTTGTTGGTACGCCTGCTGCGCACTTTGCTCGGTGATCAGTTCGGCCAGCACCAATTGCTTGGCCAGACCGCTTAAGGCGATGTCATTCATGGGAATCCCGGACGCGGACAGTTCATGACTTATAGCCTAGTCAAGCATCCAGACCAAACCAGCGGGGCGCAGTGACAAAAAACGTCAGATAGTGCGCTTGTTGGGGTAGGACATAGGGACGCGGCGGGTCGAAGTCCCTTGCCAGCGGGCGCGACAGGGTTGGCACATGCCATGCAATGGCCTCCTCAGGTCATGAGACTCCACCTCATGCTTTGGAGATTATCTATGAATAAGCAAAACGGTTTTACCTTGATCGAGTTGCTGATCGTTGTGGCGATCATCGGCATCCTGGCGACGTTTGCGTTGCCGCAGTATTCCAAGTATCAAGCGCGGGCGAAAGCTACGGCGGGGCTGGCGGAAGTCTCCGCGTTGAAGGTGCCGTTCGAGGACGTCATGAACCAGGGAACCAACCCGACGTTAGCCAACATCGGCGGAACATCGCCCACCAGCAATTGCACCCTGACCGCTTCAGGTACTGCAGCGGACGGAACCGGAACCATTGCATGCACCCTGCTGAATGCGCCAGCTCCCGTTCTCGGCAAGGCAATCACCCTTTCCCGTTCAGCAGCCGGTGTCTGGACCTGCGCTTCGACGGCCGTCCAGGAATTCTTGCCCGCCGGTTGCACGGGGGCCGCTGCACCCTGATTTTGGGTCTGGTTGAGCCGGTGGCGAGGGGCTTTTCCCCTTGCCCAGGAAAACCTCAACAATTCATAAACTTAGGGAGCGCCGAAAAAGCCGCAACTTGCATGTCCCAAATCAGCAGGCCATGCATTTTGCATGATTGTGAAAATTGCCGTTTCGCTTAACTAGTTGATTTTAAAAGAATAATTAATTCGTGAAAACTGGCACAGCCTTCGCACTACTCCTGATAACCCTGCCGGGAAACACCTCCGGCAGTTTTTGAGAAAAACAGGAGTTACTCGTATGAAGAAGTTCGCTATCACTGCCGCAGCTGCCACCGCCCTGACTCTGACCATGGCTAGCGCTTTCGCCGAGACCACTCAAGCAACTCAGGCTCCGATGATGCTGGCTGCTGGTGAAGTGACAGAAGCCAAAGAAGATGTTTCTGATACCTGGATCACCACCAAGGTCAAAGCCGATCTGGTCACTGAAAAAGGCATCCCAGGTTCCGATATCAAGGTAGAAACCAATAAAGGCGTAGTGTCGCTGTCGTCGACTACTGTCCTGACAGACGCGCAAAAAGACACCGCAGTGGCGATTACCAAGAAAATCAAAGGCGTCCGAGACGTTTCGGCTGACGGCCTGAAATCCGAGTAAGACTCAAGGCTTCTCGCCTGGACCGGGAGAAGGCACGGCAAGCGGGCTGAGACATACGTTTGCCGTTGCTTTGGAGTTCATGCGAAGGCCACACGGAAGTGGCCATTACAGGCCCCCGGCATTCGTGCCGGGGGCCTGTTCTATTGCGCAATGGAAAAGTATTCAGGGACCCATCTGGGAAATCGACTGGCCGATTTCGCGAGCATGCTCGCTCCCACAGTGGACGAGCTTCTTCGGCAAGATGCGTTCGAATGTGGGAGGGAGCCTGCTCGCGATTGGCGGCGGCACATCCCACGCCATCTCAACTGAATGACAGAACCGCTCAGCGCCCCCGCTTGCTGGTGATCTGCACCAACCGATTCCCCTCGAAACGCAGGTACTGGTACATGCCACTGTTGGGGCCGTAGGTCCATTCTTCCACCGGGTATTCTTCCCGGCGATTGACGCTGCGTTTGTAGCCCAGGTCATCCCGCGCCGCGGGTTGCCCGCATTTTTGCAGGACTTCGCTGGAGCGGTCACCGACGCTGATCAACTGGCTGCCACAGCGCAATGTATCGGCTGCCGACGTCTGGCCGCTGGCGAGCAGCAAGATCAGGCTAAGCCCGTACAGACGTTTCATCTTATTCGGCATCCAGATGCATGGGGGTGATCACGCGCCCGTCGCTTTCGGCCTGACCGAGGCTGGCGTCGATGAAATACACACGGTCATCAGCCAATTGCCCTTTGTCCACCAGGAAATCCTTGATGCTGCTGGCGCGCTCCTGTCCCAGCTGGCGCAACAGCACTTCGTTGCCACTCCAGAACGAGATCACGCCTTCGCGCAGTTTTTCCGTGCGCGCCTTTTTATCCAGTTGCGTCCATTCGACCGGTGGCTGGGTCTTGAGACGGGTGCGATAGATGCCTTCGAGCAGCGGTGCCTTTTCATCCTCGGGCACCTCCAGCAGCGAGGCCTTGGCAGGGACTTTGTCGCCTCTGCGCTGCAGCATCTTGTAGTAGTTGTACTGGTATTCGCGTTCCAGACGCTGGGCGGCGAGCAGCGGACCGTCGCTGCTTTGGGCGGCGGTGCCTTCGATCTCCAGGCGCAACTCCGGACGTTTACCGAGGGCTTCGGACAACTTGAGCAGCGTACCTTCGTTGTCCGGGTTCAGTTCGCTTGAGCCCGGGGCGAATGACACGCTGCCCAAGTCTTGCGAGGCACCCCCGGCCACCAGCCCACCGATGAGTTTGAATGGCGCCTGGGCCGCCCGTACCACCAGGTTGCGCAGGGTTTGCCAGACAATTGGCATCACGCTGAATTGCGGATCATTGAGGTCGCCGGAAACCGGCAGCTCGATGGAAATCCTGCCTTCGGAGTCCTTCAGCAGCGCGACGGCCAGCTTGAGCGGCAGGCTCACGGCGTCCGGGCTGTCGACCTTTTCCCCCAGTTGCAGTTGCTCGACCACCACTTTGTTGTCGGCCAGCAACTTGCCTTTGGTGATCCGGTAGTGCAGGTCGAGGTTGAGTCGGCCCTTGCGGATGCGATAGCCGGCGAATTTGCCGGAATAGGGTGTCAGGGTCGTCAGTTCGACCCGTTTGAAACTGGTGGCGATGTCGAGGCTGGCCATCGGGTCGAAGGGGTTGAGCGCCCCTTTGATGGTGACAGGCGCGTAGCGGTCGACCTTGCCGTTGATGTCCACGGTGGCCGGCTTGGCCTGGCGGCTGTCGATGGTGCCGATCTGGCCGTTGAGCTGCTGGATGGCCGTGGCGAAGTTCGGCGTCAGGCTGAAGTCGGCGAAGTTGGCCGAGCCATCGTTGATGGCAATGCCGCCGACGTGGATGCCCAGCGGTTTCTCCTGGGATGCCGGTTTTGCCGGGCTGTTGTTCGTACCACTGTCGGCCGGTTGCGGGATCAGCAGGTCATCGACGTTGGTGGTGCGGTCTGGGTTGATCATGAATCGCGCGTAAGGCTGGTACAGGTTGACCTTGTCGATCGACAGGCTGTCGCCGTGCTGATAGTTGAGCCCTTCGAGCACCAACTGTTTCCACTTGATGAAGTCCCGGGTCCTGAGGGTATCGAGGGTGTGCAGTTGATCGACCTGGGCTCGACCGGTGACGGCGAATGCCAGCGGCTCGGTGCTCTTGAGGTCCACCGCCAGGTCGCTGCCGAGCATCCCGGAGCGCAGTTCCAGGCGAATGAACGGGTTGATGTAGGCCTGGGCGACCCGCAGGTCGATGTCCTGGGTCTTGACCTTGAGCCGGGCGGTGATCGGGTTCAGGTTGACCTCGCCGTCAGCCAGGATCTTGCCCTGTTTGCCTATCCCGGTATCCAGCTTGAGGGTAAAGGGTGAGCCGTTGAGGGTGTCGTAGTTCTGCAGGTCGAGGTTCAGCGGGCCCACGTCCAGGGCCACGGCAGGTTGCGCCTGACGGTCGGCCAGGTGCACCTGGTAATTGCGCAGTTGCACGTCCTTCAACAGCACCTGCCAGGGCTTGCTCGGTGCCTGGGGGGCAGGCTCGGGCGAATCGGCGGCTGCCGGGGCCGACGCCGGTTCGACCTTGACCTGCGGTTTGGCCGGCTGACTGGCGAAGAGTTTTTGCCAGTCCAGTTGCCCATCCGCCTCGCGCGCGGCCCAGGTTTCCAGCTTCTGGCTGCGGATCTTGCCGACGATGACTTGTTGCTTGGCCAGGTCGACGGTTGTATCACTCACATCCAGGCGTTCGAGCTTCGCCAATGGACGGCCATCCGGCGCCTTGATGGAGAAGGGGGCCACGCTGACGGCCACGTTGTTGAGCAGCAGTTCGGTGCCCTTGGCCAGGTTGAGCTTGTAGTCGGTACTCAGGTTCAGCACGCCGTTTTCCAGCACCAGCGGTACCGCGTCGCGTACGTAGGGCCACCAGACTTTCATCTGGCCGTCGGTGACTTTGATCTTGCCCTCGGAGGCGATCGGCGTGAGGCTGAAGTTGCCGGTCCAGTCGACCCGACCGCCTTGAGGGCTGACGGCCACCAGGGTCATGTCGGCGTTGTCGTCGGGCAGTGTGCTGAGGTTCTTGAGCTCGAAATCAAGGGTGTCGTACAGAAACTCGATGGGCTCGCTGGGACGCAGGTCCTGAAAATGCAGGTAACCGCCGGCCAGTTTGATCCGGTCGATTCGCAGGGGAAACGGCTTGGCGTCGGGGTCGGCCGGGGTGGGTTCGCTGGCCGGCAGCTTGAACAGGCCCAACAGGTTCAACTGACCGTCCTTGGCGAACATGATCTCGGTCTTGGGCTTGTCCAGCTCGATATCGGTCAGGTGCAGGGCGCCGGACCAGAGGCTGTCGAGCTGCAGGTTGGTGTACAGCCGTTCGAAGGCGACCTGCTCCTTGCCCGGTTCGCCGACATTCAGGCCCCAAAGCGTGACTTCGAGGCTGAAGGGATTGAGCTCGATACGCTGAATCTGGGCTGGCACCGTTGCATGGTCGGCCAGTTGTTGATTGGCGATCCGCAAGGCGACACCGGGTAATATCAGAAAACCCAGCAGGCTGTAGAGGGCCAGTACGGTCAACAGGGCGCCGAAAGCGCGAATCAATCCTTTGGGCATGTGCGGCTTCATCTGGTGTGAATTCGGAGTGCCTTGGAGTATGGCATGCGTTTACGGTTCCGAAGCCACTGTGATTTATCAGATTTGTCCGTTTTCGGCGAAGGAGTTGAACCGCTGGTTCAGAGCTGAAGGATCAACGTCTTGAGTGGCGGCTGCTGGTCCAGCGAGGGGAAATCGCTGCCGGGTGTCAGTATTTTCCATTCGCGCACCGGGCGGCCGGCCTTTTCCGCGCAGCGCAGCACCTGCTCGCGCCAGTCGTCCATGGAGACTTTTGCCAGGTTGTTGCAGCAGATCAGCACGCCATTTTCAGCGGTGGTGAGCAGCGCCGGCTTGAGCAGGCTCTGGTAATCGCGCAAGAGGTCGACAGTGCCGAACGCGCTCTTGGCCCAGGCGGGCGGGTCGAGCAGCACCAGGTCGTATTGGCGTTGCTCCAGGCGCACATAACCTGGCAGCTTCTGCCCGCGTCGCTGACTGATGGGCAGGCCGGCCAGTTGGCGGATGGCCGGGAAGTAATCCGATTGCACGAAATCCATGGGCGGCAGATCAGGGTTGAGCAAACCGTTCTCGCGCCCCACCGCCAGGTTGCCTTCGGCAAAGTCCAGGTTGCACACCTCGCGCGCGCCACCGGCCGCGGCGCTCAGGCCGACGCCGCAGGTGTAGGCGAACAGGTTCAGCACGCTTTTGTGACGGCTGTGTTCCTTGACCCAGCCCCGGGCGTTGCGCAGGTCGAGAAACAGCAATGGATCCTGCCCGGCATGGCGCCCGCGCACGCGGTAGTTCAGACCCCATTCACGGCCGACAAGGTCTTGCAGGGCGGCTTCGTCAGCCTGGTAAACGGTGTCCTGGCGGTCGACGCGCGAATTGCCCCGGGCGCGATCGTTGTAGACCAGCAGGGTGTCCAGGCCCAGGCACTCGTTGACGATACCGTGCAATTGCAGCAAGGCATCGCGTTCCAGTGACTGATGGAAACTTTGCACCAGCAATTGCGGGCCGTAGCGGTCGACCGTCAGGCCAGGGGCGCCTTCCTGGCTGCCATGGAACAAGCGATAGCAATCGGTGCCTTGCTGGTGCAATTGGCCGAGCAGGTCCTGACGCTGATCGAGGGCGGCGCGCAGCGCCTGATTCAAGGAAGACATGCCGGGCGCGCCTTAAGGAAATGAGGCGCGGGAGTTTAGCAGTTTCTGTGGCGAGGGGATTTGTGGGAGCAAGCTGTGCTCCCACAGTCCAGCGACGCAAGGACTCGATGCCTCAGGGGAACCGAGTCATTCGCTCAGCGATTAAGGCGCTTGTCGATCAGCCCCTCCACCACGCTTGGATCGGCCAGGGTCGAGGTATCACCGAGGCTGTCGAGCTCGTTGCAGGCAATCTTGCGCAGGATGCGCCGCATGATCTTGCCCGAGCGGGTCTTGGGCAGTGCCGGCGCCCACTGGATCAGTTCCGGTTTGGCGAAGCTGCCGATCTCCTTGCTGACGTGGTCCAGCAATTCCTTTTTCAACGCGTCGTTGGCCTCGATTCCGTCCATCGGCGTGACGAAAGCGTAGATGCCCTGGCCTTTGAGGTCGTGGGGGTAACCGACCACTGCCGCTTCGGCGATGTTGTCGTGCAGCACCAAGGCACTTTCTATTTCGGCAGTGCCGATGCGGTGACCGGAGACGTTGATCACATCGTCGATGCGCCCGGTGATCCAGTAATCGCCATCTTCGTCTCGACGGGCGCCGTCGCCGGTGAAGTAATAGCCGGGGTAGGGCTTGAAATAGGTGTCGACCATGCGGGAGTGGTCGCCATAAACGCTGCGAATCTGCCCCGGCCAGCTCGCCTTGATCGCCAGCACACCGCTGCCTGCGCCATGGATTTCCTTGCCGGTTTCATCCAGCAACACCGGTTGCACGCCAAACATCGGTCGGGTGGCGCAGCCCGGCTTGAGCCGCGGCGCACTCACCAGCGGGCTGAGCATGATGCCGCCGGTCTCGGTCTGCCACCAGGTGTCGACAATCGGGCAGCGCTGTTCGCCGACCACGTTGAAGTACCATTCCCACGCTTCCGGGTTGATCGGCTCACCGACGCTGCCGAGCAATCGCAGGCTTTTGCGCGACGTTTCCTGCAACGGTCCGGCACCTTCGCGCATCAGCGCTCGCAGGGCCGTCGGCGCGGTGTAGAAAATATTGACTTGATGTTTGTCGATCACCTGCCAGAAGCGCGAACTGCTGGGGTAGCTCGGTACGCCTTCGAAGATCAGCGTGGTGGCGCCGTTGGCCAGCGGGCCGTAGACGATGTAACTGTGACCGGTGACCCAACCGACGTCGGCGGTGCACCAGAACACTTCGTTGTCGCGGTAATCGAGCACGTACTTGAACGTCATCGCCGCTTGCAGCAGATAACCACCTGTGGTGTGCAGTACGCCCTTGGGCTTGCCGGTGCTGCCGGAGGTGTAGAGGATGAACAGCGGGTCCTCGGCGTCCATCGGTTCCGGCGGGCAATCGTCGCTCATGTCGTGCATGGCCTGGTGGTACCACAGGTCGCGGCCTTCGACCCAGGCCACTTCGCCCTGGGTGCGCTCGACCACCAGCACGGTGCTGACGTTCGGGCAACTTTCCAGGGCCTTATCGACGTTGCGTTTGAGCGGTATGAATCGTCCGCCGCGCACGCCTTCGTCGGCTGTGATCACGGTGCGGCAATCGGCGTCGAGAATCCGGTCGCGCAGCGAGTCCGGTGAAAAACCGCCGAACACCACCGAATGCACCGCGCCAATCCGTGTGCAGGCAAGCATGGCGTAGGCCGCTTCAGGGATCATCGGCATGTAGATGCAGACCCGATCGCCTTTCTTCACGCCGCGGCTTTTCAGCACGTTGGCCAGGCGGCAAACATGGTGATGAAGTTTTTTGTAGGTGATTTCTGCCGATTCGGCGGGGTTGTCGCCTTCCCAGATGATCGCCGTCTGGTCGCCACGTGTCTCCAGGTGGCGGTCGATGCAGTTGGCGCTGACGTTCAGCTTGCCCCCGGCGAACCAGGTGGCGTCGCCGATCTTGAGGTCATAGCGCTGGACGGTTTGCCAAGGCGTCATCCAGTCGAGAAAGCGCGTGGCCTGCTCGCCCCAGAAAGCGCTGGGATGTTCGATGGATTCTTTGTAGAGCCGCGTGTACTCGTCCTGACTCAGTTGCGCAGCCCGGCGGACGGCATCGGCTTGGGGGTACTGGCTGATATCGAACATGACGGTTCCTTATTCTTGTTTTTGCGACAAGTCATAAAGATGCGCCGAGTAGCCGGAGGGTTCAAGTCATGTACAAATCAACTGTGGGAGCGAGCCTGCTCGCGATGGCGCTGTGTCAGTCAACATCTGTGTCAACTGATCCACCGCCATCGCGAGCAGGCTCGCTCCCACAAAGGTAACGCGGGCCTTGATAACTACTTGAGGATCAGCCGCGATGACGCCCGCGGAAGTAGTTGATCAAGCCCTGGGTCGAAGGGTCTTCGGCCGCGCTTTCTTCGCTGCCCACCAGACGGTTGTAGACGCCCTTGCCCAATTCCTTGCCCAGCTCCACGCCCCATTGGTCGAACGCGTTGATACCCCAGACCACGCTTTGCACGAACACTTTATGTTCATACAGCGCTACCAATGCGCCAAGGCGACGTGGGCTGATGCGTTCGACCACCAAGGTGTTGCTCGGACGGTTGCCCGGGATCACCTTGTGGGAGGCCAGTTTCTGCACGTCTTCTTCGCTCGCACCTTTGTCACGCAGTTCCGCTTCGGCTTCGGCGCGGGTCTTGCCCAGCATCAGTGCCTGGCTCTGGGACAGGCAGTTGGCGTACAGCCACTGGTGGTGATCGGAAACCGGGTTGAAGCTGACGATCGGCACGATGAAGTCTGCCGGGATCAACTGGGTGCCCTGGTGCAGCAACTGGTGGTAGGCGTGCTGACCATTGCAACCGACGCCGCCCCAGATCACAGGACCTGTGTCGGTAGACACCGGCGTGCCGTCCTGGCGCACACTCTTGCCGTTGGATTCCATGTCCAGTTGCTGCAAGTGCTTGGTGATGTTGCGCAGGTAGTGGTCGTACGGCAGGATCGCGTGGCTTTGCGCGCCCCAGAAGTTGCCGTACCACACGCCCAGCAGCGCCAGCAGTACCGGCATGTTCTGTTCGAACGGCGCGCTCTGGAAATGCTGGTCCATGGAATAGGCGCCGGAGAGCAATTCCTTGAAGTTCGACATGCCGATGGCCAGGGCGATCGGCAAGCCGATGGCTGACCACAGCGAGTAGCGCCCGCCGACCCAATCCCACATCGGGAAGATGTTTTCTTCGCGGATGCCGAAAGCCACGGCGGCGGCGTTATTGCTCGATACGGCGATGAAGTGGCGGTACAGCTCGGCTTCGGAGCCGCCCTGGGCCAGGTACCAGGCACGGGCAGCCTGGGCGTTCTTCAGGGTTTCGAGGGTGTTGAAGGATTTCGACGAGACGATGAACAGCGTGGTCTCGGCGCGCAACTTCATGGTCAGTTCATGGAACTCGCTGCCATCGATGTTCGCCAGGTAGTGACAGCGCACGCCTTTTTGCGCGTAAGACAGCAGCGCTTCGGAGACCAGTTCCGGGCCGAGGAAAGAGCCACCGATGCCGATGTTCACCACGTCGGTAATCGGTTTCTCGGTGTAGCCGCGCCACAGGCCGTCATGGATGCGCCCCACCAGATCAGTGATCTGGTTCAACACCTTGTGTACGTCGGGCATGACGTCGGCGCCGTTCACCAGCAGTTTATCGCCCACAGGGCGGCGCAGCGCGGTATGCAGGGCCGGGCGGCTCTCGGAGGCATTGACGATTTCGCCTTCGAACAGCGCCTTGATCGCGCCCTTGAGGTCGACTTCATTGGCTAGGCACACCAGCAGGTCACGGGTCTGGGCGTTGATCAGGTTCTTTGAGTAGTCGAGAAACAGGCCGCAGCTCGACAGAGTGAATTGATTGAAACGCTGCGGATCGGCATGGAACGCTTCGCGCATGCTGAAATCCTGCATGGCTTTGCGGTGGTCATTCAGCGCTTGCCAGGCAGGCAGAGCGGTCACGTCGTGAGGGGTTCGGTAATACGCCATCGCTGCGGGTTTCCTTTTTACTTGAACGACCTTTTGTACACTAAAAATTCCGGCATGGCCTCTGGGGGCGTCCGGACAACTGCGTCGACACGATCTATGGGCACAGGGCGACTACAGTAAACCTCGCGTTGCGATCTGTCTTGGCTTTGTCAGACCGTTTCCCGGTACTTTTTTATACAACAGGGGCGGGATTGGTCCGACAGACGGAAGCGCGGCGATGTTCCCTGGCACAAAGTCCCTATTCTGGGGAATGCCCGCTGTGGGAGCAAAGCGTGCTCCCCAAGCTTGCACACCGAGGGAGCGGCACAGGGTTCGGTCAGGCGACCTGAACCGGGATGGCATTGCTGGTGTGGCTCAGTTCGTTGCCCGGGGCCATGTACAGCATGCGGGGCTTGAAGTTGGCCAGTTCGGCTTCGCTGTAATGGGCGTAGGCGCAGATGATCACCCGGTCACCCACCTTGGCCTTGTGCGCCGCAGCGCCGTTGACCGAAATCATTCGCGAGCCTTCTTCGCCACGGATTGCATAGGTGGTGAAGCGTTCACCGTTGTCGACGTTGTAGATCTGGATCTGTTCGTATTCGCGGATACCCGACAGGTCCAGCCACTCACCATCAATGGCGCAGGAGCCTTCGTAGTCGAGCACGGCGTGAGTGACTTCGGCGCGGTGCAGCTTGGCCTTGAGCATGATGGCGTGCATGAATGTTTCCTCTGGTCGGGTCCGAACGGCGGGCAGTTTGCCCGAAGGCTCTGGAGGCAGCAATACACAAGAGATGTGAGAATGCAGTCTGTAAAACACCGTCTATCCCTTGTGGAAGCGAAGGCTGTGGGAGCCAAGCTTGCTCGCGATGACGCCGTCAAATTCAACACATATGTCGACTTTTAGACTGCTATCGCGAGCAAGCCTGGCTCCCACAAGGCCCCCATTGGGCTAGGGTGTTCAGGCGAGTGCGTCGAGGTCCAGGTGCAGGTTATCGATCAACCGGGTGGTGCCCAGGAAAGCGGCAACCAGAATCACCAGATCACGATCCTCGGCCGTGGCCGGACGCAAGGTACGGGCGTGGCGGACTTCCAGATAATCAGGACGCAGGCCGGCAGTTTCCAGTTGCTTGACCTGCTCGGCCACCAGCACCGGGAAATCCCGCCGCCCCAGCCTGATCGCCTCGGCAATCTGGCTCAGGCTGCGATAGACCACGGGTGCCACCGCGCGTTGTTCAGGGCTGAGGAAGCCGTTGCGTGACGACAGCGCCAGGCCATCTTCGGCGCGAACGGTCGGCTCGCCGATGATCTGGATCGGCATGTTCAGGTCATGGACCAGCGCGCGGATCACCGCCAGTTGCTGGAAGTCCTTCTGGCCGAACACCGCAAGGTCAGGCTGGACCATGTTGAACAGTTTGCTGACCACCGTTGCCACGCCCTCGAAATGCCCCGGACGGCTGGCGCCGCACAGGCCTTCGGACAGTTGCGGGACACTGACCCGGGTCTGTCCGGCCATGCCGTCGGGGTACATTTCTTCGACGGTTGGAGCGAACAGCAGATGGCAGCCGGCCTGGAGCAGTTTTTCCTGATCGGCAGCCAAAGTGCGCGGGTATTTGTCCAGGTCTTCGCCGGCACCGAATTGCAGCGGGTTGACGAAAATGCTCGCCACCACGAAGTCGGCCCGCTGCGCCGCTTTGGTGATCAGCGCCATATGGCCGCTGTGCAGGTTGCCCATGGTCGGCACGAAAGCAATGCGTTTGCCTTCGCTGCGGGCGCGGGCCACGGCGGCCCGCAGTTCGCGTACGGTTTTGACGGTGTTCATGCAGAAAATCCGTGCTCGACGCCAGGGAAGGTCGCCGCTTTGACTTCGGCAACGTAGGCGCCCAGGGCGGCCTGGATGGTCGCTTGCCCGGCCATGAAGTTCTTCACGAACTTGGGTACGCGACCGGTGATCGACAAGCCGAGCATGTCATGCAGCACCAGTACCTGGCCGTCGGTGGCGCTGCCGGCGCCGATGCCGATGACCGGGATCTTCACCGCCTGGGTGATTTCCTCCGCCAGTTCGCTGGGCACGCATTCGAGCAGCAACATCGCGGCACCCGCCTGCTCCAGCGCGATCGCATCGGCGCGCATCTGACGGGCCTGGTTTTCATTGCGGCCCTGAACCTTGTAGCCACCGAGGATGTTCACCGCTTGGGGCGTCAAGCCCAGGTGTGCGCACACCGGGATGCCGCGTTCGGCCAGCAGGCGAATGGAATCGGCCAGCCACAACGCGCCTTCTACTTTCACCATGTGGGCGCCGGCCTGCATCAGCATGGCGCTGTTGGTCATGGTTTGTTCGAGGGTGGCGTAGGCCATGAATGGCAGGTCGGCAAGGATCAGTGCATCGGTGTTACCGCGTTTGACGGCGGCCACGTGATAGGCCATCTCGGCGGTGGTCACCGGCAGCGTGCTGTCGTGACCTTGCAGCACCATGCCGAGGGAATCGCCCACCAGCAGCACTTCGACACCGGCCTCATTGCAGGCGTGGGCGAAAGTTGCGTCATAGCAGGTCAGCATGGTGATTTTTTCACCTTTTTGCTTGAGACCTTGCAGCGTGGTCAGGGTAATAGCTGGCATGAAAAAGTCCTCATTAGGCGCCAGGGGATGTTCTCAATCGGTTTCCCTGACTGAGAACACCTCCTTGAACTACTGCGAGTAACGCGCATGATTCGTCATTTATACAGGCGCACCCTCTATGCGTGGTGCTTGTAAGGCCTGGATTGCGCCCTTTAGCGCCGCGTTGGCGGCGACGGGACGCCTATAGTCGTGAGGAGTACCCGGGAAGTCAATTGGATGTGTTACCGCCGGGTGTTACCGGGTTTACTGATGCGTTTCAGCGTGGGGGAGAGTCTCGAAAGTGACTGTAGGGTCCGAATCTTGTGGGAGCGAGCCTGCACGCGGTTGCGGTGTGTCAGTCGACATTTGCATTGGTTCAATCACCGCTGTCGCGAGCAGGCTCGCTCCCACAGGCTATCTACGTCAGTTGGAGGGCAAGCGTTCCAGGCCGACAAACGGGCACGCTGCAAGCAGGTCCTTGAGCAGCCTTCCATCGGCCAGGCGCAGGTCGGCGGGTGCCAGTTCTGCGAGGGGATAGAGTACGAAGGCCCGGGCGTGCATGTGGTAGTGAGGGACTTTCAGGCGGGGGTCGTCGATCAGGCGATCGCCGAACAGGAGAATGTCCAGGTCCAGGGTGCGCGGACCCCAGCGCTCCAGGCGTTCGCGACCTTGCCCGGTTTCGATGGCTTGCAGCGCATCGAGCAGGTCCAGCGGCGCCAGGCGACTGTCCAGCGCCGCGACCGCATTGGTGTAGCGTGGCTGGCCGGGCAGCAGGGAGTCGCTCTGGTAGAACGCTGACACGCCCGCCAGTTGCGTGTCGGGCAGTTGCGCCAGCGCCTGGACAGCGCTGCGCAATTGTTCGGCGGGCTCGGCGAGGTTGCTGCCCATGCCGATGTAGATGCGCTCCATCGATTACTCGTCCGAAGCGCTCGGGACACCGGCACGTTTACGCTTGGCGCCGCTGCTGCGACGACGCTTGCGCGGGCCGCTGGCACCGTCGTCCTTACCACTGAGTTCGCGGATCATGTCGCGGCGCTCGCTGTCGTTGGCGTCCTGGTAGTCAGTCCACCATTCACCGAGGCCATCGGTTTGTTCGCCGGCGCTTTCACGCAGTAGCAGGAAGTCGTAGCCAGCCCGGAAACGCGGGTTGTCCAGCAGCAGGTCGGCACGTTTGCCGCTGCGCCGTGGCAGGCGTTCCTGCATGTCCCAGATTTCGCGGATCGGCATCGTGAAGCGTTTCGGAATCGCGATGCGCTGGCACTGTTCGCTGATCAGCTCGTGGGCGGCTTCCTGCATGGCAGGGATTGGCGGCATGCCGCGCTCCTGCAGGCGCAGCACCCGGGCCGGGAGGGCAGGCCAGAGCAGTGCGGCAAACAGGAAGGCCGGGGTCACCGGTTTGTTCTGCTTGATGCGCAGATCGGTGTTGATCAACGCTTCGCTGATCAGGGTGTGGGTGTAGGTCGGGTTGTGCTCCAGCGCTTCGGCGCTGGCCGGGAACAGCGGGTCGAACAGTTGCAGGTCCACCAGCATTTCAAAGGTGTCCGCCGCGTTGCCCGACAGGAACAACTTGAGCACTTCCTCGAACAGACGGGCCGACGGGATTTCCCGCAGCATCGGCGCCAATTCGCGGATCGGCGTGGCGCTGTGTTTTTCGATGCCGAAATCCAGCTTGGCGGCGAAACGCACGGCTCGCAGCATGCGCACCGGGTCTTCCTGGTAACGCTGCTTGGGGTCGCCGATCAGGCGGATCAGGCGATTGCGGATGTCGTGTACGCCATTGGCGTAGTCGAGGATGCGTTCGCTGACCGGGTCGTAATACAGGGCGTTGATGGTGAAGTCGCGGCGTTGCGCGTCTTCTTCCAGCGTGCCGTAGACGTTATCGCGCAGGATGCGCCCGCTCTCGTTGCGCGAAGACTGGCTACTGTCTTCTTCTTCATCGTTTTGCGGGTGGTTGGCGCGAAATGTCGCCACTTCGATGATTTCGCGGCCGAAGTGGATGTGGACCAGCTTGAAGCGCCGGCCAATGATCCGTGCGTTGCGAAATTCGGCGCGGATCTGTTCCGGCGTGGCGCTGGTGGCGACGTCGAAATCCTTGGGCGTGATGTTGAGCAGCATGTCACGCACACATCCGCCCACCAGATAAGCCTGGTAGCCGGCGTTCTGCAGGCGTTCGACGATGTTCACCGCGTAACGGCTGAACTGGGCCTTTTGCAACGAATGCTGGCCACTGTTGAGCACTTCAGGAGTGCTGCGAATGTGTTGCGTACGACGCAAGGGAGAACGGAATGACTGGAACAGCTTCTTCAGCATGGGATGCACTGTTTGAAGGAATATTCGGCCAAAAACGAAGAGTGACCGCATGATGGGCGGGGATTCTAGCATTTAGTCGAGGGATGGTGTAGGACGGAGCAGTTTTGAGCTGCAAGCTTGAGCGACAAGCCTTGTAGGCTTTAAGGGAAGGGGAATGCCGGAAACCACAGGGGGAGCCGAAGCTCCCCCAGAATTAGTTGCGTGCTCTGTTTTTATTATTGATTTCGGGCTTCTTGTTTTTGTTGAGTGCCCGCGCCACGAGGTTTTCCCTGCGTGACACTCCCATTCGGGAGTCAAGAGCAAACGGATTGCTTTGGTCGCTGTGTTGCAGTGATCAATCGATCCAACCAGTTCAGGCACCTGTCTTGGGACAGTTTTATTGTTCTCGGCCTGGTTGTGGGGCAAGCCCCAAATACAACGCCTCTCCAAAAGAATCAGTTAGCTGCGCCTCTCGCCGTCTTGTTTTTATTGTGCGTGAGTCGATTCGTCTTATTTTTATTGTCGTTTACACGGTTTGTTATTGTTCTTGTACCAAAGCTATAGCAGGGTGCGTGCCAACTTTTGCGAACCCTAGCAAAGTCGGGGGGCTGGCGGGGTTGCTGGTTTTTTCGGGGCGAAAAAAAGCCGGGGTTTCGTTACCGTAAACCCCGGCTTCTGTTACGTGAAAAAGCTGAGGTAACAGTTTTTTCACAATGGGCGGTGTTACCCGCGCACCTCAGCTTTCGCTGGCGACCCCGGTCTTGCGGCGTGGGATACCCAGGCGCTGGCGGCGTTCCCACAGGCATTTGCGGCTAACCCCCAGCTTGCGCGCCAGTTCGGTCTCAGTCATGTGGTCCTGGTGTTCGAGGACGAAATGCTGGAAGTAATCTTCCAGGGACAAGTCTTCGGTAGGCTCGTGACTGGAGTTGTTGGCACCACCCTGTTGCGGGGCCAGGCCGATGAACTCGTCATCGTCCAGGTCACTGAGCTCGATGTCGATGCCTAGCAGGTCGGCCGAGATTTCCGGGCTCTCGCAGAGGATCACTGCTCGCTCTACCGCGTTTTCCAGCTCTCGAACGTTACCCGGCCAGGCGTAGTGACGGATGGCCTGTTCGGCATCCGGGGCGAACTTGAGATCGGTGCGGTTGACCCGCGCGCTCTGGCGGGCAAGGAAAGCATTGGCGATTTCGTTGACGTCGGCGCCACGCTCGCGCAGGGCCGGCAGCTTCAAGGCGATGACGTGCAAACGGTAATACAGGTCTTCACGGAACTGGCCGATCTTCGCCAGGCTCTTGAGATCGCGGTGCGTGGCCGCGATCAGGCGCACGTCGACTTTCTGCGACTGCACCGACCCGACCCGACGGATCTCGCCTTCCTGAAGCACCCGCAGCAAACGTGCCTGGGCTTCAAGGGGTAGTTCACCGATTTCATCGAGGAACAGCGTCCCGCCGTCCGCCGCTTCCACCAGCCCTGCGCGCCCGGCGCTGGCACCCGTGAACGCACCCTTTTCGTGACCGAACAGTTCGGACTCGATCAGGCTTTCCGGGATCGCCGCGCAGTTCACCGAAATCATCGGGGCCTTGGCCCGTCGGGACAGGTTATGCAGCGCCCGGGCTACCAGCTCCTTGCCGGTGCCGGACTCGCCCTGGACCAGGACATTGGAGTCGGTGGGCGCCACTTTGCGGATCTTGCTGTACAAGTCCTGCATGGGCGGGCAGGAGCCGATGATGCCGATTTCGCCGTTATGGTTGCCGGCGCCACCTTTGGCGGAGGCTGTCGCCTTGCTCGCCGGTTCCGGCGCATGGCTGGCCGCCGTCTGTCGGTCGCGCAGGATGCGGGCCACGGCCTGGAGCATCTCGTCGTGGTCAAACGGCTTGGCGATGTAGTCCACCGCGCCCATTTTCATGGAGTCCACCGCCGAGCGCAGGCTGGCGTAACTGGTCATGATCAGCACCGGCGTGCCCTGGCCGAGCTTGATCAGTTCGGTGCCGGGGGCGCCAGGCAAGCGCAGGTCGCTGACGATCAGGTCAAACGTTGGAATGCTGAAACGTTCTTGTGCTTCCTGCACTGAACCGGCTTCGCTGACCTGGTACTGATTGCGTTCCAGCAGGCGGCGCAAGGCGGAGCGGATAATTGTTTCGTCTTCGACGATCAAAATGTGCGGCATTGATTCGATTCTCTCGACGGTCTCAGTTCACAGCGGACGTCGCTTCGACATGACGCGGCAAGGTCACCCGTATACGGGTGCCGCGTTGGCTTTGTACATCGGCCGGGCTGTCGATGGTGATTTGTCCATAATGCTCTTCAACGATGGAATAGACCAGTGCAAGGCCCAGACCGGTGCCTTCGCCCGGGTCCTTGGTGGTGAAGAAAGGTTCGAACAATCGGTCCATGATGTTCTGGGGGATACCGCTGCCTTCGTCTTCGACGATCAGGTCGATCGTGTGTTCGCTGGCTTCGCTCTTGACCCGCACCGCGCTGCCCGCAGGTGAGGCGTCGCGGGCGTTAGAGAGCAGGTTGATCAGTACCTGGGCGAGCCGCTGGGGATCGCCGTCGACCCAGTGATCCGGGTCGCACAGGTTGAAGAATTGCACCTCGAAATTGCGCCGGTTCAGGGCCAGCAGACCAATGGCGTCCTGGGCCACTTCGGCCAGACAGACGGGCTCGTCGTTGTGCTGGTGGCCGCCGGCATGGGCGAAGCTCATCAGTGACTGGACGATACGCGACACACGCTTGGTCTGTTCGAGGATCTGGCCGCTGATTTCCGTCAGTTCGCCGTCGTCCTCGCGCTCTTCGCGCAGGTTTTGCGCCAGGCAGGCGATGCCGGTGATCGGGTTGCCGATTTCGTGGGCCACCCCGGCGGCCAGCCGACCGATGCTTGCCAACCGTTCGGAGTGGACCAGCTTGTCTTCGAGCATCTGAGTATCGGTGAGGTCTTCCACCAGCAATACCAGGCCACTGTTACCCGGCGCCAGCGGCTCGTCGATCGCCGCCTTGTGCAGGTTCAACCAGCGAGTCTGGCCGTCGAGGGCCAGGTGCTGCTTGTGCAAATGCTCATCCGGCAGGTCGATGAAGCCTTGCAGCAGGCCTTTCCACGGCTCACTCAGGGTACTCAGGCGTGAACCGACCACGCGCTGGGCGGCGATTCCAGTCAGTTCCTCCATGGCCTTGTTCCACATCAGGATTTCCTGGTCCTTGGCCAGGGAGCACACGCCCATCGGCAGTTCCTGCAAGGTCTGGCGGTGATAACGGCGCAAGGCGTCCAGTTCGGCGGCCAGGCCGGTGAGGCGCGAGTGGTAGTCTTCCAGGCGGCTCTCGATGAAGTGGATGTCTTCAGTGACATAGTTCTCGCCGCCGGCCTTGTAGGGCAGGAACGTCTCGACCATGTCCTGGGCCACGCTGGGGCCCATCAGGCCGGACAGATTGGCTTCGATCCGGTCCCGCAGGCGACGCAGGGCATATGGACGGCGTTCATCGAAGGGCAGGTAGAGGTCGCGCAGGGCCTGTTCGACTTCTTTTTGCGCGGCCTTGGCGCCCAGGGGCTTGGCCAGTTGCGTGGCGAACTCCTGGGGTGAGGCGGCGTGCAGTTCCCGGCGCTGAGGGCGGCGAACGTTGTCCACCGCGCAGGCTTCGGCGGCGCTGGCCTCTTCGCTGCTGGCGTTGGTGAACAGTGAAATCAGGGTGAACATCAGCACGTTCGCCGCCAGCGAGGCGATGGCCGCCATGTGCCAACTGGTGTCGTCGAGCACGTAGATCATGTTCAGCAACGGGATATAGAAGCCCTGCATGTTGCCCAGCAGTGGCAACAGCATGGCGACCAGCCACACCAGGATCCCCGCGAGCAGACCGGCGATAAAACCACGGCGGTTGGCTGTTGGCCAATACAGCACCGACAGTACGCCGGGCAGGAACTGCAGGGTGGCGACGAACGCGACAATGCCGAGGTTGGCCAGGTCCTGTCCGTCGCCCAGCATCAGGTAAAAGCCGTAGCCGGCCATGATGATGGCGACGATCAGTGCGCGGCGGGTCCATTTCAGCCAGCGGTAGATATTGCCCTCGGCCGGCGGCTGGTAGAGCGGCAGCACCAGATGGTTGAGGGCCATGCCCGACAGCGCCAGCGTGGTAACGATGATCAGGCCACTGGCCGCCGACAGGCCACCGATGTAGGCCAGCAACGCCAGGGCCTTGCTGTTGGCGGCGATGCCGATACCGAGGGTGAAATACTCAGGATTGGTGCTGGCTCCCAACTTCAGTCCGGCCCACAGGATCAGCGGCACCGCCAGGCTCATCAGCAGCAGGAACAGCGGCAGGCCCCAGCTCGCGCTCACCAGCGAGCGCGGGTTGAGGTTTTCGGTAAAGGTCATGTGGTACATGTGCGGCATGACGATCGCTGACGCGAAGAACACCAGCAACAGCGTGCGCCACGGGCCTTCCTGCAGAGGTGTGTGCAGGGCGGCGAGGGCGGTCTGGTTCTGCAGCAGCCACAGCTCCAGTTGTTGCGGGCCATCGAATACGCCGTACAGGGCATAGAGGCCGACGCCGCCGATGGCGATCAGTTTGATCACCGATTCGAAGGCGATGGCGAACACCAGGCCTTCGTGTTTCTCCCGGGTGGCGATGTGGCGGGAACCGAAGAAAATCGTGAAGAGAATGATCAGCGCGCAGAAACTCAGTGCGACCCGGTGCTGCACCGGTTCGCGGGTGAGGATGCTGATGGAGTCGGCCACCGCCTGGATCTGCAGGGCCAGCAACGGCAATACGCCCACCAGCATGAAAATCGTGGTCAGCGCGCCGGCCCAGGTGCTGCGAAAGCGAAAGGCGAACAGGTCGGCCAGGGATGATAGCTGGTAGGTGCGGGTGATTTTCAGGATCGGGTAGAGCAGCACCGGTGCCAGCAGGAATGCCCCCGATACACCCAGGTAGCTGGACAGAAAACCGTAGCCGTACTGATAGGCCAGCCCGACCGTGCCATAGAACGCCCACGCGCTGGCATAGACGCCCAGCGACAGGGTGTAGGTCAGCGGGTGGCGGATGATCGCCCGGGGGATCATGCCCCGTTCGCTGATCCAGGCGACGCCGAACAGCACTGCCAGGTAGGCTGCGCTGATCAGGATCATCTGGGTCAGGCTAAAGCTCATCGGCATCTTTTTGGCTCTGCAGGATGAAGGTCACGACGATCAGGATCAGCCAAAGCAGATAGGGCCGATACCAGGCACCCGTGGCGTCGATCCACCAATCCATGATGGCCGGGGAGAACAGATAAATCCCCACTACCAGGAGCAGGACCAAGCGATAGATGTACATCCCGGCCTCTCTTTTTTAAACGCGTGCCCGAAAACGTGCGGCGATGGTAACGGATGGGGGCCAAGCTGCAAGCGCCGTCAACGTATTTGCGCCTCTGGCAGGGTCAAAGTGCGCGGTATCTTCCCCGCATCCCAATGGCGAATGCCCCAGTCCAGCAGGTCCCGGGGGCTGGCGTCGACCCGTTCGGGGCCTGGCTGTTGGCCCAGCGCGCGCAGTGCCCGCAACAACAATGGCGTGGCCTGATCGGCCGCCAGCGGTGGCGAGCGGTAGGACTTGCCGAGTTTATGCCCGTCCGGCTGGGTGATCAGCGGCACATGCAGGTAGCGCGGTTGTGGCAAGCCAAGCAGCTCTTGCAGGTACAGCTGACGTGGCGTGGAGTCCAGCAGGTCGGCACCGCGCACGATATCGGTGACCCCCTGCCAGGCGTCGTCCAGCACCACTGCCAGTTGATAAGCATAGAGCCCGTCGCGACGGCGAATCACGAAATCGCCGACCTCACGGCCCAGGTGCTGGCGGAACGGGCCTTGTACTCGGTCGTTGAAGTGATATGCCAGCTCAGGAACGCGCAGGCGGATGGCCGCGTCTTTGGTGTCGTGACCGGCGTTGCGGCACAGGCCCGGATAAATGCCCTGATACGGCTCCAGTTGTTTGCGCGAGCAGGTGCAGGCATAGGCCAGACCCTGGCTGAGCAGGCGATTGATGACCTGGTCGTAGGCCTCATGGCGCTCACTCTGACGGACCATCTCGCCGTCCCATTCAAACCCGTAGCTTTGCAGTGCCTTCAAGATTGCCGCTTGCGCGCCAGGCTCTTCCCGTGGTGGGTCAAGGTCCTCCATGCGCAGCAACCAGCGCCCGCCCGCGGCCCGGGCATCCAGATAGGACGCCAGCGCGGCGACCAGGGAGCCAAAGTGCAGGTGGCCGCTGGGTGTGGGGGCGAAGCGGCCGATGTAGGGGGTAGTGGCGGTCATAAAGCGAATGTTACTGGGTCCGGGCTGTTGGAATACATATCCTGCTGACGAAGCCACCCCTCTGTGGGAGCGAGCCTGCTCGCGATAGCGTCTTATCAGTGGGCATTGATGTGGCTGACCCACCGCTATCGCGAGCAGGCTCGCTCCCACAAGGGAACCGGGTGTGCGGGAAGTATCAGAAACAAAAAACGGAGCGTGTGAACGCTCCGTTTTTCGATGACAGCCCAGGCAATTTACTTGCCGACCTGTTTTTCCTTGATTTCCGCCAGGGTCTTGCAGTCGACACACATGTCGGCGGTCGGACGTGCTTCCAGCCGCTTGACGCCGATCTCGACGCCGCAGGACTCGCACCAACCGTATTCTTCGTCTTCGATCAGTTGCAACGTCTTGTCGATTTTCTTGATGAGCTTGCGCTCACGGTCGCGGGCGCGCAGTTCGAGGCTGAATTCTTCTTCCTGGCTGGCACGGTCGGCCGGGTCAGGGAAGTTCGCCGCTTCGTCTTTCATGTGATCCACAGTGCGGTCGACTTCCTGCATCAAGTCCTGTTTCCACTTGTTCAGGATCTTGGTGAAGTGCGCGCGCATGGGGGCGCCCATGTACTCTTCGCCAGCTTGCGGCACGTACGGCTCAAACCCGCTGAGCGACTGATTTTGATTCTGCTTTGCTTGGGTGGGCATGAATGGACCGCCTCTACTCTTGTAATCCACTACGCAGGATTGCTCCATCACCGACACCTGCCGGCCCTGCGGCTGCAAGCGGGCGAACTTACCAGATCAAATCGGGCCGCGCTACTCCCGGTTGTCGAGCCTGCGGTGGCCGGGGCTTGCAAAGCGTGGTCAAGTTCAGTCCGGTGGAGTGACAAACCTGCTCAATGCTTGATTCTAGTCAAGCCTGAGCCGATCGCTGGAGACATTTGCTGCAAGCGGCCGGGCCCTGAGTTCGTGCTCGCTTGCGCAGTTGTTTCTGGGTTGGCCGGAGAGTTAGGTAGAATCGGTTCTTTTTTACCAGAAGGAAGGCTAATGGCTCAGCCCTACAGTGCGCGTAGCCGCGCCATCGAACCTTTCCATGTGATGGCGCTCCTGGCCCGTGCCAATGAGCTGCAGGCCGCCGGGCACGATGTCATCCACCTGGAGATCGGCGAGCCGGACTTCACCACGGCTGAGCCGATCATCCAGGCCGGCCAGGCCGCGCTGGCGGCGGGAAAGACCCGTTACACGGCGGCCCGTGGCATCCCCGAGCTGCGCGAAGCCATCGCCGGTTTCTATGGGCAGCGCTACGGTGTGGACATAGACCCACGGCGCATCCTGGTCACGCCGGGCGGATCCGGCGCGTTGCTGCTGACCAGCGCGTTGCTGGTGGACCCGGGCAAGCACTGGCTGTTGGCGGACCCCGGTTACCCCTGCAATCGCCACTTTCTGCGGCTGGTGGAAGGTACGGCTCAATTGGTGCCGGTAGGCCCGGACGTGCGCTACCAGCTGACCCCGGACCTGGTGAACCGCTATTGGGACTCGAACAGCGTGGGTGCGCTGGTCGCGTCGCCGGCCAACCCGACCGGGACGATTCTCAGCCGGGACGAACTGGCCGGCCTGTCCAAGGCAATCAAGGGCCACAACGGTCACTTGGTGGTGGATGAGATCTATCACGGCCTGACTTATGGCACCGATGCCGCGAGCGTGCTGGAAGTCGACAACGAAGCTTTCGTCCTTAATAGCTTTTCCAAGTATTTCGGCATGACCGGCTGGCGACTGGGCTGGCTGGTGGCCCCTTCGGCGGCTGTTGGTGAGCTGGAGAAGCTGGCGCAGAACCTTTACATCAGTGCGCCGAGCATGGCCCAGTACGCGGCGTTGGCCTGTTTCGAACCGGCGACAATCGAGATATTCGAGCAGCGCCGGGCCGAGTTCGCGCTGCGGCGCGACTTTCTGCTACCGGCCTTGCGTGATCTGGGGTTCGGCATCGCAGTGGAGCCGGAAGGGGCGTTTTACCTGTATGCCGACATTAGTGCATTCGGCGGCGATGCTTTTGCGTTCTGCCAGCACTTTCTGGAGACCGAGCATGTGGCGTTCACGCCGGGGCTGGATTTCGGTCGCCATCAGGCTGGGCACCATGTGCGTTTCGCCTACACCCAGAGCTTGCCGCGGCTCCAGGAAGCGGTGGAGCGAATCGAGCGCGGACTGCGGAGTTGGCAAGGCTGATGCTTTTTTCACCTGCGCTGGAAGAAGGCCGGCTGATTCGACGTTATAAGCGTTTTCTTGCCGATATCGAGACCGTTCATGGCGAACTGCTGACGATTCATTGCCCCAACACCGGTTCGATGCTCAATTGCATGGCCGAAGGTGCGCGAGTCTGGTTCAGTCGTTCCAGCGACCCCAAGCGCAAATTGCCCGGCACCTGGGAAATAGGCGAAACCCCCCAGGGGCGGTTGGCCTGCATCAATACCGCGCGAGCCAACCCGCTAATCGAAGAGGCCCTGCGTGCCGGGGTCATCAGCGAGCTGAACGGTTTTACCGGGCTCAAGCGTGAAGTGGCTTACGGTCAGGAAAACAGTCGTATCGATTTCCGACTGGACTACGACGAAGGCTCTGCCTGGGTCGAAGTCAAAAGTGTCACGTTGGGTTTTGACGGCACGACCGTGGCGGCGTTTCCCGATGCGGTGACCCAGCGGGGAGCCAGGCATCTGCGCGAACTCGCTCACCTGGCCCGGGACGGCGTGCGGGCGGTGCAGTTGTATTGTGTCAACCTGAGCGGGATCGACGCCGTGCGCCCGGCACAGGAAATCGACCCGCTGTACGCGGCGGCGTTGCGCGACGCTGTGGCCGCGGGCGTGGAAGTGCTGGCCTACGGGGTGACGCTGACGCCCGAGCAAATGTGGGTGGATCGGCCGTTACCGGTGCTGCTCGACCCAGATGCCTTGCTCGTCCTCCCGGCTCTCTAACGCAGCCAGGGACTGCCCGGCGCAAGGGCCGGCGACGCATTCACCGCTTTCAATCAGAAACAGTGCGCCGTGGGTGGCGCACTGGATCAGGCTGGCGCTGGGGTCGAGAAACTCATTGGGCCGCCATTCCAGCGGTACGCCGCGGTGCGGGCAGCGGTTGAGATAGACATACACCTGGCCGGCGCGACGCACCGCCAGCAGCTTGCGCCCATCGAGGTCGAAACCGCGACTGCTGTTGTCGGGCAATTCGGCGCCGGTACAAAGAAACTTCATGTGGGTCTCTATGGTTATGAGTGGGCGAGTTTATGTGGGAGCGAGCCTGCTCGCGATAGCGGTCGATCAGCCAGCAGCAATGGGTCGACACACCGCTAATCGCGAGCAGGCTCGCTCCCACAGAGGCAACCCCCCAAAGGTTCGTGCTTGACGTCCAAATGAAAACAATTATCAAATGGCGCCTCCTTCGCAGGGGGCTGAGGATACTTTGCCTGCGGGGTTCATGCCCGGCCCTGTGAACATTTCTTCGAGGAAGCTGCCCGATGCGCCTGAATATCCGTGTTGTCACGCTCTGTGTTGTCATGTTGGCCAGCCAGGGCTTGGTGGCGGCTGAACTGCCGCAGCGCTGGGTCAGTGCCGGCGGGGCAGTGTCCGAATGGGTCAGCGCGCTGGGCGGTGAGTCGAAACTGGTGGGCGTGGACACCACCAGCCAGCATCCCGAAGCCTTGCGGGATTTACCCAGCATCGGTTATCAGCGACAACTTTCGGCCGAGGGGGTATTGAGCCTGCGTCCGCAGATCCTCGTAGGCACCGAAGAAATGGGGCCGCCACCGGTGCTGTCGCAGATCCGCAGCGCCGGGGTACAGGTTGAACTGTTCTCGGCCACGCCCGACCTGTCGACCCTTCAGGGCAATCTGCGGCACCTGGGTCAACTGCTGGGCGCCGAGGCCAAAGCCGCGCAGTTGTTCGACAGTTATCAACAGCAGCTCAGCCAACAGAAAGCTCGAGTGAGTAAAATCCAGCTTGAGCAACAGGCCCCCGGCGTGTTGCTGTTGGTCGCAAGCTCCGGCGGCAAGCCGATGGTCGCAGGCCTGGGCACCTCCGCCGATTGGCTGGTGCAGCAGGCCGGCGGTCACAACTTGGCGACACACCATGGTTACAAGGCATTTTCGGTGGAGAGCCTGGCCAGCCTGAATCCCGAAGTACTGGTGTTCGCCGATCGCGCGTTGAGTGGCGAAGAAGCGCGTGCGGCGTTGTTCAGGGAAAATCCGATTCTTTCCTCCACCCGTGCCGCCAGGGCCGGGCGCGTTATCGAGCTTGACCCGACACTGTTGGTCGGCGGGCTAGGCCCCCGGTTACCGCAAAGTCTGGTGAAGCTGACGGCCGGTTTTTACCCGACCGAACCGGCCAAGGCACCATGACCCCTCTGGTCAAACCGCGCACCTTGTTTATTGGCCTGGGCCTGTTGTGTCTGCTGGCGATCTGGCTGTCCCTGGCCCTGGGGCCGGTGAGTTTGCCGCTGTTCGATACCTTGCGCGCCGCGTTGCGCTTGATGGGCTTGCCAGTGGCCGCCGAAGGTCTGGAGCAGGCCGAACTGATCCTCGGTCAGATCCGTCTGCCACGCACCCTGCTGGGGCTGGCGGTGGGCGGGGTATTGGCATTATCGGGGGTGGCGATGCAGGGGCTGTTCCGCAACCCGTTGGCCGACCCGGGGCTGGTCGGGGTGTCCAGCGGTGCGGCGCTGGGCGCGGCGTTCGCCATTGTTGGCGGCTCGGCGCTGGGTGGCTTGCCCGAAGCGTTCGGCCCCTATGTGTTGTCGTTGTGTGCGTTCCTCGGCGGGCTTGGGGTTACGGCATTGGTTTATCGCCTCGGTCGGCGCAACGGCCAGACCCATGTCGCGACCATGCTCCTGGCCGGTATCGCCCTGACCGCGCTGTCCGGCTCGGCGGTGGGCTTGTTCACTTACCTGGCGGACGACGCGACCCTGCGCACCTTGACGTTCTGGAACCTGGGGAGCCTGAATGGTGCCAGCTATGCGCGGTTGTGGCCGCTGTTGCTGGTCAGCGTTGGCGTAGCACTGTGGCTGCCACGACGGGCCCGGGCACTCAATGCTCTGTTGCTGGGTGAATCCGAAGCCGCCCATTTGGGCGTTGATGTCGAAGGGCTCAAGCGTGAACTGGTGTTTTGCACGGCCCTGGGGGTTGGCGCGGCAGTGGCGGCGGCGGGCATGATCGGCTTTGTCGGGCTGGTAGTGCCGCATTTGGTACGGTTGATGGCCGGCCCCGATCATCGCGTTCTGTTGCCGGCTTCGGTGCTGGCGGGGGCGAGCCTGCTGCTGTTCGCCGATCTGGTGGCGCGTCTGGCGCTGGCTCCGGCGGAACTGCCGATCGGCATCGTCACGGCATTCATCGGGGCGCCGTTCTTCCTCTATTTATTGCTGCGAGGACGCGCCTGATGTTACGAGCGCAGAATCTGCACATCCAGCGGGGTCGCGAGGCCGTGTTGGCTGATGTCAATCTTGAGCTGCATCCCGGCCAGGTGCTGGGCGTGCTCGGGCCCAACGGTGCAGGTAAAAGTACTTTGCTGGCGGGGCTGTGCGGTCAATTGCCTCCTGCGCAGGGACAGGTCTGGCTCGATGATCGGCCTTTGTCCCTGTGGGACGGCGCCGAGCGTGCCCGCCGCCTGGCGGTATTGCCGCAATCATCGACCCTGGATTTTGCTTTCCGAGTCGAGGAAGTAGTCGGCATGGGGCGCCTGCCTCATCAGTGTGGTCGAGTGCGTGACGAGCAAATCGTTGCCTTGGCGTTGCACGCTGCAGACGCGGCGCATCTGCACGGTCGCAGTTACCTGGCGCTGTCGGGAGGCGAGCGTCAGCGGGTGCACCTGGCGCGGGTCTTGGCACAGTTGTGGCCAGGGGAAGCGGGGCAGACCCTGCTGCTCGACGAACCGACCTCGATGCTCGATCCACTCCACCAGCACACCATCCTGCAAGCGGTGCGTGAGTTTGCCGATCGCGGCGCGGCCGTATTGGTGATCCTGCATGACCTGAACCTGGCAGCGCGTTATTGTGATCGCCTGTTGTTGCTCGCGTCCGGCCGGCCGGTGGCCCTGGACACGCCGCAACAAGTGCTGCGCCCGGAACCGCTCAAAGCAGTGTTTGGCCTGGAAGTGCTGGTGCAACCCCATCCGGAGCGCGGACATCCATTGATCATCGCCCGCTGAGGGTTGCCTGAGGATGTAGACGTGCGCCTGATCCTGATTCTGGCATTGAGTGTGCTGACGGCCTGTCAGAGCACTGCGCCGCCCCCGGTCGACGGGCAGATCCTTGATTTGCACAGTGGCCGGGCCATCACGCCTCAAGCGTTGATCGAGCGTCTGGCACGGGCGCCGCGAGTGGTGGTCGGCGAGCAGCACGACAATCCGGATCACCACGCGCTGCAGCTATGGCTGCTTCAGGCCCTGGCCGCGCAACGGGCCCAGGGCAGCCTCCTGCTGGAAATGCTGACACCCCACCAGCAGCCTCGCGTTGATGCGGTCCGCCAGTTACCTGCCTTGCCAACTGATCTTCCCGGTGCCCTGGATTGGTCGCCGGGATGGGACTGGAGCCTGTATGGTCCGGTCGTGGAGTTTGCCCTGACGCAACGCTATCCGTTGTTGGCCGCCAATCTGGACGCCGCCGAGATCCAGCGCGTCTACCGGCAGGCGCCGGACTTGCGAGGCGCCCGTGCGAATGCGGCAAGTGTGAAGGATCAGTTGCTGGAGCAGATTCGCCAATCCCATTGCGGCCTGCTGCCCGAATCTCAGATGCCGGCGATGCTGGCTGTCCAGCAACAACGTGACCGACGCATGGCCGAACGTCTGCTGGCTGCGCCATTACCTGCGTTGTTGTTCGCCGGTGCCTGGCATGGACGAAAAGACGTCGGGGTGCCGCTGCATGTGCTGGACTTGGGGGCCAGTGAGGCGCCGATCGTCCTGATGCTGGCCGAGGAGGGCAGCGAGATGACATCGGTCATGGCAGATTACGTGTGGTACACCAAGGCCACTCCCCCTCAGGATTACTGCGCGCAGATGCGTGAACACAGCGCATTTCCTCCAGACAAAAAAAGACCCGACAAAAGTCGGGTCAAATAACCGTGATTAGCCTGATGAGGAGATATCTGAGAGTCCGAACCAAGGGCTTTTCAAATATCGACCAGTCTCGCGACCGGATGCGCTAATCATAGCGATTCTCATTACCATGTCAAACGTTGTTTTTGGGATTTGCCTAAATAACTTTCAAAGCGAAGGCCGTGTGGCGACAAACAAGGAGAATGGTCAGGCTTTGTGGCGCGTCGAAACGGCGTCCAATTGTTTGTTCAAGGCTTCCTTGCGTTCGGCGGGGATGTCATTCCAGTGCACATCCATCAATGCGCCCTCAATGGCATAGAGCAACACCTTCGAAGCCCGGAACCCGCGAGTGCGTACTGCGCGATAGGCATCAACCGCTCCGAGGCGACGCAGATCCGAGGCGCTGTGGATGCCCACGGCATGCAGCCACTGGGCTGATGTCTTGCCCAGGTTCTTCAGGTGTTGCAGTTCATCATTCATCGAACCTCCTTGCGACGGCCGACTGGTGCAGTGGGCAAGCTTCTCAGGAGTGTAGCGGTCAGTAGGAAAAACGTGATTCTTTGGTGGGATTTGAAGCAAAAGCTTCTAATGCATTACGCACGATAGGTGGGGGCGCGCGGCAAGATGCAGCGTCCAGCGCAGGCGGGGGCGCTGGAGATCAATTGGGTTGACGGCAGATTCGGCCCGATTCAGCGGGTGCGGTAGCGCAGCCGGGTGCCAAAGTTCATCGACATCAGAATTTCGTCGGCAGACAGTTCTGCCGGGAAATAGGCGCCCGATATTTGCGCATGGGCCAGGCTGGCACCTTCCAGGGACGACTTGCGAAAATCGATGCCGCGCAAATCCGCGGAGCGGAAGTAAGCGTCGGTGAAATCCACGTCGTCGGCATTGAGCTCTCGCAGATCCAGACCGCGAAAATCGCCGCCACGCATATCAACCGGGCCTTGTGGCCGTTCGTTGTTGAAACCGGCAATGTCGTCTTCGCGCAGCAAAGCATAAAGCGGGGTACTGAGAAGCTTGGGTAGGCTCATTTCATATCACCTGTTGGTTTTATGACGCCAGTATAGTGCCACTGTTTGGCGGCCGTGAAGGGTGGGCAGACTCCACGGCCGAAATAGTTTTTTACAGGCCTGGCAAGCGTTGACGAATCTGCGCGACCACGATGTCGAGCGTGCCGCTTTCATTGGTCTGGACCCGTTTGCTGCACAGGATTTCCGCAGGGGTGAGTGCTTCGCGGCTGGCCTGTTGGGCGGCGATAACGGCCAGATTTGCGTCGGACGGATCTGTCTGATCGGCCTGACGCTGCGCCAGCCTGCTCTCGATAACCGCTTGTGGCGCATTGCAATCGAGGATCAGGAACGGAGCGCCCGTGGCCTCGGCAACTTTCGCCGCAGCATCGCGCTGATCGTGTTTGAGGTACGTGGCGTCGATCACTGCTGGGAAGCCGGCATGCAGGATGACACTGGCGATTTCATGCAAGCGGGCATAAGTGGCGTCGCTGGCGCCGCTGCTATAGATGCCGGCTTGTGGATCATTGGGCACTTGCTGCTCACCAAACAGACGCTTGCGCTCAACGTCCGAGCGCAAGCGAATGGCGCCCAGGGCTTCCACCAGGCGCATCGCGACATGGCTTTTGCCAACGGCCGAAACGCCGTGGGTGATGGCCAGAAAGCGCGAGGGAATGGTGCTGTAGCTTTCGGCCAGGTTCGCGTAGTTGCGGTATTGGCGCAGGGTTGTGGCGCGCTGCACCGGGTCGGCTTCGGTCGGCATGCTGAACAGCGCGACCTTGGCGCGGACCAGGGCGCGGTAGGCTTTGTAGAAGTTCAGCAGCTCCAGGCCTTGATAGTCGCCGGTCAGCTCCAGGTATTGGCTGACGAAACGTCGCGCCAGCGACTTGAGGCCGCGGTCTTCCAGGTCCATCGCCAGGAATGCAGTGTCGGCATAGACATCGGTGAAGCGGAACGGCTCGTTGAACTCGATGCAGTCGAAAATCACTACCTTGCCATCGATCACCGTGGCATTGCCCAAGTGGATGTCACCGTGGCATTCGCGGATGAAACCTTCAGTCTTGCGTTGAGTGAACAGCGGTTTGAGGCGTTCGAAGCTGCTTTCGGCCCAGGCTTGCAGGGCTTCGAGCTGCAACAGGTCAGCCTTGTCACTGAGGAACGGACGAATCTGTTCGAAGTTCTGCCGCACCGGTGCCATAACGCTGTCGGGGGTGCCGGCGGCGTTTTCGGCAGGCACGGTGGGCGTAGAGAGATGGAAGCGGGCGATCTGCGCGGCCATTTCGTCAACGTGCGCGGTGGTCAGTTCGCCGTTGGCCTGGAGCGTGCTGAGCAGTTGGCTCTGGGGAAACTGACGCATCTTCAGGGCGTATTCGATGGCCGGACTTTCGCCACCCAGTTGCGGCACTTGCGGGGTGCCGGTAATCGGCATGACTTCCAGGTACAAATCCTGGGTCAGGCGCTGGTTCAAGCGCAGTTCTTCCCCGCAGAAATGCTTGCGTGCCTCGAGGCTGGTGAAATCAAGGAAGCCGAAATTGACCGGTTTTTTGAATTTGTAGGCATACGGCCCGGTGAGCAATACCCAGGAAATGTGGGTCTCGATGACCTGGAACCCTTCGACGGGATGCGGATAGAGGGCCGGGTTTTGCAGGGCAGCGATCAGGGACTGGCTCACGGGCGATCCTTCAGAGACTGGGAAAATTCAAGGCCGTCATTATGGCGGCAAGCCGCGTTAACGCAAACAGGAGGGGGCCGTTGTGTGGTCATGTTGAACCGCGGCAAAGTGCGTATAATCCGCCGCCATGACTCGTACCCGATCCCCCCGTACCCCCAAGAAACCACCCGCCAGTCGCTTGCGGCCCTGGCTGGGCTGGGCCCTTAAACTCAGCCTGGTGGGCCTCGTCGTGCTCGCTGGCTTTGCGGTCTACCTCGATGCCGTGGTCCAGGAGAAGTTCTCCGGCAAGCGCTGGACCATCCCGGCCAAGGTCTACGCCAGGCCCCTGGAGCTGTTCGTCGGACAAAAGCTGAGTCGGGACGATTTCCTGACCGAGCTCGATGCCCTCGGCTATCGCCGTGAAAGCGTTGCCAATGGCCCGGGTGCTGCGTCCGTCAACGGCAATACCGTCGACCTCAATACCCGCGGTTTCCAATTTTATGAAGGCATGGAGCAGGCGCAGGCGGTGCGAGTGCGCTTCTCCGGCGACTACGTGGCTGCGCTGACCGGTGCCAACAATGCGAAGCTGTCAGTGGTGCGCCTTGAACCGCTGCTGATCGGTGGCCTGTACCCCAAGAACCTTGAAGACCGGATCCTGATCAAGATCGACCAGGTGCCGCCGTTCCTGCTCGATACGCTGATCGCTGTCGAGGACCGCGATTTCTACCATCACTTCGGCGTCTCGCCCAAGTCGATTGCCCGGGCCATCTGGGTCAACACCTCCTCGGGCCGTATGCGCCAGGGCGGCAGTACCCTGACCCAGCAATTGGTCAAGAACTTCTATTTGACCAACGAGCGCAGCCTCAGCCGCAAGCTTACCGAAGCCATGATGGCGCTGTTGCTGGAGATGCACTACGACAAGCGGGAGATTCTCGAGGCGTATCTCAACGAAGTCTTTGTCGGCCAGGACGGACAGCGGGCGGTTCACGGTTTCGGCCTAGCCAGCCAGTTCTTCTTCAGCCAGCCGCTGTCCGAGCTCAAGCTGCATCAAGTGGCATTGCTGGTGGGGATGGTGAAAGGGCCGTCCTCCTACAACCCGCGGCGTAATCCGGAGCGTGCCCTCGAGCGGCGCAATCTGGTACTCGACTTACTGCAACAGCAAGGCGTGGCAACGGCCGAGCAAGTCGAAGCGGCGAAGAAGATGCCTTTGGGTGTGACCAAGCGTGGCAGTCTGGCAGACAGCTCGTTCCCTGGTTTCATGGACCTGGTCAAGCGTCAACTGCGTGAGGACTACCGCGACGAAGACTTGACCGAAGAAGGCCTGCGGATCTTCACCAGTTTCGACCCGATCCTGCAGATGAAGGCCGAAGCATCGGTCAATGACACCTTCAAGCGACTGGCCGGGCGCAAGGGCTCTGATGAAGTGGAAGCCGCGATGGTGGTGACCAACCCGGAAACCGGCGAAGTCCAGGCCATGATCGGCAGTCGGCAGGCCAGTTTTGCCGGTTTCAACCGGGCGCTCGATGCGGTCCGCCCGATCGGCTCCCTGATCAAGCCGGCGGTCTACCTCACCGCCCTGGAAAAACCGAGCCAGTACACCCTGACCAGTTGGCTGTCCGACGAGGCGTTCTCGGTCAAGGGCGCGGACGGCCAGGTGTGGAAGCCGCAAAATTATGATCGCCGCTCCCACGGTACGGTGTTCCTGTACCAGGGGCTTGCGCATTCCTACAACCTGTCGACGGCTCGCCTCGGGCTTGAAATCGGCGTGCCGAATGTCCTCAAGACCTTGGCCCGCCTGGGTGTCAGTCGCGAATTCCCGGCATTCCCATCGATGCTGCTGGGAGCCGGTGGCCTCACGCCGATTGAAGTGGCAGCCATGTACCAGACACTGGCCAACGGTGGCTTCAACACGCCGATGCGCGGCATTCGCAGCGTGCTTACCGCCGACGGCGAGCCGCTCAAGCGCTATCCGTTCCAGATCCAACAGCGTTTTGATCCCGCGTCCATTTATCTGATCCAGAGCGCCATGCAACGGGTCATGCGTGAAGGCACCGGCAGTTCGGTTTATAACGTACTACCGCGTAACCTGACCCTGGCGGGCAAGACCGGTACCAGCAACGACTCGCGCGACAGCTGGTTTGCCGGTTTCAGCCAGGACCTGCTGGCAGTGGTCTGGCTCGGCCGTGACGACAATGGCAAGACCCCGTTCACTGGCGCCACCGGTGCATTGCAGGTCTGGACCAGTTTCATGCGCAAGGCCGATCCGTTGCCGCTGGACATGCCGCAACCAGACAATATCGTTCAGGCCTGGGTGGATTCGCGCACCGGCCAAGGCTCCGACGCCAGTTGCCCGGGCGCGGTGCAGATGCCGTATATTCGCGGCAGCGAACCACCACCCGGTGCAGCCTGTGGCATTCCAAACCCCGCCGAATCGGTCATGGATTGGGTCAAGGACTGGATGAATTAAGCAAAGAGGGTTTCAAGTGAACAAGTGGTTGATTCCAGCGGTTACGGCCGTGGCATTGCTCAGTGGTTGCTCTACCGTACAACGCGGTTCGATTCCGGTTGTCGATTCCGGCACTGCCGTTTCCAATAGCGAGCGGGTCTCGGCCAATGGCGGCTTCCGTCAAACGACGGTGCAGCGGCCGGTGCAGGGACAGGTCCAGGCGATTCCCCAGGGCGATACCGGTGTCGTCGTGATGGTGCCCGGTGGCGGCGCCACGACGTCGGCACCGATCAGCAGCACACCGATCACGCCAGGGCCGATCACGCCGGGCCCTATCGATACCTCACCAATCGACCAGGGCAGCTTCAACATGCCTTCTGCACCGAGCAGCATTCCCTCGACCAGTTCGGGAGGTCTGTCCGCTGATGAACAATTGGACGGTCCAGTACTGGCATTGCTCACCACAGCCCAACAGCAACAGGCCGGTGGTGACCTCAATGGTGCGTCCTCCAGCCTTGAGCGAGCCCAGCGTGTTGCGCCGCGTGAACCCCAGGTTCTCTATCGCCTGGCCCAGGTGCGCATGGCCCAGGGCGATGCGCCGCAAGCCGAGCAACTGGCCCGCCGTGGCCTGACATTCGCCAACGGTCGTCCGGCGCTTCAGGCCAGCCTGTGGGAATTGATCGCTCAGGCCCGTGAGAAACAAGGCGACTCCGCCGGCGCGGCATTGGCCCGTCAGAAGGCCAAGGTTTCGCTCTGATGGATACGCGTTTTCCCAAGATCGCCGATCAGTTGCTGCTGATTGAGCGCGAGTTGCGGGTCCAGGGCTGGTGGAGCAGCGTTTCGCCGTCGGCCGAGGCGTTGGCCAGTGTCGAGCCGTTCGCGGTCGACACGCTGGACTTCGAGCAATGGCTGCAATGGATTTTCCTGCCGCGCATGAAAGCCATCCTGGAAAATGACCTGCCGCTGCCCAACGCCTCGGGCATCCTGGAGATGGCTCAAATGGTCTATGCCCAGCGGCCGGGGCAAGGCGTGGAGTTGCAGCGACTGTTGGCGCAGTTCGACCAATTGATCAGCGACGTTAACTGACCGCCATTTATTGGCAGTGCTCCTCGATCTGCTTGCGGGTTTCGTCGATGCGCTGGCGCCGCTCCTCTTCTGTGAGGCGGCGCATTTCCCCTTCCACATCCTCGCGTACCCGCGGGTTGTTCTGCAGTTGCGCCAGATTGGTCCGAGTCTGTTCGCAGAAGGCCTTGAGCTGGGCTTGCTGCTCGGCAATCTGTTGCTTGACCTGTTGGTCAATCGCCTTCTGGTCACCAATGACCCCGGCAGGCGGGGGGGCTGCTGGCTTGGCGGCGGAAGGGGAGGACTTGATCACCGTCGTGGCCTGTCCTTCAGGCGGTGGCTGGGAGCCAAAGTGGGTAACCCCTTGGGCGTCCACCCATTTATAGACCTGACCGGCCATGCACATCGGGCTCAGGCCAACCAGCAGGCTGGCCGTCAAGAAGAACATTCGCATGCTGTTTCCTTGTCATGGGTTGCGCAATTGAAGCTAACACAGTTGCTGTTTAAAGGTTTTTTCTTGCGTTCTCATGCGCTTACTTCGAATAAAGCACATTGACGGCTTGACTTGCAGAGGGCGAAACAGAAGAATCCAAAGTCCGCTGTAGAGGGACTGCCAGAAGCAGGCCCACTCGGCAGATCATGAGGCGCACATCCGCGCCGACCTGTTACACCCGCAACGCGTTACCTCGCGCTGGGTGGGAAAGGCCCGCAACACTTGGGACGATCCCAATACTTGCTCAGTCAGTGCTGACGTAGTCGGCGACCACCGTCGCTCATGCTCTGCCGAGAAGTAAACCTATTAAGACCCGTCCCTTTTTGTGGGCCGGTATTCTGGCGTTTTAGAGGTGAACAACGTGGAGCTTTTATCTGGCGGTGAGATGCTCGTCCGCTTTTTGCGTGACGAAGGCGTCAAATATATCTACGGGTACCCCGGTGGTGCTCTTCTTCATGTCTATGATGCCCTGTTCAAAGAACCGGAAGTGACCCACATCCTGGTTCGTCATGAGCAAGCGGCGACCCACATGGCTGACGGTTATGCCCGTGCCACCGGTAAAGCCGGCGTGGTCCTGGTGACTTCCGGCCCTGGCGCCACGAACGCCATCACCGGTATCGCCACGGCGTACATGGACTCTATCCCGATGGTGATCATCTCCGGTCAGGTGCCCAGCACCATGGTCGGCACCGACGCGTTCCAGGAAACCGACATGATCGGTATTTCCCGGCCGATCGTGAAGCACAGCTTCATGATCAAGCACGCTTCGGAGATCCCGGAGGTCATGAAGAAGGCTTTCTACCTGGCTGAATCCGGTCGTCCGGGCCCGGTTGTGGTCGATGTCCCGAAAGACATGACCAACCCGGCCGAGAAGTTCGAATACATTTTCCCCAAGAAAGCCAAGCTGCGTTCCTACAGCCCGGCTGTGCGCGGTCACTCCGG
The DNA here is from genome assembly GCF_003033885.1 of Pseudomonas rhizophila. Classification (NCBI taxonomy): domain Bacteria; kingdom Pseudomonadati; phylum Pseudomonadota; class Gammaproteobacteria; order Pseudomonadales; family Pseudomonadaceae; genus Pseudomonas; species Pseudomonas rhizophila. The sequence goes on along the minus strand of NZ_CP024081.1, from coordinate 5,004,226 downwards.
GCAAATCCGCAAGGCAGCCGAAATGCTGCTGGCGGCCAAGCGTCCGGTGCTGTACTCGGGTGGCGGCGTTATCCTCGGTGGTGGCTCCGCGCCGCTGACCGAATTGGCGAAAATGCTCAACCTGCCGGTCACCAATACGCTGATGGGGTTGGGCGCCTACCCGGGCACTGACCGTCAGTTCATCGGCATGCTCGGCATGCACGGCAGCTATACCGCCAACCTGGCGATGCACCATGCCGATGTGATTCTGGCGGTCGGCGCGCGTTTCGACGACCGTGTCATCAACGGCCCGGCGAAATTTTGCCCGAACGCCAAGATCATCCATATCGACATCGACCCAGCGTCCATCTCCAAGACCATCAAGGCAGACGTGCCGATTGTCGGTCCTGTGGAGAGCGTGCTGAGCGAAATGGTCGCCATCCTCAAGGAAATCGGCGAGGCTCCGAACAAGGAGTCCGTGGCCAGTTGGTGGAAGCAGGTTGATGAGTGGCGCGGTGATCGTGGCCTGTTCCCTTACGACAAGGGCGACGGCAGCGTGATCAAGCCGCAGACCGTAATCGAAACCCTGTGCGAAGTGACCAAGGGCGATGCCTTTGTGACCTCCGACGTGGGCCAGCACCAGATGTTCGCCGCGCAGTACTACAAGTTCAACAAGCCCAACCGCTGGATCAACTCCGGTGGTCTGGGCACCATGGGCTTCGGTTTCCCGGCGGCCATGGGCGTCAAGTTGAGCTTTCCGGATAGCGACGTCGCCTGTGTCACGGGCGAGGGCAGTATCCAGATGAACATCCAGGAGCTGTCGACCTGCCTGCAGTACGGTTTGCCTGTGAAAATCGTCAACCTGAACAACGGCGTACTGGGCATGGTTCGCCAGTGGCAGGACATGAGCTACGGCAGCCGTCACTCGCACTCCTACATGGAGTCGTTGCCGGACTTCGTCAAGCTGGTCGAAGCCTATGGTCACGTGGGCATCCGCATCACTGACCTGAAGGACTTGAAGTCCGGGCTCGAAGAAGCTTTCGCCATGAAGGATCGCCTGGTGTTCCTCGATATCAAGGTCGATACCAGCGAGCACGTCTACCCGATGCAGATCAAAGACGGCTCCATGCGCGATATGTGGCTGAGCAAGACGGAGCGTACCTAATCATGCGACATATTATTTCCCTGCTTCTGGAAAACGAACCGGGTGCTCTGTCTCGCGTAGTGGGCCTGTTTTCGCAGCGCAACTACAACATCGAAAGCCTGACCGTGGCGCCAACCGAAGACCCGACCCTGTCGCGTCTGACGTTGACCACTGTGGGGCACGATGAAATCATCGAGCAGATCACCAAGAACCTGAACAAGCTGATCGAGGTGGTCAAGCTGGTGGACCTGTCGGAAAGCGCGCACATCGAGCGCGAGCTGATGCTGGTCAAGGTCAAGGCCACCGGTGCCCAGCGCGCCGAGATCAAACGCACTACCGATATTTATCGTGGGCAGATCGTCGATGTCAGCGCCAGCGTCTATACCGTTCAGTTGACCGGTACCAGCGACAAGCTCGACAGCTTCATTCAATCGATCGGCACTGCCTCGATTCTGGAAACCGTACGCAGTGGCGTCACCGGGATTGCCCGTGGCGACAAAGTACTGAGCATCTAAACCAAATTAGCGAATGGCCTGAATGGCCGGAAATAGGGGTAATTCATGAAAGTTTTCTACGATAAAGACTGCGACCTGTCGATCATCCAGGGCAAGAAAGTCGCCATCATCGGTTACGGTTCCCAAGGCCACGCCCAGGCGTGCAACCTCAAGGACTCCGGTGTTGACGTGACCGTCGGCCTGCGTAAAGGCTCGGCCACCGTTGCCAAGGCCGAGGCCCATGGCCTGAAAGTCACCGACGTGGCTTCTGCCGTTGCCGCCGCCGACCTGGTCATGATCCTGACCCCGGACGAGTTCCAGTCTTCGCTGTACAAGAACGAAATCGAACCGAACATCAAGAAAGGCGCCACCCTGGCCTTCTCCCACGGTTTCGCGATTCACTACAACCAGGTAGTGCCACGCGCCGACCTCGACGTGATCATGATCGCGCCGAAGGCCCCGGGCCACACCGTTCGTTCCGAATTCGTGAAGGGCGGCGGTATCCCTGACCTGATCGCGATCTATCAGGACGCCTCCGGCAACGCCAAGAACGTCGCTCTGTCCTACGCTGCCGGTGTTGGCGGCGGCCGTACCGGCATCATCGAAACCACCTTCAAGGACGAAACCGAAACCGACCTGTTCGGCGAACAAGCCGTTCTGTGCGGCGGTACTGTCGAGCTGGTCAAGGCCGGTTTCGAAACCCTGGTTGAAGCTGGCTACGCGCCGGAAATGGCCTACTTCGAATGCCTGCACGAACTGAAGCTGATCGTTGACCTCATGTACGAAGGCGGTATCGCCAACATGAACTACTCGATCTCCAACAACGCTGAATACGGCGAGTACGTGACGGGTCCGGAAGTGATCAACGCCGAATCCCGCCAGGCCATGCGTAACGCCCTGAAACGTATTCAGGACGGCGAATACGCCAAGATGTTCATCAGCGAAGGCGCTACCGGCTATCCTTCGATGACCGCCAAGCGTCGCAACAACGCCGCTCACGGTATCGAAATCATTGGCGAGCAGCTGCGCTCGATGATGCCGTGGATCGGTGCCAACAAGATCGTCGACAAAGCCAAGAACTAAGTCGCGAGCTTGATCGGAAAACGCGGCCCTGGCCGCGTTTTTTCGTTTGGGCGGTGGCTTCTGGTATAAAGCTGCATCGTTTGCGGCCGAACCCTCGTCCCAGACACCTGTCGAATTTTTCACACCGTTGCAAGGTACTGTCCATGAGCGAACGCCCCGACGAGCCCAACCAGGCTCCTGACGCCGAAAGCCTGCTGCCCATCGATGAGCACGTCGAAGAAGGACATGACGCTGAAGGCCGTAAGGTCCGGCACCGTGGCATCTATCTGCTGCCGAATCTGTTCACCACCGCGAACCTGTTCGCCGGTTTCTATTCCATCATCAGCTCCATGAGCGCCCAAGCGGCCTTGAGCGCCGGCGATAGCGCCGGGGCGAGTCGTTACTTTGCCTTCGCTGCCATCGCGATCTTTGTCGCCATGGTGCTCGATGGCCTGGACGGGCGTGTGGCCCGCATGACCAATACCCAGAGCGCGTTCGGTGCCGAGTACGATTCGCTGTCGGACATGGTCGCTTTCGGCGTGGCCCCGGCCTTGCTGGCGTTCGGTTGGGCGCTGGGGGACATGGGCAAGGTCGGCTGGATGGTCGCCTTCATCTATGTTGCCGGTGCCGCGTTGCGTTTGGCACGTTTCAACACCCAGGTCGGTACGGCTGACAAGCGCTACTTCATCGGCTTGGCGAGTCCTGCCGCTGCGGGTGTCGTAGCCGGTGTTGTCTGGGCTTTCAGCGACTACGGTATCCAGGGATCGAAGATGTCGTTCCTTGTGGCGCTGCTGGTAGCGGCGGCCGGTATGCTGATGGTCAGCAACATCAAGTACAACAGCTTCAAGGAGCTGGATCTCAAAGGGCGGGTGCCGTTCGTTGCGATTCTGGCGGTGGTGCTGGTGTTCGCGGTGGTCTTCAGTGATCCGCCACGTATCTTGTTGCTGGTATTCCTCGCCTATGCCGCTTCCGGCCCGGTTCAATACCTGTTGCGCCTGCGCCGACACAAAAAAGCCGAGTGATGTAATTTCCCTCATACTCCGCAGTCTATTGGTGCATCTGCCCTCCAATGCTGCGGAGTTGTCATGCTGATCAAGATCCCCAAGTCGTCCGACTGCCTTGAGTCGGACGTCACGCCAGAATCCCTCTATCTATCCCGTCGCCAAATGCTTGGGGCCGCCATGGCGGGGCTTGCCGTCAGCGGTCTTCCGCGTTGGGCCAGTGCTGCCGATGTTGCGCGTTATGCGGATGTCGAGCCCGGCAAGGCGCCGTCCTGGTTTGCCGAGAAGCTGCCGTCCACCCAATGGGGCGCGGTTACGGTCAAGGATGAGTCCATCACCCCTTTTAAAGACGCCACCCATTACAACAATTTCTATGAGTTCGGAACCGGCAAAGGTGATCCGGCGGCCAATGCCGGATCCTTGAAAACCGAGCCCTGGAGCGTGGTGGTGGATGGAGAGGTGGGCAGGCCGGGGCGCTATGCCTTGGAAGACTTCATGAAGCCTTACCAGTTGGAGGAGCGAATCTATCGCCTGCGGTGCGTGGAGGCCTGGTCCATGGTTATCCCATGGATTGGCTTTCCCATTTCGGCGTTGCTCAAGCAGGTCGAGCCGACCTCCAAGGCCAAGTACATTCGTTTCGAAACCCTGCAGGATCCCAAGACTATGCCAGGGCAGCGCTCAGGGTTTGCTTTGATCGACTGGCCTTATGTCGAGGGCTTGCGACTGGATGAAGCGATGAATCCGCTGGCAATCATGGCGGTTGGGATGTATGGGCGAGAGTTGCCGAATCAGAACGGTGCACCGTTGCGCTTGGTGGTGCCGTGGAAGTACGGGTTCAAAAGTGTGAAGTCCATTGTGCGCATCAGTCTGGTCAGCGAGCAGCCCAAGACCACCTGGCAGAGCATTGCGTCCGACGAGTACGGCTTTTACGCCAACGTCAATCCGACGGTCGATCACCCGCGTTGGACCCAGGCACGGGAGCGCCGTCTGCCGAGCGGGCTGTTCAGTCCTAACGTGCGCGATACGTTGATGTTCAACGGCTATCAGGATGAAGTCGCTTCTTTATATGCAGGGATGGACTTGAGGAAGGACTACTGATGCGTTTTCCAGTCTGGCGAATCGGCGTCTTTGTCGCGGCGGCGGTTTGGCCGTTGCTCTGGCTCTACGAAGCGTTGATGAATAAGTTGGGGCCTGACCCAGGCAAGGTGCTGGTGGATCGGCTCGGGTTGGGCACGCTTATTTTGTTGTTGATCACCTTGAGCATGACGCCGTTGCAGAAACTCACGGGGTGGGCAGGGTGGATCGCGGTCAGGCGTCAGCTGGGATTGTGGTGCTTTGCTTATGTGGTGCTGCATTTGAGTGGGTATACGGCGTTCATCCTGGGGTTCGATTGGTCGCAACTGGGCGTCGAGCTGAGCAAGCGACCTTATATTATCGTCGGAGCGCTCGGGTTTCTTGGGCTCTTGGCGCTGGCGATTACTTCCAATCGCTACAGTCAGCGGCGACTGGGCGCGCGCTGGAAAAAACTGCATCGCCTGGTTTATCCGATCTTGGGCCTTGGATTGCTGCATATGTTGTGGATTGTGCGGGCGGATCTTAAGGAGTGGTCGATTTACGCCTTTATAGGTGCTGTGCTTTTGATGCTTCGAATTCCTGTGGTTACGCGCCGGATACCGCGTTTAATTGGACGCAAAGCACCTTCTGCAACAAAAGCGTAATTAACGCTTGACGGCAAATCCTGGAAGTCTATAATTCGCCCCACTTCCGGCGCAGTCGAAACGAAAAACTCATTAAGTTTCAATGAGTTAAACGATTTTAGGCAGCGCAGGGCTTCAGGTCATCGAAGCTTGGGAAGCAGTTGGTGGGGCGGTTTTCCTGGCTCCGTTAACGATTCGATCTTCTCGATCGAAAGCGGTCAAAAAGAGGTGTTGACAGCAGCGAGTAACGCTGTAGAATTCGCCTCCCGCTAACGAGAGATCGGAAGCGCAAGTGGTTGAAGTTGCAGAGGAAACTTTGAAAACTTCTTAAAATAACCGCTTGACAGATACYCKGYGCGCTGTAGAATGCGCGCCTCGGTTGAGACGAAAGGCTCAACCCACCGCTCTTTAACAACTGAATCAAGCAATTCGTGTGGGTGCTTGTGGAGTCAGACTGCTAGTCAACAGATTATCAGCATCACAAGTTACTCCGCGAGAAATCAAAGATGTAACCAACGATTGCTGAGCCAAGTTTAGGGTTTTCTCAAAACCCAAAGATGTTTGAACTGAAGAGTTTGATCATGGCTCAGATTGAACGCTGGCGGCAGGCCTAACACATGCAAGTCGAGCGGTAGAGAGGTGCTTGCACCTCTTGAGAGCGGCGGACGGGTGAGTAAAGCCTAGGAATCTGCCTGGTAGTGGGGGATAACGCTCGGAAACGGACGCTAATACCGCATACGTCCTACGGGAGAAAGCAGGGGACCTTCGGGCCTTGCGCTATCAGATGAGCCTAGGTCGGATTAGCTAGTTGGTGAGGTAATGGCTCACCAAGGCGACGATCCGTAACTGGTCTGAGAGGATGATCAGTCACACTGGAACTGAGACACGGTCCAGACTCCTACGGGAGGCAGCAGTGGGGAATATTGGACAATGGGCGAAAGCCTGATCCAGCCATGCCGCGTGTGTGAAGAAGGTCTTCGGATTGTAAAGCACTTTAAGTTGGGAGGAAGGGCATTAACCTAATACGTTAGTGTTTTGACGTTACCGACAGAATAAGCACCGGCTAACTCTGTGCCAGCAGCCGCGGTAATACAGAGGGTGCAAGCGTTAATCGGAATTACTGGGCGTAAAGCGCGCGTAGGTGGTTCGTTAAGTTGGATGTGAAATCCCCGGGCTCAACCTGGGAACTGCATTCAAAACTGTCGAGCTAGAGTATGGTAGAGGGTGGTGGAATTTCCTGTGTAGCGGTGAAATGCGTAGATATAGGAAGGAACACCAGTGGCGAAGGCGACCACCTGGACTGATACTGACACTGAGGTGCGAAAGCGTGGGGAGCAAACAGGATTAGATACCCTGGTAGTCCACGCCGTAAACGATGTCAACTAGCCGTTGGGAGCCTTGAGCTCTTAGTGGCGCAGCTAACGCATTAAGTTGACCGCCTGGGGAGTACGGCCGCAAGGTTAAAACTCAAATGAATTGACGGGGGCCCGCACAAGCGGTGGAGCATGTGGTTTAATTCGAAGCAACGCGAAGAACCTTACCAGGCCTTGACATCCAATGAACTTTCCAGAGATGGATTGGTGCCTTCGGGAACATTGAGACAGGTGCTGCATGGCTGTCGTCAGCTCGTGTCGTGAGATGTTGGGTTAAGTCCCGTAACGAGCGCAACCCTTGTCCTTAGTTACCAGCACGTAATGGTGGGCACTCTAAGGAGACTGCCGGTGACAAACCGGAGGAAGGTGGGGATGACGTCAAGTCATCATGGCCCTTACGGCCTGGGCTACACACGTGCTACAATGGTCGGTACAGAGGGTTGCCAAGCCGCGAGGTGGAGCTAATCCCACAAAACCGATCGTAGTCCGGATCGCAGTCTGCAACTCGACTGCGTGAAGTCGGAATCGCTAGTAATCGCGAATCAGAATGTCGCGGTGAATACGTTCCCGGGCCTTGTACACACCGCCCGTCACACCATGGGAGTGGGTTGCACCAGAAGTAGCTAGTCTAACCTTCGGGGGGACGGTTACCACGGTGTGATTCATGACTGGGGTGAAGTCGTAACAAGGTAGCCGTAGGGGAACCTGCGGCTGGATCACCTCCTTAATCGACGACCGCAGCTGCTTCATGAGCTCCCACACGAATTGCTTGATTCATTGAAGAAGACGATTCCCCTGAAGGGCCGTCGAAGACTACGACGTTGATAGGTGGGGTGTGTAAGCGCTGTGAGGCGTTGAGCTAACCCATACTAATTGCCCGTGAGGCTTGACCATATAACACCCAAGCAATTTGCTGACCCGATACAGGGCACCAGATTGCGGTGTGTGAAGACGCTATGAACCGAAAGTTCGCACAACACACAAACCTATCGCATACCCATTTGCTGGAACGTGACCGCAAGGCACGCGCTGGCTACCGAATTTCTTGACGACCATAGAGCATTGGAACCACCTGATCCCATCCCGAACTCAGTAGTGAAACGATGCATCGCCGATGGTAGTGTGGGGTTTCCCCATGTGAGAGTAGGTCATCGTCAAGATTAAATTCCGAAACCCCTATCTGCTGACGCAGGTAGGGGTTTTGTTTTGCCCGCAATAAAATTGCGCCGAGGCTCGGAATAAATTTGCACAGTTATTTTCAAGCCAGCGAACTAGAATAGCCTCCACCTTAGTTGAGCCAGAGCTCTTTATGCCCGATCCGTTTGACGCCCCTCGGTTGTCAGATCTGCCGTTGGATGACTTGGTGGCGTGCCATGAGTGCGACCTGTTGATGCGCAAGCCCCAGCTGGCCCATGGCGAAAAAGCCGAATGCCCTCGCTGTGGGTATGAGCTCTACGCTCACCGACACAATGTGGTCGAACGCAGCCTTGCATTGGTCATTGCCGCTCTGCTGTTGTATGTGCCTGCGAACTTTTTACCCATCATGCAGCTCAATTTGCTCGGCCAATCCTCCCAGGACACCGTTTGGAGTGGTGTGGTCGGCCTGTTCAATACCGGCATGCAGGGTGTATCGGTGGTGGTTTTCCTGTGCAGCATGGGTATTCCGCTGCTTAAACTGCTTTGCCAATTGGCCGTGCTACTGACCATTCGCTGGAATATCGGCCGTAGCTACGGCTTATTGCTCTATCGCATTTATCACCATTTACGCGACTGGGGCATGCTGGAGGTTTACCTCATGGGTGTGCTGGTGGCCATCGTCAAGTTGGCAGACATGGCGGCCATTACCGTGGGGCTTGGTCTGGCGTGTTTTATCAGTTTGTTGCTCGTCCAGGTCTGGCTGGAGGTGGTGATGTCGCCGCATCAGATCTGGCAAGCGTTATCAGGAGAGGACGCTCATGCGGGCGATTGATGCGGGTATTTTGATCTGCACAGAATGCCACGAGCTAAACCGGCAGGAAGCTGACGTCGATACACAAACCTGTACCCGCTGCGGCGCCCTGGTTCATCCTCGTCGCCCAAACAGCTTGATGCGGACCTGGGCGTTATTGGTCACTGCCGCGATTCTCTACATTCCGGCCAACATGCTACCGATCATGACCATCAACTCGTTGGGGCAAGGGGCTCCGAGCACCATCATGGCCGGGGTCATCGAGCTGGTTCAGCACGGGATGATTCCGATTGCCGCCGTGGTGTTCATCGCCAGTATCGTCGTTCCGACTTTCAAGTTGGTAGGCATCGCCTTGCTGCTGTTTTCCGTGCAACGGCACCAGCCCATGTCTGCGCGGCAACGCATCCTTATGTACCGTTTTATCGAGTTCATTGGGCGCTGGTCGATGCTGGATATTTTTGTGATCGCCATATTGGTGGCGGTAGTGAATTTCGGTCGACTCGCCAGTGTCGAAGCCGGTCTTGGTGCAATTGCTTTTGCCAGCGTAGTGATTTTGACAATGATTGCCGCAGTAACCTTCGATCCCCGACTGATTTGGGATAACACGGAGTCGGATGACGACCATGACTGATTTGCCTACCGCTAAAACCCGACCGGCTTCGAACTGGTCCGCAATTTGGGTCTTGCCGCTGATTGCCTTGATTATCGGCGGCTGGCTCGGCTGGCGGGCCTATAACGAAACCGGCATCGAGATCAACGTGCGCTTTGAAAGCGGCGAGGGTATTCAGGTCAACAAGACTGAAGTCGTCTACAAGGGTATGCCGGTTGGCAAAGTGAAGTCCCTCAAGCTCGATGACGAAGGCAGCTCGAAAGGCGTGGTCGCGACCATTGAGATGAACAAGGACGTCGAGCAATACCTCAAGACCGGGACACGCTTCTGGTTGGTCAAGCCGAGCGTGACCCTGGCCGGCATCACCGGCCTGGAAACCCTGGTTTCCGGTAACTACGTGGCTATCAGCCCGGGGGAAGGGGAGCCGATCCGTAAATTCAAGGCCCTGGCCGAAGAGCCGCCGCTCTCGGACGCCAAGCCTGGTTTGCACCTGACCCTCAAGGCCGAGCGCCTGGGCTCGCTGAACCGTGGCAGCCCGGTGTTCTATAAACAGATTCAGGTCGGGCAGGTGAAAAGCTACCTGCTATCGGAGGATCAGAGCACGGTCGAAATCAAAATCTATATCGAACCGACTTATGCCGGCCTGGTGCGTAAACATACGCGTTTCTGGAATGCCAGCGGCATCAGCATCGATGCCAATCTGTCGGGCGTCAAAGTGCGCAGCGAATCCCTGGCGAGCATCGTGGCCGGTGGTATCGCGTTCGCCACGCCGGAGAGTCGCAAAGACAGTCCGCCCACAGACCCGAGCCTGCCGTTTCGTCTTTATGAAGACTTCGACGCTGCCGCTGCCGGCATCCGCGTGAAGGTCAAGCTCAGCGACTTCGAAGGGTTACAGTCCGGTCGTACTCCGGTGATGTACAAAGGCATTCAGGTCGGCAGCCTGAAGAACCTCAAGGTCGATCCGGATCTGTCCAGCGCTACCGCTGAATTGACCCTAGACCCACTGGCCGAAGATTACCTGGTGACCGGCACCCAGTTCTGGGTGGTCAAGCCGTCGATCTCGCTGGCGGGGATTACGGGCCTTGAGGCATTAGTCAAAGGTAACTACATCGCCATACGTCCCGGCGACAAGGGAGGCGCGCCGCAGCGCGAGTTTGAAGCCAGGCCGAAGGCGCCACCTCTGGACTTGCGTTCGCCCGGGCTGCACCTGGTCCTGCTCACTGAAAACCTGGGTTCGCTGGAGGTCGGCAGTCCGATTCTCTACAAACAGGTCAAGGTTGGATCGGTGCAGAGCTACCAGTTCTCCCGCAAGAAAAAGCAGTTGATCATTGGTGTGCACATCGAGAAGGAATACGAAGGTCTGGTCAACGGATCGACCCGGTTCTGGAATGCCAGCGGGATTACGCTCACGGGTGGTTTGACGGGGGGGATCCAGGTCAAGAGCGAATCCTTGCAAAGCCTGATGGCCGGCGGCATTTCTTTCGAGACGCCGGAACCCAATGTGCCGTTGAAAAGGCGCATCCCACGGTTCCGCCTGCATGCAGACCGCGAAGCCGCGCAACAGAAAGGCACAATGGTGACGATCAAGGTCGATCGCGCCGACGGTTTGCGCAGCGGCACGCCGATTCGTTTCAAAGGGCTGGATGTGGGCAAGATCGAGGACGTGGACCTCAGCGCCGACATGCAATCTATCCTGCTCACCGCACGTATCACCGAAGTGCCGGAGCGTATTGCTCGGGTCGGCTCCCAGTTCTGGGTGGTCAAGCCCGAACTGGGGCTGATGAAGACCTCGAACCTGGAGACGCTGGTGACCGGGCAGTACATCGAAGTACAGCCACCGGTGAAAAACCTGGGGCCGCAGAAAAACTTCGTGGCCCTCGCCAGCCCACCGCAAAACGCCGTCCCTGAAGCCGGTCTGAGCCTGGTGTTGAGCGCCGCTCGCCGTGGTTCGTTGAAGACCGGCGTGCCGGTGACGTATCGCGAGATTACCGTGGGCAAGGTCACCGGCTATGAATTGGGCCAGACGGCGGACCGTGTGCTGGTCCATATCCTGATCGAGCCCAAGTACGCGCCATTGGTGCGCAGCGGCACGCGATTCTGGAATACCAGTGGCTTCGGCATGGACTTCGGGTTGTTCAAAGGCGCGACAGTGCGGACTGAGTCGCTGGAGACGCTGATCCAGGGCGGCATCGCTTTTGCCACCCCGGATGGCGAGCGGATGGGCAACCCGGCGCGACCGGAGCAGACCTTCCCCTTGTTCGATCAGTTTGAAGAGGAGTGGCTGACCTGGGCGCCGAAGATCAAGCTGGGTAAGTGATCAGGGGGCAATCAGTCTGTTCTGACGCCATCGCGAGCAGGCTCGCTCCCACGAAGTGTCATCTGATTGCGACGCTAAACCTGTGGGAGCGAGCCTGCTCGCGACAATCCTAAAAAGCCCAATGAAAAAGGCCGCGATCCATTGGATCGCGGCCTTTTTTGTGTCCGGCTATTTACCTCAAACCGGATCCAGCTCCGGCTCGTCGGCCTGCACGTTCACCGTGGCTTTCACCGCATCGTGACGGCGGATGTACTTCCAGTCCGCCTCGTCGATGTAGATGCCGTTGGGGCCGCTGCCGCCTTCCAGGTCGATGGCGACGCTGGCGCAGACTTGCGGTTTCACACTGGCCAGGATCGGCACAAAACCCAGCTGCAAGCTGGTTTCCAGCAGCGCGGCCTGGTTTTTCTCGTCGATGTCTGCCGCTTCGTCAAGGTAGTACGGCAGACGCACGCGACCGGCCTGTTCGCGGTCCATCAGGTGCAGCAACAAATACATGTTGGTCAGCGCCTTGATGGTCATCGTGGTGCCGTTGGACGCCGCGCCATCGATATCGGTGTGGATCACGGGCTGGCCGTTGACCTTGGTGATCTCGAAGGCGAGTTCGAACAGGTCCTTGAGGCCGAGCTGGTTGTGGTTGGCCGCCACCAGGCGGGCCAGGTATTCCTTGGCCTCTTCGTTCTTGTTGTCCTGCTCGGCGCTCTGGCTGAGGTCGAACACCGACAGGGTCTCGCCTTCCTCGTACTGGCCGGCGCTGTGGATGATCTGGTCGATGTGCTTGAGCGCTTCCTTGTTCGGCGCCAGGACGATCCGGAAGCTCTGCAGGTTGGACACCTGACGCTTGTTGATCTCGCGGTTGAACAGCGCCAGTTGATGCTCGAGGCTGTCGTAGTCGCTGCGGATGTTGCGCAGGGTTCGGGCAATGTCAGTCACCGCCGCACGCCGTGCCTTGCCCAGGGTCAGGGCTTCGTCGGTACGGTGGGCATAGGCGTTGATCAACAGTTGCAGGCGGCGCTCCATGTCGTCTTCGCTGTCGAACTTGGCCACGCCCTTGAGGCGCACCTGGGCGTACAGTGCTTCGATCTGGCCATCGACCCGCAACAGACCCTGCCAGCTGTCCTGGTAGTCATTGAGCAATGGCAGCAGGTTGTCCATGGAGTCGTCGACTGGGTCCATGAACGGCGTGCCAAACGGCAGGTCTGCTGGCAACAATTGACGACGGCGCAGGGCGTCGTCGAGGGTACGTTGCTTGGCTTCCATGTCGGCGATCTGCCGGCCCACCAGTTGCAACTTGGCGGACAACTGCTGGACACGTTCGGTGAAGGCATCGCTGGAGCGCTTGAGTTCGTCCTGGGCGGCTTCCATCTGCGCCAGTTGCTCAAGCTTTTCGCCTTCCTCGGCACTCAGGGTCTGGGTGCGGCGGAAGTCTTCCAGGGCTTTCTGCGCATCCAGAACCTGCTGGTACAGCGCCTCGGTCTGGGTCTTGCTCGCGGCGCGGTCGGCGGCCACCGCTTGCTGGGTCTTGAGCTGCTTGAGTTCTTTTTCCAGGCGTTCTTTCTGGTCCCGCAGTGCGGCGCGATCGGCCAGGGCTTGCAGGGCAGGCGGTTCGATGTGGGACAGGTCGATGGACAGGCCCGGTACTTCGAAACGCTCACCTTTGAAGCCGTCGAGGATCAGCTCCATGGATTTGACCCACTCGCCGTTCTCGTCCAGCGCGATACCGTGCTCGCCCAGCGGCAGGCTGAACAGCGCACTGTTGAACAGGCGCATCAGGCGTTCAACGTCCTGTTGCGAGAATTCTTCCCGCAGGCGGGCGTAGCTGTTGTTATCGGCGTGATCGAGTTGCTGCTTGACCGACTTCAGGCGTTTTTCCAGATCCCGCAGGCGCTCATCCAGGTCTTCGGCGCTGAACTGCCGGGACTGGGCCAGGGCACCGGCCAGTTCGTCGTGTGCATCCTTGGCCGCGAGCAGTTGTTGCTCGAGGACCTTGACGTCATCCACCAGGGCAAAGCGGTTCTTGAGCACCGACAGTTCGCCAATCCAGCGCTGGATACCGCTGATTTCCCGTTCCAGGCGCATCAACTCCTGAGTGCCGCCGCGCTGGTCGTTCTGCAGCGAATCCTGCTCGTTGCGGTAGTGTTCGGCCTGGATGGTCAGCTCTTCCTTGCGCGCACTGGCGTAGTCCGACCAGGTGCCCAGCAGCGAGTCGAGCAACGGTGACAGGCGATGCAGTTTGCCGCGCAGTACATCGCGCTGCTTCACGCCATTGGCCAGGGCCTCCACCAGCGGACCGGCAGCCACCAGGGAGTTGTAGTCCTGTTCCATGCGTCGTACATCACGGAAGGCCTCTTCACACGCGGCGATGTAATCCACGCTACCGGAACGCAGGCTGTGCTCGAACGCGTCGAGGAACAGTTGCTTGAGCTTGGCCGCAGTAATTTCGCGCATGTGCAACAGGTTGATGAACAGCGCGCGGAAGGTCTTGAGGCTTTGCTCGCTGGTGGAGCGCAGCGGGATCAGCGTCAGGTCCAGCGGAATCGAGGTATGACCGCCCACCAGCAGGCGTCGCAGTTCATCAGGCTTGAGTTCGTAGGCTTTGAGGCCTTCGCGCTCCAGGTTGGTGAACAGCTCTTTCTGACGCAGGCAGGTGTCGTCTTTCTGATAATGGGCCAGGTCCAGCTTGCCGGCGTAGGCAAAGAACTGGTGGCCGAAACCGCCGCCGGGGCCGCGCCCGACCACACCGATCACGTGCGGGCCGTGGGGCAGGGCGACTTCCACCAGGATGTAGCTGGTGTCCGAGGCAAAGTAGAACCGCCGGGATTGCTCCAGGCTGTACTTGCCGAAGCTCATGTCCGACATGCGCGCCAGGATCGGGAACTGCAAGGCGTTGATCGACGCGGATTTACCGAGGTTGTTCGCGCCGTACACCGACAGAGGTTCTTCCAGCGGGAACAGGCCCAGGCTGTAGCCGGCGGTGTTCAAAAGGGCAAAGCGGCGGATGCCGTAGCGTTCCTTGCTCATGCGTCGGTCTCCTGTTCTTCGGCAATGGCACGGGCCAGTGCGTCTTCTTCGCTTTCACCTTCGAATTCGCTCAGATCCAGCGGATCATCGGTTTGCAGCAACTTTTCGTCGCTGTCTTCGTCGATCAGTACCGGCGCCGGCAACGGCAGCACGCTGTGCAGGCTGGCGGCCAGGTCGCGGTCCTGCTGGACCGACAGGCAGACGTCGAGGAAACGGTGCATCGGTGGCAGGAAGCGGTAGACACCGTTCTCTTCGCCGGCAAAACCCAGTTGGGTCATGCGGCGCATGATTTTTTCTTCCAGCTCTTCCTGGGTCTGCACTTCGGCCTGAAGGAACAGGTCGCGGTACTTTTCCAGAAGCGAGGGCAGCTCATCGCGGCCCAGGCTCCCACCGTCGAGCACGGCAATCGGGTCGCGGCCCTGGTCGGCCAGGTGCTCGACGAGGATGAAGGTGAACAGCGCCAGGCGTTGGGCGGTCTTGTTCACCGCAGCGGCGGCGAGGTCCGGCACGAAGTAGTAGAAACCACGGGTGTCGCACACCAGTTCGAAACCCAGGGCCTTGAACAGCGTGCGGTACTGGTCCTGGAAGTTCGACAGTTGTGCGTACAGCTCCGGGTCGCGGCGGCTGACGTGGTAACCCTTGAACAGCTCGCGAAAAATCGGCGCCAGTTGGGACAGTTCGGATAGATCAAGATGCATGGGGGATGCTCGCAGAATCCTCGGCGGCGGTGTCGCGGGCCGAGAGCAGGGCGAAGGAGCGCAGGCTGACCTGATGCTCGTGAGTGTGGTAGTCGCGGCGTTCCAGACGCTCGCGCTTGAAACGTTTTTCCCGCGACAGGCGCGAGAACCAGTACAGTAATTCGTCGGTGGCGCCGTCCGGCTCCTGCTCCAGCAACCAGGTCATCAGGTCCGGCATTGGCAGCGCGTCTTCGCAACGCTCGACCATCTCGCGTACGGTGCGCGGCGCGCGAGGAGCCTCGCCGCCCTTGTGGGTCTTGTGGGACTTGGGGAAGCGCGCCGGTTTCGGTTCGAAACGGGCCAGGGCGTACACGTAGGCTTCGACCTGACTGGCGCTGCCCAGGAAGGTGCTTTGCGGGCGGGTGAACAGCGGCATGGCGGCTTGGGGCACGGCATCGAGGCCTTTGCGCCGAATGGCGGCCAGGGCCAGGGCGGCGCCACGGGTCACCGCGTTGTGACGGCGGGCCTCTTCGCGTAGCGGCAGGAGCAATTCGCGGGCATGGCGCAGGGTCAACTGGGCGCTGGTCTGCATCTCGAGGATGCGCGCGTGGGTGCGCAGCAGCATGTCATCGTCCACCAGGTGGCCGAGGCGCTGCTGTTCGGTGAGCATGCGCAACAGCACATTCTCGACCTTGCGCACGCCTTGCTCGAACGCACCGTCGGCGTTCACCAACTGGATCATCGGTTCGACGTATTCATCCCAGGTCGCCAGTACTTCGGCGTAGCGCTGGCGCAACGGAATCTGCCGGTCGCTGGTCTTGGCCCGTTCGGCCACCGCTACCAGGGCCTGTTCGTCGTTGGCGAGTTTCTTGAGTACGTCGCGCACGCGCATGTCCAGCAGGCGCAACTGGCGGGCCAGGTCGTTGCCGTCGCGAATGTCGAACGCGTCCTGGATGTAGCCGGCCAGGCGCTCGAGGTGGCGCAGGTAGGCTTCGATCTCCAGGCACAGGCCCAGACGGTGTTCGCGGCGCAGGTAGGCGAGGAAGTCATGGATCTGGGCGTTGAGCTCGAAACGGTTCGGGCTTTTCGCCACCGGTACGAGGATGTCCAGGCGGATCCACACGTCCAACAGGTTGGTGATGTCCTGGGGCGTGCTGTCCAGTTGTTGGGCGGCCAATTGTGAACGCAATTCGTTGAGGCTCAGGGTGCCCTGGTCGAAGTGCTCGCACAAAGGTTCCAGCAATGCCCAGTGTTCAGCGAGGGCGCGCAAGACGCGCTTGGGTTCGATCATCGCAATGGCCGTCGGGTTGGCAATTAAAAGGGGCGATTGTACTGCATCAGGCCGGTTGCGATTCACCCCTGAGACGGACTGTCGGTTGAATCGCTCAACTATTGATTCAACAGGGAAGCGATCTGTCTCGAAGGGCGGTAGAATCCCTTCCACTTTCAGTTATCCACAAGTGGCCGACCCTTGCTTATCGAGTCCCGCCGCCGCGCCTATCTGACCGCCATGCAGGTGGTCAACTGGCTGCCGCGTACCGAATTGCCGTTTGCCGCCCCGTCGCGGCCCGAGCTGCTGGAAACGCCCGAGCCGCTGGATATCGAGCCGGTCGTGAGCGCGCCCGTGGCCAGGACGGTTGCCGAGCCGGTGGCGCCCGTGGTCGAACGGCCGAAGATCGAGGTTCCGCGCCCGAGCCTGGCATCGACCCGCACCAACGCCAAACCGGTAGAGGCCGCCGATGAGACCCCGGCCCCGGTCAAGGCCCCTTACGTCGCACCGCCGCGTTTCGCGCTGCAACTGCTACGGGCAGGACGTTGCCTGCTACTGGTGGAACTGCCCACGGGCGAACCGTTTCAAAGCCGCGATCCGGCGTATCTGCTGCTCAAGGACATGCTGCGCGCCGCCGGTCTGCCGGACAGCCCACAGATCATTGGCGAGCCGGTGCGCTGGCCGTTGTTGTCTCGCGGGACCATGGACCAGGGACCAGAAGCGGCGCGGGATTTTGTCCAGGGTTTTGTCTCGGCGCGGCTTGAGGATGAGCCCTGCGTGTGCCTGTGGCTGATCGGCCTGCCGGCGGTGAAATTTGCGGGTGAGGTGGATGCTCAAGCATTCAATCGCGAACTGCAGGTCGAAGGCCTGGGCTCGGCCTGGGCGTTGCCCGGCCTGGAATTGTTAATGGAAACGCCACAGCGCAAGGCTGATGTCTGGCAAGCCATGCGCCGGCTGATGGCGCGTTGGAAAGAATCGAATGAGTGACGCTGTATCGTTCCGCCCGATGACCGAGGCGGACCTCGACGCTGTGCTGAAAATCGAATATGCGGCCTACAGCCACCCCTGGACCCGAGGGATCTTTCTCGACGGGCTGGGCAAGTACCAGATCTGGCTGATGTTCGAAGGCCAGCAGCAAGTGGGCCACGGCGTGGTGCAGATCATCCTGGATGAAGCGCACTTGCTCAACATCACCGTCAAACCGGAAAACCAGGGGCGCGGCTTGGGTTTGCGGCTGCTGGAGCATCTTATGTCCATTGCCTACAAGGCCGAGGCTCGGGAGTGCTTCCTGGAAGTGCGTGACAGCAACCGCACAGCGTTCCGGCTGTATGAGCGCTATGGCTTCAATGAAGTCGGCCGTCGCCGCGATTACTACCCTGCGGTGGGCGGACGCGAAGATGCGGTGGTCATGGCGTGTACCTTGGTGGACTGAACTTGCCACATCGAGGTTAACCGCAACGCCGTCATCGCGAGCAAGCTCGCTCCCACAGAGAGCTTGGCGGTGTGCATCAAATTTGCGCTCGAACACAAAACCCTGTGGGAGCGAGCTTGCTCGCGATGACGGCGGCACATTCAACCCCAGTGCAAACTGATCCACCGCTATCGCGAGCAGGCTCGCTCCCACATTGGATCTGCATCGCTCAAGACATTGGGTTATGACGCAGAACCTGTGGGAGCGAGCCTGCTCGCGATGGCGTCAGCTCGATCGACACTTACCGCTTGCCATCCAACGGATCGATATCGGCCATTTCCGCTTCGTCGAGCCCGTCACCCCCGCCAATGTCATTTTCATCCACTACGCTCAGGTCCCAGTCCGCCCGTTTGTCGTCACCGGCTTCATGGGCGTCCCGGGCACCGTCTTCGCGGATCAGTGTTTCCGGGCTCATGTCGTCGTCGGTGGGTTCGTGATCATCCGTTGAAGCCCCTGTCAGCCCGGCTTCACGCACGCGTTCACGCGGCATCAACTGTTCGCGTTCATTTTCCGGCAGTTCGTCGCCGATTTTCGCGCTGGGCTCTTGTTCGTCGAATTCCAGTTCATGCATCGAGCCCATGCGGTCTTCGTTATCGTCGATGGGTTCCGGCTGGACCGCGTCGAAAGGACGTCGTGAATCATTCATGGCAATTCCTCATACTGTGGGGCTTACTGGGTGGACCCACAGCCGTGGCGAGAATTCCAACGGCATTCTGGACGTGACCTCGACGGGCGGTCGTCTGTCAAAGTTGCGCACTATTCTCGAGGGCTAGATAGCATGAACGAATTACAAGATCTGATTGATAACAACGCGCGCTGGGCCGATGCGATCAAGCAGGAAGATCCTGATTTCTTTTCCAAGCTGGCCCGTCAGCAAACCCCTGAGTACCTGTGGATCGGCTGTTCCGATGCGCGGGTGCCGGCCAACGAGATCGTCGGCATGCTGCCCGGCGATCTGTTTGTGCACCGTAACGTGGCCAACGTGGTGCTGCACACCGACCTCAACTGCCTGTCGGTGATCCAGTACGCGGTGGACGTGCTCAAGGTCAAACATATCCTGGTCACCGGGCATTACGGCTGTGGCGGCGTGCGTGCCTCGATGCAGGATCGTCAACTGGGTCTGATCGACGGCTGGCTGCGTTCGATTCGCGACCTGTACTACGAGCACCGCGAAACGTTGGCCCAATTGCCGACCGAAGAAGAGCGCGTGGATCGTTTGTGCGAGCTCAATGTGATCCAGCAGGTGGCCAACGTCGGCCACACCAGCATTGTGCAGAACGCTTGGCATCGCGGGCAGAAGCTGTCGATTCACGGCTGTATCTACGGGATCAAGGACGGCCGCTGGAAAAGCCTGGACACGACGATCAGCGGTTTCGAGCAGTTGCCGCCGCAGTATCGGCTACGTCCGGTCGGCGCGCCCTGATTCGGCTCATTCAGTCGCGACGCCAGTGCCGTAGAAATTTCATCCCTCGCTCGTTGGGCGGTTCGTCATAGCCTGTGATCCAGCCATGACAGTTGGACGAACCGCACCGGCAGGCGAACTGTCGATACAATTTCTGTTCGGTACTGGCGTAATCCATCGTCAGGCAGTCACCTTCCTCGATGATGGTCAACGCCCATAACCACAGTTCGCTCATGTCCAGGAAAACGTTCGGGCTGCAGGAGTGCTGCAGCAATCCGGCGAAGCGCGGGTCATACATGTGGATGTCCGGCAGGATCTGCAGTGTATGCAGGCGTCGTCGGCTGACGATCAGCCCCGATACCCTGCACATCCTTTCCAACGGCGCAAACCGCTTGCGGGCGACGATGCCATTGCCGCGGCCGTTAGTCGTCTGGCGCACTTCGAAATCGCGCCTGGATGGATAACCCATGCGCGTGCTGAGTTGTTTCTCGGGGTAGATGCCGTCCCCGTTCGGTGAGGATGCGCTGTCTGCAAGGAAGGTGGTCATGACGGTCCCTGTCGCGTAGGACGCTCGGCCTTCTGGCGCTGGCGATCCTGCCAGCGATCATTGAAACCTGCCTAGCTTCGCGCAACCTTGAAACGCCATCTACTGTCGACTCTGACAGGAGCCAAAGGCGCTTTCCCGCGTGAGCCCAGGCTTACGCAGGAAAGTCCTTGGGGTTTAAACCGCGTCAGGCAGCGCTGGCATGGGGACTTTCAATTGTGGAAGTTGTGATTTGATTGCCGGCTCCGCGCATTTTTTCGCCGCTTCGTCCGCAGACAGCTTGCGGATCGAGGTATAGAACAGCTCACAGGTTTCTTCCTTTTGCGTGACCTGCCAGGTCTGTGTGCATTGATTCAATTGCGCACTCGGATCGGTGCCCGGTTTGCTGCCCATGCCGGCTTGCCAGCATGCAGCGCTGAGGTCCTGCCCCATGACTTTCAAACCTGCCGCATCCGCCTTGGCCTGATCACCGTTGTAGCTGTCAGGGTCGGCGGCATACCAGATGTAGCTCGGGTGGTTGGAGCCCAGGACCGGAACCTTGACACCCGCAGTCGGCGTAATGGTCGCCAGACCCAGCACGTCCACGGTCTGGCCGTACTGTGTCTTGATCCAGTTCCGCACGGGAGCACCGAAGGCCACCATCGGCAGGGCGTCGCCGCTGGCGTTCTGGCTGACTTGCTTGACCATGGTGGTCTGGTAGTCATTGAAATAGTCGTAGACCCCGCCCAGCGCCTGGCCGGCATTGGATGGCGCCGCAATCGGTGCGATGTCGACAATGGTCTGGAAGGCCGGGGTCTGTTCGGCGGCGATGCCGTTGGCGGTCAGCAGCGTGGCCCAGCGATCGGTGGTGGCCGATTCCAGGTAGTCCTGCGCCTGGGTCAGGGAGTAATCCGGCGGGAAGTGCAGCAACTCAATGCTCTTGCGGTTCTCCAGGGCCATGCCCAGCGGCAGGAACAGGTACCAGTCGTAGGCCCATTTGTTATCGCTGTTGAGTTTGGTGGCGCCCTTGTATGCCAGGTCACCGGCATCCAGCAGCGCAGTCAACGGTTTGCCGTAGTCTTGCGGCACGCCGCTAATACTGGCGTAGACCTTATCGTTGTCGCTTTTGACGCTGACCTTGGCCGCGCTGTAGCCGTCACGCTGCACGCTTTGGGTCAGGTAATGCTCAACGGTCTGCTCCAGCGTCCAGTTGCGAAAACAAATGACGTTGCAGTTGTTGGGGTAGGCGAAGAGACGGGTGACGCGTTCGGTACTGCCCAACTGAACATCGATGTCGGCATGGGCGGCGGCACTGAAGGCCAGGGTGGCAAGAGAAAGTACGGCGAGTTTGGACATGCTCAGATCCTTTTCAGCGTGTGGACCCCTCGAACAGGGTGTAGCCATACTGAAACAGACCGGAGCGAAGAAAAAGTGGGCCGACGAAAATATCGGCCCTTTTTTATGGCTTTATGGCATCACGGGCGGCAGATAAGACAATGTCGTCCCCAGCGCCCACAGCAGCACCAGCACCAATGGCGTGTGAACCAGTAATTGCACGAAGGAGAAACCGATCAGGTCCCGGGCCTTGAGCCCCAACACTCCCAGCAGCGGCAGCATGTAGAACGGATTGATCAGGTTTGGCAGCGCTTCGGCGGCGTTATAGATCTGCACCGCCCACCCCAGGTGATAGTTCAGATCATTGGCCACCTGCATGACATAGGGGGCTTCGATGATCCATTTGCCGCCTCCCGAAGGAATGAAAAAGCCCAGCACCGCCGAGTAGGCGCCCATCAACACGGCGTAGGTATCGTGGGACGCGATCTGTACGAAAAAGGTGGATATGTGATGGGCGAGCGTCTGGGCGTCGCTACCCTTGACCGTGGTCAGCAGCGCGGCAATCGAGCCGTACAGCGGGAACTGGATCAGCACGCCGGTGGTGGTCGGCACCGCGCGCGCCACGGCATCGAGAAAGCTGCGCGGCCGCCAGTGCAGCAACGCGCCAAGCATCAGGAACAGGAAGTTATAGGTGTTGAGCCCGGAGATGGCGCTTATCGCAGGTTTGGTCGAGAACTCGTGGAACAGCCAGCCGGCGGCCAGTAGCGCCAGGGCAATGGTCAGCAGCGGGCTATGTTCCAGCCATTCTCCCGGGCGGGTGCGAGGCTGCAATGCCGGCATGCTGAAGCTGGGATCAATCCCGCAGGCGGCGGCGTCACGGGCACTGTTCGGGCCGGGAGCGGTGGCATAGGCCACGATCAGCGAGATCACGATCAACGCCAGCAACATCACTCCCGATTGCCAGAGAAAAATGGTCTGGGTGAACGGAATGACCCCGGTGATCGACAGGATCGATGGTGGCAGGCTGGCCGGGTTGGCCTGCAATTGCGCCGCCGAGGAAGACAAACCCAGTGCCCAAACCGCGCCCAGGCCCAAGTAAGCGGCGGCGCCCGCGGCGCGGTAGTCCATTTTCAGATCGGTGCGACGGGCCAGGGCACGTACCAATAAACCGCCAAATACCAGGGAAAGCCCCCAGTTGAGCAGCGACGCGACCATGGAGATCAATGCGACCCAGGCCACCGCGGAGCGACCGTTTTTCGGGATGCGTGCCAGGCGATCGATCAGTTTGACGGCGGGCGGCGAGCTGGCGACCACGTAACCGCCGATCACCACGAAGGCCATCTGCATGGTGAACGGTATCAGGCTCCAGAAGCCATCGCCGAACGCCATGGCAGCGGCCGTGGGTTTGGCGCCGATGAACAGTGTCGCCACCGCGACTACCAATACTGCCAGGGCGGCAAATACCCAGGAGTCAGGGAACCAGCGCTCGGCAAAACTGGAACAGCGCAAGGCGAAGCGGGCGGAACGGCTGTCTTGTATGTCGGTGGTCACGGCAATTACCTCGATTTTTATGGTTATGGGTATTGGGTGCGGCAGGGTCTTGGCGTCAGGCGCCAACACTGGAACATTCCAGTGACCATGGGAGGCTAATCGGGGTTCGCGAGCGCGCAGGATTATTTTCAGAAGCGGCCCGGGGCGCTCTTTAGAAAAAAATCGGCGAGCCGATGGCAAGAGAACAGGCCACCTAACTCTCCTGCTCTCGGAGCATGCCATGTTCAATAAACGCTTGAAGCAGGAGCTTTCGGCTCTTCGCCAGGAACTGTCCAGCCTTGTGCAGGTGAAGGAGAGTTTGGACCGCGAGATGCTGGCCCTCACTCTGGATGCCGAAGGGCGGGTGCAGACGGTCAATCAGAATTTTCTCGACGAAATGCACTACAAGTCCCAGGACCTCATCGGCCGGTCTGTCGAAGAGCTGGTGCCGGCTTACCTGAAATCCAATGAGTTCCAGTTGCGTTTCAAGACGGCGCTGACTAGAGGCGAGCATTTCTCCGGCGCCGTACGGCTGCTCCGGGGCAACGGTAAGGAAGCCTGGTTGCGTTCGATTCTCCAACCGGTTCGGGCGGCTGATGGCCGAATCCGCTATTTCTCGATGTATTCCAGCGACCTGACCCGTACCATCGAGGCGTCGCGTGAACATGAAAACCTCATTGGTGCGCTGGTGCGTTCAACGGCGGTGATCGAATTCGACCTGGGCGGTCACGTACTGTCAGCCAATGATCGCTTCCTCAATGCCATGGGATACAGCCTGGCGCAGATCAAGGGCAAGCATCACCGCATGTTTTGCGAACCGGAGGAGTACAACAGCGCCACCTACCAGCAGTTCTGGCAGCGTCTCAATAACGGTGAGTTCGTGGCCGGTCGTTTCAAACGCCTGGACAGCAACGGCCGTGAAGTCTGGCTGGAAGCCTCTTACAACCCGGTGCTTGATGCCAACGAGCGATTGTACAAAGTGGTCAAGTTCGCCACGAACATCACTGATCAGGTCAACCAGGAAAAAGCTGTCTCCGAGGCGGCCGGCATTGCCTACAGCACCTCGTTGCAAACCGACAGCAGCGCCCAGCGCGGCACCACCGTGGTGACCCAGGCCGTGGGCGTGATGCGTGACCTGGCCCGGCACATGCAAACCGCCGGCGAAGGCATCGAGGCCCTGAATGAGCAATCCCTGGTGATCGGCACCATCGTCAAGACCATCAGCGGCATTGCCGAACAGACCAACCTGCTGGCGCTCAACGCGGCCATCGAAGCCGCCCGGGCGGGTGAGCAGGGCCGGGGCTTTGCGGTGGTGGCCGATGAAGTGCGGCAACTGGCGTCGCGTACCAGTCAGGCCACTGATGAGATCGTCGGCGTGGTTCGCCAGAACCAGGACATGGCCCGCAACGCCGTGGCACTGATGACCGACGGCCAGCACCAGGCCGAACAGGGTCTGGCCCTGGCAGCGGAGGCGGGGACGGTGATCGTCGAGATTCAGGATGGCGCGAAGAAGGTGGTCGATGCCGTGAGCCAGTTTGCCAATCAGTTGTCGACTTGAGTTTGATGTTATCGTTTTTTACATATTAATTATTGTTCTGCGATAATTTCACCGCTATGGTTTGCGCTTCCTTTGTTCTGTGGAGCCTTCCATGTCCTCGAATCGTCTCGCCCTGTACAGCCAGCGCATGGCTGTCATCACACTTGTCTTCATTATCACGATGATGGTCCTCAACGCCGGGGTCTGGCTGTTTCCTGACGTTGCTTCAGAATACGGTCTGGGCTTTGCTCTGACCGAGCGACAGCTGTCGAGCTTGTCAGCAGAGGCTATGCGCTTGACTGGCTGGCAATGCCTTGGCGCAATGCTGTTGTCGAGCATACCGCTGCTGGCCCTGGCGTTCGGGCTGGGCCATTTGCGGCAGTTGTTCCAGCGATATGCCCAAGGCGAGTATTTTTCCAGCGAAGCAGCCGTTTGCCTGGGGAAGGTAGGTCGCGCTGTGGCGCTGTGGGTGCTGCTGGATTTCCTGTGTGAGCCGTTTCTCAGCCTGCTGGTGACGATCAACGCACCGGTCGGTCAGCGTCTGCTTACCCTCAGCGTTACCGCCCCGTCGTTTGTCGCGTTGTTTCTTGCAGCCTGCATTGCAATCATTGCCCGGATATTGTCCCGGGCCAGTGAAGTCGATTCAGAAAACCGAACTTTTGTTTGAGAGCCCTATGCCTATCGTTATTCAACTTGATGTGATGCTGGCGACGCGCAAGGTTAAATCCAAGGACCTTGCCGCCGCGATAGGCATTACGGAAGCCAACCTTTCCTTGTTGAAGCAAGGAAAGGTCAAGGGTATTCGCCTGGCTACCCTCGAAGCCATTTGCAGCCATCTGCAATGTCAGCCCGCCGATCTGCTGATTTACCAACCGCAGAGCGATCCCCCCAAGGCCTGACCCCTTGGGGGGAGCGAGCCTGCCCGCGATGGGCGGCGACGCGACTTCGCAGACCGGTCGGATGGCCGCGACGCTCAATCCCCCAGCGCCTGCCCCTCACGCCGCGGGTCCGCTCCACCGGCCAGTGAGGTTTTGCCTTGGGCATCACGGACTCGGACGATTGCCTGGGTCCCGCTGGTCATGTCGATTTCACTCACGGCATGGCCTTTGTTTTTCAACGCCTGGATCAGCGTCGGGCTGAACTGACCTTGTTCCAGTTCGGTGGGGCCGTTGCGGCTGCCGAAGTTGGGAAGATTGATGGCGGCTTGCGCGTCCAGGTCCCAGTCCAGCAGGCCGATCACTGACTTGGCGACGTATTCGATGATTTGGGAGCCTCCCGGTGAGCCAACAGCGGCCAGCAATTCACCGCTCTGGCGATCGAAGATCAGGGTCGGCGCCATGGACGAGCGGGGGCGTTTGCCGGGTTCGACGCGGTTGGCGACCTTTTGCCCATTTTCTTCGGGTATGAACGAGAAGTCGGTCATCTGGTTGTTGAGCATGAAACCCCGGACCATCAGGTGTGAGCCGAACGCCGACTCCACCGTGGTGGTCATCGACACGGCGCCACCCTGGTCATCCACTGCCACCACTTGCGAGGTAGAGATGCGCAGGGGCGAACGGTCCGGGGCGTATGCCACCTGGACGCCCGGTGGTGTGCCGGGTTTGGCGATGCCCATGCTGCGTGGACCGATCAGGCTCGCGCGGCTGGCCAGATAACCGGGATCGACCAGGCCTTTGACCGGTACGGGGACGAAGTCCGAGTCAGCGACATACAGGGCGCGGTCAGCGTAGGTCAGGCGCTCGGCTTCGGCGATCAGGTGCACTGCTTCGGGCGTCGGCTCAATGCCGGCGGGTTTATCGGTCTTGACGGGTTTCATGGGCGCGAGGGCCGTGCGGCGGTCGCGCTGTTCCAATGCCTGCAAGGTCCCGAGGATCTGCGCCACGGCGATCCCGCCCGAAGACGGGGGCGCCATGCCACAGACTTGCCAGCGCTTGTAGTCAGTACAAAGCGGCGCACGTTCCCGGGCGGCGTAGCCCTGGAGGTCATTCAATGACAGGCTGCCGGGGTTGGCATGCTTCTGCACCTTGGCGACGATTTCTTCGGCAATCGGCCCTTTGTACAAGGCGTCGGGACCTTCGCGGGCGATGCGCTTGAGCACGTCGGCCAAAGCGGGATTTTTCAGCAGGGTGCCGACCGCCTTCGGGCTGCCGTCGGCGTTCAGGAAATAGGCGGCCATGTCCGGCGACCCCGGCAAGGATGCGTCGGACGCAATCATCGAGTGCAACCTGGGCGAGATCGCAAAACCCTGTTCGGCCAATGCGATGGCTGGCTCGAACAGCGTGGCCCATTCAAGTCGGCCATGTTTGCGATGGGCCAGTTCCAGTGCCCGCAACACGCCCGGAGTGCCCACGGAACGGCCGCCTATCTGCGCGGCGGTAAACGGCATGGGTTTGCCATCTGCTTGCAGGAAAAGTCTCTCGGTGGCGCCGGCCGGTGCCGTTTCGCGACCGTCGTAAGTACGTACTGCCTTGCCGTCCCACAACACGATGAATGCACCGCCACCGATCCCGGAGGACTGCGGCTCCACGAGGGTCAGCACCGCCTGCATGGCAATCGCCGCGTCGATGGCCGAGCCGCCGCGCCGCAACATCTGCCGCCCGGCTTCGGCCGCCAGCGGGTTGGCCGCTGCGGCCATGTGCTTGTCGGCGTGGCGGGTCTGCAGGTCGGTGCGATAGCCGGAGGCGATCTCCGGTGCGACGGGCAATACTGGGGTTGTGGAGGAGGGCGGGGCCTTACAGGCAACGAGTGCCAGGGCGACAGCCAGCAGCGAAACGGCTGACAGGCGATGAAGATTTGGTTTCAGATCTGCAAGCATGTGTCGCTCCATCCGTGGGCCAGGGGATAGGGATCGACTGTAGCGATGCGAGGCGTCGGGCGCAAATCAGCGCGGACTTGGGGGACGGCTTTTATCAAGGCATAAAAAAACGGCTTATCTTTCGATAAGCCGTTTTTAGTACTTGGTGGCTACACAGGGACTTGAACCCCGGACCCCAGCATTATGAATGCTATGCTCTAACCAACTGAGCTATGTAGCCAAGTGGCGCGCATTATTCGCCGGTAACGAAGATGTGTCAAGCGTAAATCTGAAATATTTCTCAGCGCTTTCAACCGCTTATCAATCCTCGCCGCAAATAGCCGTCAACCGAGTTGAAATCTCCCTGTGTTGGCGCTCAGGGCCTGGCTGCCCTGGCTCAAGGTATCCGCCGCGAGGTTCACGGCGCGTGCCCCTTCAAGCAATCGCATGGCCGCCTGGTCGACCTGCTGGATATTGCCGCTGACCTCGTCGGCGGTGCTGGCTTGTTCGTCCACCGCGGTGGCGATTTGCGCCAGGGTGTCGGTGACGCTCTGCACAGCGCTGGCAATTTCTCCCAGGCGCTCGCCAAGGCCGGTAACGGCTTGCGCGTCGGTCTGGGCCTGGCCGCATGCGGCTTCCATCAGGCTGACCGCTTCGTTGACCGTAGCGCGCAGGCTGTCGACGGTGCCAGCAATCTGTTGGGTGGAGGACTGGGTGCGTTGCGACAGGCTGCGTACCTCATCGGCCACCACCGCGAAACCACGGCCCTGTTCCCCAGCGCGAGCGGCTTCGATGGCGGCATTGAGGGCCAGCAGGTTGGTCTGCTCGGCCACGCCGCGGATGGTGTCGACCACCATCTGGATCTGTTGCCCCTGTTCGCTGACCCGGCCCAATGCGGCGGCGGTTTCGTTGAGGCGCTGGTTGAGTTGCTGGATGCTCGCCGTAGTGCGTTGACTGTCGCGGCTGCTGTCGGCGGCGATACGCCGGGTCTGCTGGGCGCTGTCGGAGGCCTGCTCACAGCTTCTGGCGACCCCTTGAGAGGTGGCGGCCAGTTGCGTGGCGGCCGCGGCGATCTGGCTGATCTGCATCTGTTGGGCTTCGACTTCGCCCAGGGCGCCGCTGGAGTGCGTGTTGAGGGTGCGAACGGCATTGCTCAACTGCAACGTTTCGTGGTCCACGCCCAACAGGCTGTTGCGCAACTGCACCACTGCAACGTTGAGAGCGGTACTGATGGCCGCCAGTTCGTCGCGTCCTTGCACCGGCACTTGCAGGCTGAGGTTGCCGTCACGCAGGGCTTCGGCCAGTAATGTGATGCCACTGGCGCTGCGGCGGATGGACGCTTGCAGGCAGACGAAGAGGTAAAGCGCGGCCAACAGCAGACAACCCAGCACCGTGGCCACCAGGGTGAATTGGCGGATGGCCGAGGAGTGGTAGTGGTCCAGTCGCGCATCCAGAGCCATCAGAGACTGCTGGCGCAAGGTCGCCAAGTCCGCCAGGAGCGCATCCATGTGTTTCTCGAATTCTTCCGGCTTGAGGCTGATGGAGCCGGCGAAGACCCCTTCATCCAGGACTTTCAGGCCGGAATCCAGATGCTTGAGGCTGTCTTGGAATTGTCCGGCCCAGGCTTGCAGTTCGTTCGGCAGGCGCGCTTGCAGTACTCCACCGGTTTTGACCAGTTGATCCCGGGCATCGCCGATCCGGCTGCGCAGGTCGCGCAATTGCAGGCGGCTTTGCAGGGTGAACTGACCCGACACAACGGAGGCCTGGCCAACGCTGGCCAGGCGACCGACCCGCTCGATCAGGTCCGGTGTCTGCTGGGTCGAGATCTGGATCAGCAGGTAGGTTTCCAGCCAGGAGGCGAGGGTCAGGCGATTGTCCATGACGATCTGCTCGCGCAAAGCTTGCAGGGCACTCAAGGCCGCAGTGAAGCGGTCATAGCCGTCCGGCCACCAACCGACGGTGCCCAGGCTTTTCGAATCAAGACCATTGAGACTGGTTTGCAACGTTTGGAAGCGAGCCAGGGTGTCGGCTTCGGCACCTTCGGTTTGCAAGGTGCTGCCCAGATCATTGGCGGCCTGGTTGAGGGCCGGCTGCACGGCATCGAAAGCCGCCATCGCGGCAAGCGTTGCGGGTGTTGCCTGGCGATTGGTTTCCGTGGCTCGCCAACGGGCCGCGCGGTTGCGCTGGGCGGCGAGCAGGTTGTCCAGGTTATCCAGGGCCAGCAACTGGCGAACCCCGGCGCGTTCTTCGGAAATCAGGCTGAGTTTGTCGCGATAGTCCTGGCCGATGATCCACAGGCTGCCCATGAGTGGCAGGATGAAAAGCAGGAACAGCAACTGAAATTTTCGGGCAAAGCCGAAACGCCCCAGCAACCTGATTCCCGGTGATAGAAAAGCCTGCATGCCCATACTCCCCTGAACACCTTTGCACTATTTTTGTGCGTTTCGACACAGTGCCGAAACAGGTGCCCTTTTAAAAGGCCTCGAAAGTTTGTCCAGGCCCGCTCTGTAGGCTGGCTCTGTAGCGAAACTTCCCATTCTCGGTCCCCTTTGTAAGGGGCCGCGTTGTAGACCGTTAACAAGGCAAGATTCAGACCATGGCTTTGCGCTATTACCGAGCTCGCTGACAATATTTCAAGTCGATAGCAAGCTAAGGGGATAGCCTTGCTGCACCGAAAAATGGCACATTGATGAATCCGCTTCCTGTGCAAACCCCGTATGGAAACTCCCATGGCTATCAGCGATACCCAGGTCGATACCGCGTCTATCCCTGCCACACCTCAAAGCAGCCCTTTGGTCATGCGCATCATCGGTGCCGTGGCGTTGGCGCATTTGATCAACGACCTGATCCAGGCGGTACTGCCGTCTATTTACCCGATGCTCAAGGCCAGTTATGGGCTGACCTTCACCCAGGTTGGCTTGATTACGCTGACCTTCCAGTTGACGGCATCGCTGCTGCAGCCCTGGGTGGGTTATCACACGGACCGGCACCCCAAGCCCTGGCTGCTGCCGGCCGGTACGGTCTGCACGCTGATCGGGATCGTGATGATGTCCATGGTTGGCAGTTTTGCCATGATCCTGCTGGCCGCCGGTCTGATCGGTATTGGCTCCTCGACCTTTCACCCTGAAGCCTCGCGAGTCGCACGCCTGGCGTCGGGCGGGCGTTATGGGTTGGCGCAGTCGACTTTCCAGGTCGGCGGTAACGCCGGCTCTGCTTTCGGCCCGTTGCTGGCGGCGGCGATCATCGTTCCTTACGGGCAAGGTAATGTGGCCTGGTTCGGCCTGTTCGCACTGTTTGCGCTGTTCGTGCTGTACCGCATCAGCCGCTGGTACGCCAATCACCTGAACCTGTTCAAGCTCAAGCAAGGCCAGGCGGCCACTCATGGTCTGTCCAGGGGCCGGGTCTTGAGTGCATTGGCGGTGCTGGGTTTGCTGGTGTTCTCCAAGTATTTCTACATGGCCAGTTTCACCAGCTACTTCACCTTCTACCTGATCGAGAAGTTCGACCTGTCGGTGGCGTCGTCGCAGTTGTATCTGTTCCTGTTCCTCGGCGCTGTGGCGGCGGGGACCTTCTTTGGCGGTCCGATAGGCGACAGGATCGGGCGTAAGGCGGTGATCTGGTTCTCGATCCTTGGCGTGGCACCGTTCACGCTGATCCTGCCTTACGTTGATCTGCTGTGGACCAGCATTCTCAGCGTGGTCATCGGCTTCATCCTGGCTTCGGCATTCTCGGCCATCGTGGTGTATGCCCAGGAACTGGTGCCGGGTAACGTCGGCATGATTGCCGGCGTGTTCTTTGGCTTGATGTTTGGCTTCGGCGGGATTGGCGCCGCGCTGCTGGGGCATCTGGCCGACATCCGCGGCATCGAGTATGTGTATTGGTTGTGCTCGTTTTTACCGTTGTTTGGAGCCCTGGCGATTTTTCTGCCCAGAAGCAGAAAAAACTGACGTGTACTCAACCGGCGGAGGCGAGTGGGCCCCGCCGGTCGTTGCGAAACAACTGAATTTCAAAGCATTGAAAAATACCCGCCCACCAGAGCGATTTGATTAGTTGCTTGGAACCGCGACTAAAGTACCGTTTTGTATAAGTCTTAAGTTTGATTTTGTATAAAAGTCGGTCATGTTAATTTGCTGCTGTGGTTGATGGATTGAATGGACGCAGCGGCAATCTTCAAGGGAGTCCGCTGGGGTGACCGGAAAGCAGCTTTCCACATTCTTTCCACCCGCCGCTCTTATTGTCTTGGGACATAAGGCCTTCGGCTCTTGATCTGAATACCTTCACCCCTCGGGTGAGGTGACTCACGCCCCTACCTGCCACGCTTCAAATACTTATAAAGCAGTTGTATCGCCGCGTCCGTTCAAGGCGATTGCCTCGTGGACAGCGTAAACAGCCGTGAGCGATTGTTATTTGCCGTGTCGTGCACAAGTTTGAGGCTGTCGTCTTAAACGTTGGCAATAAAAATAATCAGGCAGGGGATGATATGAAGTTCAAGTCGTTGCAGGCACGCATTTGTGTCACGGCAGGCGTATGTCTGTTTGTTTCATCAATTAGCCTGGTTATTTACGGGCTCTTTACCGCCAGGGCTAATGAGCAATACGTGGCGACCGAAGTCTCGGCGTTGGTTGAAGAATCAACGATCCGGGAAATTCAGAACCTGGCCGAGTCCCGTGCCAATGCCATTCAGGCCAAGTTGCAAAATGCTCTGGATGCGGCCCGCACCATGGCCAATACCTTTGCCTCCAGCAAGGCTTCGCAGAGCCCTTTGGCGTTGGGACGTGAGCAGATCAACACGGTATTGCTCAGCGTTCTAAAAGATAACCCGGACTTCAATGGCACTTACTCCTGCTGGGAACCGGACGCGTTGGATGGTCAGGATCTTGTGTTGCGCAATGCTCAGGACGGCAGTAATCCGTTGACCGGGCGCTTCACGCCTTACTGGACGCGCAGCGCTGGCGGACATGTGGCAGTACAGCCATTGGTCGAGTATGACTCCCCGGATCGCCACCCGAACGGTGTACCCAAAGGGGGGTGGTACAGCGGCCCACGCGACACTCTGAAGGAAAGCGTGCTGGACCCCATTCCTTATGTGGTTCAGGGCAAAAACGTATGGCTGACCACTTTGTCGGTGCCGATCGTATCCGATGGCAAGTTCTACGGCGTGGTCGGCGCTGACTTCGATATCGACTTTATCCAGAAACTCAGCGAGCAGATGTCGGCCGATCTCTACGGTGGCAAGGGCACGGTGTCGATTCTGAGTAACCAGGGGCTGGTGGTCGCGGACAGTCAGCGTACCGACCTGATCGGCCAGCCCATCAAGGCCTTGTTGCCTGACTCTTGGGAGAAAGTACTGCGCGATATCCAGAGTGGCCGTGGTGACGGTCTGCTCAATCCGCACACCCAGCATATCGAAGTGCTGATGCCCATTGAGCTGGGGCGCACAGGTAAACCCTGGGCGGTGCTGATTCGCCTGCCAAAGGCTGTGGTCATGACTCAGGCCATTGCCCTGGAGCAGGAGTTACAGGCGCGCAGTATCAGCAACAGCATCTGGCAGGTGTCGGTTGGCCTGGGCGTTTCGCTGTTGGCGCTGGTCGCCCTGTGGTTTGCCGCCGCAAAAATCGTTGGGCCGATTCGCGAAGCCGCCGCCTTGGCAGCCAACATCAGCCTGGGAGATTTCTCGCGTCGCCTGGTGCAGAAATCCGAGGACGAAGTGGGCCAGTTGTCTGTCGCGCTCAACGATATGTCTGAAAGCCTGCAACGGCAGGTCAGGGTGGCTGAGCGCATTAGCGAAGGTGATCTGGACCTGGAGGTCCGGTTGTCCTCGCCCCACGATACCCTTGGCAAGTCACTGGAGAAGATGGTGGGTAATCTGAACCAACTGATTGGCGAAGTTCAGGCCAGCGCCACCCAGATCACCGGCAGCTCGGCGCAGGTTACCGACCTGAGCCAGTCATTGTCCGATGGGGCGTCCAATTCCGCGTCGTCCATCACTGAAATCAGCGCGGTGATGACACAAATGGCCGCACAGACCCGGGACAACGCCGCCAATGCCAAAAAGGCCGATGAGCAGTCCCAGGCATCACGGGCCGATGCCGGGGAAAGCGACAAATTGATGAGTGAGCTGATTGCCGCCATGGCCGAAATCGACAATTCGGGCAAAGACATTACCGCGATCATCACCACCATCGACAACATCGCCGCGCAAACCAACCTGTTGGCGTTGAACGCGGCTATCGAAGCCGCCAGGGCAGGTGAGTTGGGGCGTGGTTTTGCGGTGGTGGCGGATGAGGTGCGTAGCCTGGCCGCCCGCAGCGCCGAGGCCGCCCAGCAGACGGCTGCATTGATTGCCGACTCCTCGAGCAAAACGCAACGCGGCATGATCATCGCAGGCCGGACCGCCGAATCGCTGAAAAACATCGTCAGCGGAACCAGTGCTGTTTCCAACCTGGTTTCATTGATCTATCAAGCCTCCAGCGAGCAAGCCTCAGGCCTGCAACAGGCCAGCATCGGGTTGGAGCAGATCGATGAAGTGACACAGAAAAACCAGTCCAACTCACAAGAGTGCGCGGTGGCGGCCAAGGATCTTTCGGAGCGAGCATCTTTGATGCAGCGCGTGCTGGGGCGCTTCAAAGTCAAAAGGGGGTAGTGGGTTTCCTGGCCACGCGTGACTCAAGATTTATTGCGCGAGGGACCAAGCTCCCTCGCCACAGTTCAATCCAGTTCTTGAATGACCGCATCTGCATTGCTTTGTCCAATAGGGTCTCGATAACGCCCCCGAGGGTGTACTATCGATACTCGCCCATCGGATATCAGTTAGCCATGTCCACGCTAAGCGAAGAGAGCCGTCAGATCGTAGCTTCTCTGGCGCACCGCGTTGGCCCCAACGCTGACATTGCAAAGACCGCCCACGCGATCGTTTCCATTTTGCAGGATATAGAAGTGGCCCTGACGCCTGTCATTGGTCAGCAAGGGGTTGTCGCGTTGTATCGCCGCAGCCTGCATCTATGCGGGGCCGCTCATCCGCGCCTGACCAGCACCTGCAACAAGGTGCCGTCCGGCATGGTTCTGACCGCCCTGAATTCAGTGCTTGTTGAGCAAAACGAAGCCGATGCGCGGTTTTTCGGTGAAATGTTGCTGACCACTTTCTATGAGTTGCTGACCACGCTGATCGGACCCTCGCTTACCGCACGTTTGCTTCGTGGCGTGTGGGATTCTTCTTTGAGCGACACCCATTCGCAGGAAAATTCGCCATGAGCAGCAAAGTGACTATCAACCGCTTGGCCACCGGCGTGCCAGGACTGGACGAGGTCTTGGGCGGAGGATTGCCGGAGTTTTCGTTCAATCTGATCGCCGGCCCACCCGGTTGCGGCAAGACCACCCTCGCGCACCAGATGATGTTTGCCCTGGCGACCCCCTCACGTCCGGCGCTGTTTTTTACCGTGCTGGGTGAGCCGCCACTGAAGATGCTGCGCTATCAGCAGCAGTTCGATTTCTTCGACAGCGACGCGATCAATCATTCGATCCGCTACGTCAACCTGGCTGACGACACCCTGGCTGGGGATCTGGACGAAGTGCTGCGGCGCATTGTCAGCGAGGTGGAGGCGCACTCCCCGGCGCTGGTGTTCGTTGACTCGTTCCGCTCGGTGGTGCTGGCCAGCCAGACCCAGGACAACCCGAATAACAACTTGCCGCAGTTCGTCCAGCAACTGGGCATGTTGATGACCACTTGGCAGGCCACGACTTTCCTGATTGGTGAGTACTTTACCGAAACCGATACCAACCCGATTTTCACCGTGGCCGACGGACTGATCTGGCTGCGCCAGAGCGTTCAGCGCAATTCCATGGTGCGCAAGATGGAAATCATGAAGATGCGTGGCCAGCCAACGCTGCCGGGTCTGCACACTTTCCGTATCGCCCCATCGGGAATCAAGGTATTTGCCCCTGCGCCCTACAATCCGGTCGAAGCCCCGCTGGAGTTCCCCATCAAACGCTTGGGAATGGGTGTGCCACAGCTCGACGAAATGCTCGGCGGTGGCCTGCCGCGCGGTTACTCCCTGTTGGTTGCTGGCCCGTCGGGTTCTGGAAAAAGCATTCTCGCGGCATCGTTTCTCGCTGAAGGCGCGCGAAACGGTGAAAACGGCGTGATCGCCGTGTTCGAGCAGCGCCCGAATCACTCCCAGAACGCCACCCTCTCAAACTTGATTAAAAGCGGCAAAGTCGGGCTGGTGGATAGCCGTGCTCCAGATCTGTCCATCGACGAGATCGTGCAGTTGCTGTTGAGCGAGATTGCTCGCCTGAACGCCACACGGGTGGTGATTGACTCGCTGTCGGGGTTCGAACTGGCCCTGGCGCCGACCTTTCGCGAAGACTTTCGCGAGTCGCTGTCGCGCATGGTCACCGCGTTGACCAGCGCCGGTGTCAGTGTATTGCTGACCTCGGAGTTGGAGGATCGCTACACGGATCTGCGTTTCAGTCCTTACGGCACGGCTTTTCTCACCGATGCAATCATCGTTCAGCGCTACATTGAAGTGCAAAGCCGTTTATTGCGCATCATGGCCGTGGTCAAGGTGCGGGCCAGCGCTCACTCCGATGAGTTACGCCTTTACAGCATTGACGATAGCGGTTTGCAGATCGGTGACATGTTGCCGGATCAGGAAGGTTTGCTCGGAGGCCGGCCTACCCGGCAGCTGTCTGGCAAAGGTACTGGATGAGGCATCATCATGAATGAGGCCAATGGCGGGAATGAGCAGGCGAAGGCGATGGCCGCTCGCGAGCTGTTCCTGCTCGGCCAGAAAACTGTCGAGGCGCGTGCGGTGCTGGCCGCGCTGCGCAAGGAGCTGAACGACGCCAACACCCAACTTGCCGACAAGCAACATGTCGAGCAACTGATCGAGGCCAATCAGCAACTGGTCCTGGCGATCCTGTCGGCCCAGTCCGAGGCTGAAAAGCCACCTTCCACGCAGGCAGAACAACAACTGTATCGGCAGATGCGCGAGGCCAATGAGCAATTGGTCATTGCCGCCCTTAGCGCGCAGCATCTGCAAGACGCGGCCGAACGGGCGCTGGAGCGCCAGCGTAGCGTTCTCGCTTTGGTTGCCCACGAACTGCGTCATCCGCTGACGCCCATCAGCATGATTGCCGGCCGACTGGTGCGGGTGCCCAGTGAGGAGTTGCCACGCATGCAGAAGCTGATCGAAGGTCAGGTCCGGCACATGTCTCGATTAGTGGAGGACTTGCTCGATGTCTCCCGCGTCAGCACCGGCAAGTTTCGCCTCGATTGCCAGATTGTCGATATGGTGCAGATCGTTCGCGAGGCCATCGATATCTGTAAACCGGCCATGGTCAGCGGCAATTTGCTGTTCAGCACCACACTGCCCGAGTGTGCCCTGCTGGTGTACGGCGATCCGGTACGGCTTGCTCAGATTCTCGGCAACCTGCTGGGTAATTCGGTCAAATACACCCCTGTGGGCGGCACCGTCGAATTGTCGGTTATCGTCGAAGGGAGTGTCTTGCAGGTCAGCATCCGTGATACCGGCATAGGTATTTCGGCCAAGGCGCTGCCGTTTATTTTTGAACCCTTTGTGCAGGATGTTCACGCCATCGGCTTCAACGGCGTTGGCCTGGGCATTGGTTTGACGGTGGTGCGCGAGTTGGTCGAAAGCCACGGTGGCACAGTGGTCGGCAAGAGTGAGGGGGATGGCAAGGGGAGCGAGTTCGTGGTGAGGTTGCCGTTGGCAAATCCATGAAGCTGCGCGGTCGTCCCATCTGCCGCCGCGTGCGGGGATGTCAGATTCTGTAATAATTCGATGCGTATGACGCGTTCGGAAACATTATAGGATCACTTCCCCAATTATTTTCAGGTCTATATGAACACCCTTCTGGAGCCTCCCAGTCGTTTTTTTCAATCCGCGCCCTCTACAAGTCCGCTCTGCGTTACCGAACGTATATCCGGTTTTTCTGAATCGCTGGACATCCAAATCCCATCCGTAGGCTTCTCATCGATTTCTCCCAGTGAGACCAACGGTGTCGCCTCCCAAGTCATGCCTTGCTCTATCCGCTCGATAAAGCTTCTTTCCCTGGCACCTTTCGCCCCGACTCTACGAGAGGTTGAATAACCCTTATGGAATGGATTGCTGATCCGACGGCATGGCTTGGCCTGCTGACCCTGATCGTGCTGGAGCTGGTGCTCGGCATTGATAACCTTGTGTTTATTGCCATCCTGGCTGACAAGCTGCCGCCGGAGCAGCGCGATCGTGCCCGTATCATTGGCCTGTCGCTGGCATTGTTGATGCGCCTTGGCCTGCTGGCCAGCATCTCCTGGATGGTGACCCTGACCGAGCCGTTGTTCGAGGTCTTCGACAAGACGTTCTCGGGCCGGGACCTGATCATGCTGTTCGGTGGTGTATTCCTGTTGTTCAAGGCCACCATGGAGTTGCATGAACGACTTGAGGGGCATGTCACCGAGCGTACAGGTAACGCCGCCTATGCGATGTTCTGGCCTATCGTTGCGCAGATTGTGGTGCTGGACGCGGTCTTCTCCCTGGACGCCGTGATCACGGCCGTGGGCATGGTGGAACACCTGTCGGTCATGATGATCGCGGTGATTTTCTCCATCGGCCTGATGATCATCGCAAGTAAGCCCCTGACCCAGTTCGTCAACAGCCACCCAACCGTCATCATGCTCTGCCTGGGCTTTCTGATGATGATCGGCTTCAGCCTCACGGCTGAGGGCCTGGG
The DNA here is from genome assembly GCF_003033885.1 of Pseudomonas rhizophila. NCBI lineage: Bacteria > Pseudomonadati > Pseudomonadota > Gammaproteobacteria > Pseudomonadales > Pseudomonadaceae > Pseudomonas > Pseudomonas rhizophila. The sequence goes on along the minus strand of NZ_CP024081.1, from coordinate 4,966,310 downwards.
CTTCCACATTCCGAAAGGCTACCTCTATGCCGCGATCGGTTTTTCGATCCTGATCGAACTGTTCAACCAGTTGGCTCGCTCTCGTCGCAAGAAGAGCATGCAGGGGCATCGTCCTATGCGCGAACGCACTGCCCATGCGGTCATGCGTTTACTGGGTGGGCACAAGTTGGGTGCTGATGAAGTCGGTGAAGAGATCGCTGACATGCTGTCAGGCGACGAAGCCGAACAGGTCTTCCACCGACGTGAGCGGGTCATGATCAGTGGTGTGCTGCAGTTGGCGGAGCGCCCTATACGCAGTGTCATGACTCATCGTGCGGAAATCGACCACCTCGACCTGGCCGATTCCCCAGACGAGATCCGCACCAGGCTGATGCACTCGTCGTATTCCAGGTTGCCGTTGATCCGCGAAGGCCGTGTGGATGAGCCTCTGGGGTTCATCCACAAGAAGGAGTTGCTCAAGGAACTGTTGGCGGGCAACGAGCCGAATCTGGAAGCCATGGCTCGCAAGGCCATCAACCTGCTGGACAACTTCACGATTCTCAACGCGCTGGAACAGATGCGCAAAGAGTCGACCCACATCGCCTTCGTGGTGAACGAGTTCGGTGATTTCATTGGTCTTCTCACCATGACCGATATTCTCGAATCCATCGCGGGTGAACTGCCCGATGCCAGTGAAATAGAAGGTCCGAACATCGTGGCCCAGGATGACGGATTTCTGGTCAGCGGTGCGCTGAATCTCAGCCAGGTTCGCGAACACATCGGCTTCCAGGCAAAAGCGACGGATGACTATCAGACGCTCGCCGGGTTGGTCATGAGCTTGCTGGACCGCTTGCCGATCATCGGAGACAAACTCGAGTGGCAGGAGTGGAGCATGACCGTTGTCGAGGTTGAAGAGCGTCGGGTGACGAGGGTGCTGTTGCGTAAAAGCTAACGTGGAATAATTGGGGCCGCATCCGCGGCCTCGTTTGTTTGAAGCGTATGGCGAGTCTCTGTCACCGGTGGAAATCCCGAGACGAAAAAAATCCCCGTATCAGTCATGATTACGGGGATTTTTTCGTCCAGGGAAGTCCGTGTGATTCCACGGGCTCTCTTAAACGTTGAAGCGGAAGTGCATCACGTCGCCATCCTTGACGATGTATTCCTTGCCTTCCAGGCGCCATTTACCAGCTTCCTTGGCGCCGGCTTCACCTTTGTACTGGATGAAGTCTGCGTAGGCGATGACTTCGGCGCGGATGAAGCCTTTTTCGAAGTCGGTGTGGATCACGCCAGCGGCTTGCGGGGCAGTGGCGCCGACGCGTACGGTCCAGGCGCGGACCTCTTCGACACCGGCAGTGAAGTAAGTCTGCAGGTGGAGCATTTCGTAACCGGCGCGGATCACGCGGTTCAGGCCGGGCTCTTCCAGGCCCAGGGCCTCGAGGAACATGTCTTTCTCCTCACCATCGTCCAGCTCGGCGATTTCCGCTTCGATCTTGTTGCAGACCGGAACGACCATGGCGCCTTCTTCTTCGGCGATGGCCCGGACCACGTCCAGGTGCGGGTTGTTCTCGAAACCGTCTTCAGCGACGTTGGCGATGTACATGACCGGCTTGGTTGTCAGCAGGTGGAAGCCCTTGATCACCAGCTTCTCATCGGTGCTCATGTTCTTCATCAGGCTGCGCGCGGGCTTGCCTTCGGTGAAGTGGGCGATCAACTGCTCCAGCAGGCCCTTCTGGACCACTGCGTCCTTGTCGCCACCCTTGGCGTTGCGAGCGACTTTCTGCAGTTGCTTCTCGCAGCTGTCGAGGTCGGCGAAGATCAGCTCAAGGTCGATGATCTCGATGTCACGCTTGGGGTCGACGCTGTTGGAGACGTGAATGACGTTCTCATCTTCAAAGCAGCGCACCACGTGGGCGATTGCATCGGTTTCACGGATGTTGGCCAGGAACTTGTTACCCAGGCCTTCACCTTTTGAGGCACCGGCGACGAGACCGGCGATGTCGACGAATTCCATGGTGGTCGGCAGGATGCGCTTGGGATTGACGATGGCCGCCAGCGCTTCCAGGCGTGGGTCGGGCATCGGCACGATGCCGCTGTTAGGCTCGATGGTGCAGAAGGGGAAGTTTTCGGCCGCGATACCGGACTTGGTCAGGGCGTTGAACAGGGTGGACTTGCCGACGTTAGGCAGGCCGACGATGCCGCAATTGAATCCCATGGTGTTTCCCCTCGGAGTAGAGTCAGGCCTTCTGGCTGTGCAGGTTTTTCATCGCGCGGTTCCATTCACCGGCGAGGATATCCGGCAGCACGCCGAGGGCAAAGTCGATGCTGGCATCGAGTTTTTCCTGTTCGGCGCGAGGCGCACGACCCAGGACAAAATTTGAAACCATGCTGGCAACGCCCGGGTGGCCGATGCCGAGCCGCAGGCGGTGAAAGGTATTCTGATTACCCAGTTGCGCGATGATGTCGCGCAACCCGTTGTGACCGCCATGGCCGCCGCCCTGCTTGAGCTTGGCGACGCCCGGAGGCAGGTCGAGTTCGTCGTGGGCCACCAGGATTTCTTCAGGTTTGATGCGAAAGAAACCGGCCAATGCCGCCACGGCCTGGCCGCTGCGGTTCATGTAGGTGGTGGGAATCAACAGACGAACATCCTGACCCTGGTGTGAAAAACGCCCGGTCAGGCCGAAATATTTGCGATCGGCCGCCAGGCTGACGCCTTGTGCGTGCGCGATGCGCTCAACAAAAAGGGCCCCTGCGTTATGCCGGGTCTGTTCGTATTCAGCGCCTGGATTTCCCAGGCCAACGATCAGTTTAATGGCAGTCACGATAGGGGCCCTTCCTGGAGTGTGGATAACAACGTCGCGCTCAAACGGTGTTGCGACAGTGAGACGAAAATGGCGGATCTACCGTTAAGTAAACTTCGCGTTCTCGCCCGCTGTCTCGCTACGTTCCAGTCCGCGATGTTTCCGGTCACTCCGGCGACAGAGTGAAATTACTCTGCAGCTTCTTCTTCAGTCGCTTCTGGAGCAACACGTGGAGCGTGGACGTTGGCAACAGCCTTGTCATCGCCGTGCGCCAGGGCAACAAACTCAACGCCTTTAGGGGCCTTGAGGTCGGACAGGTGAATGATCGTGCCGATTTCGGCGTCAGCCAGGTCGACTTCGATGAATTCAGGCAGGTCTTTCGGCAGGCAGGAAACTTCCAGCTCGGAAGTTACGTGCGAGATTTCGCCGCCTTTCTTGACCGGAGCAGCTTCGTTGATGAAGTGCACTGGAACAACAGCAGTCAGCTTCTGACCGGCAACAACGCGTACGAAGTCAGCGTGCATCACGTGGCCTTTGGCCGGGTGACGCTGCAGGGCTTTGATCACGACGTTTTGCTTGGTGCCGCCAACGTTCAGCTCGATGATGTGGCTGTAGGCCGCTTCGTTTTCGAGCAGTTTGGCAACTTCTTTGGCCAGCATGCTGATGGACTCAGGGGCTTTGTCGCCACCGTAGACTACAGCTGGAACCAGGCTTGCGAGACGACGCAGGCGGCGGCTCGCACCTTTCCCCAGGTCGGAACGCACTTCAGCATTCAGGGTAAATTCGTTCATGTTGTATCTCCAAAGTAACCACATTCACCCCAGCGCTTGCGACCAGCGCTAAAGGCGATATGGGCAAAAAAGCCCCGCCCCGGCAGGTAATGTCGGGGCGGGGCGCTTTTCGTCAACGAGATGTAATGGAAAGGGCAGGGCCCTTAACGGAACATCGCACTGATCGATTCTTCATTGCTGATGCGGCGAACCGCCTCGGCAACAACCGGTGCGATATCCAGTTGGCGGATACGCGCACAGGCTTGTGCTGCAGCGGACAGCGGGATGGTGTTAGTGACCACCAGCTCGTCCAGCACGGAATTTTCAATGTTTTCGATCGCTCGGCCCGACAGCACAGGGTGTGTGCAGTAGGCAAAGACCTTGGCAGCGCCATGCTCTTTCAGGGCCTTGGCCGCGTGGCACAGGGTGCCGGCGGTATCGACCATGTCGTCGACCAGAATACAGGTACGCCCTTCGACGTCGCCGATGATATGCATCACTTCGGAGTGATTGGCTTTCTCACGGCGTTTGTCGATGATACCCAGATCAACGCCCAGGGATTTGGCAACGGCCCGTGCACGCACGACGCCGCCAATGTCCGGGGACACGATCATCAGGTTTTCGAAGCGCTGATCTTCAATGTCATCCACCAGGACCGGGGAGCCGTAGATGTTATCCACGGGAATATCGAAGAAGCCTTGAATCTGGTCAGCATGCAGATCGACCGTGAGCACACGATCGATGCCGACTACGGTAAGCATGTCAGCCACGACTTTCGCGCTGATTGCCACACGTGCGGAACGCGGACGGCGATCCTGACGGGCATAACCAAAGTAAGGAATAACAGCAGTAATACGAGTAGCCGAGGAGCGGCGGAAGGCATCAGCCATCACGACGAGTTCCATCAGGTTATCGTTGGTCGGAGCGCAAGTCGGCTGAATAATGAAGACGTCTTTACCGCGAACGTTTTCATTGATCTCGGCAGTGATTTCGCCGTCGGAGAACTTACCGACAGAAATGTCACCGAGAGGGATATGCAGCTGACGTACAACACGCCGAGCCAGATCGGGGTTAGCGTTCCCCGTAAAGACCATCATCTTGGACACGCGCAGTACCTGAAGGCTGAGGGTATACCTGGATGAGTATAGGAAAATGGCAGGGGCGGCTGGATTCGAACCAACGCATGGCAGGATCAAAACCTGCTGCCTTACCGCTTGGCGACGCCCCTGTATCTGTTGCTTCGAGTGCCCAGCACTCGATTCCGTTAGAGCAGACTTTGCAGCTTGCGATGCAACATCGAAACGTTGCTTCCTTTTGCTACAAACCCTGTAAGGGTCTCTGTCAGAAGGGCCGAGACTTTATCAGCTTCAGCTTTGCTTGGGAAGCCCCCAAACACACAACTTCCAGTTCCGGTGAGTTTTGCTTCGGTAAATTTACCTAACAAATTCAAAGCGTTACGAACATCTGGATAACGCCTTGCTACCACCGGTAAGCAGTCATTTCGACTGTTTCCCTTGGGAACGGGGCGCACTTTAATGGGAGGAGAGTTACGTGTCAACAGTGGATCTGAAAAAATTTCTGCTGTACTTACAGATACTTGCGGCACCAGCACCAAGTACCAGGGTTCCTCGGGCTCTACCGGTGTGAGTTTTTCCCCGACGCCCTCGGCAAAAGCCGCGTGGCCCCGTACGAAAACCGGCACATCGGCGCCCAGCGTAAGGCCCAATGCAGCCAGGCGATCAGCGTCCCAACCCAGCTGCCACAGGTAGTTGAGCCCCAGCAAAGTCGTTGCCGCGTTTGAGCTGCCGCCGCCGATGCCGCCGCCCATGGGCAGGATTTTTTCGATCCAGATATCAATGCCCAGCGAACACCCGGATTGCTCCTGAAGTTTTTTCGCGGCTTTGACGATCAGGTTGCTGTCGTGAGGAACGCCTTCGAATTCGGTGTGCAGGTGAATCACGCCGTCGTCGCGCACGGCAAAGGTGATTTCATCGCCGTAGTCGAGAAACTGAAAAATCGTCTGCAACTCGTGATAGCCGTCCGGGCGACGGCCCAGGATGTGCAACATCAGGTTGAGCTTGGCCGGGGAGGGCAGGGTCAGGCGTGCAGCGGTCATGTCATTGCCCCAGCTTGCGCGGCTGCCATTGCTTGATCACCAGCGTGACGTCCAGGTTGCTGCCGTGCAGTTTGATGCGCTCGGGCAACCAGTACCCGTTTTGCTCGGCGTAGCTTAAGTATTCGATCTGCCAGTCGTCCTGCTCCAGGTTGGACAGGCGACTGTCGGCATCGAGGGTCAGGCGGCTTTTGCTGTCCGGTGCCGGCAGGCCGCGAACCCACCAGGTCAGGTGGGATACGGGCAGCTTCCAGCCCAGTTGTTCTTCCAGCAAGGCTTCCGGCGAGGGTGATTCGTAGCGACCCTGATTGGCCACTTCCAGCGAAACCTGGCCTGGTCGGCCGGTCAGGCGCGCCGCGCCACGACCCAGCGGGCCGGACAGGCGAATGTCGTAGTAGTCCTGGCGTTGCAGCCAGAACAGTGTGCCGCTGCCCGAGTCTTTCGGTGCGCGTATGCCGATCTTGCCATCGATCTGCCAGCCGTCGAGACCGCTCAGTTGTTCCTTGTGCTCTCGCCATTGGGCCGTGTTGCCGTGGCCCTGGACGGATTCTCGGGCGCCGAAGCCGGCGCAACCGGCGAGCAGGGCGATAAAGCTGAAAACGATGAAGTGGCGCAAAAGCATAATTTTAAAGGGTCTCTGATCCGGTCAGGCGTTTGATGGTGCTGCGCAGGATGGGGCTGTCGGGCTGTTCCTTGAGGAACTTGCTCCAGATCTGCCGGGCTTCGCGCTGTTTGCCGTTGGCCCACAGGACTTCGCCCAGGTGCGCGGCGACTTCTTGGTCGGGAAAGCGCTCCAGGGCCTGGCGCAGCAGGCGTTCGGCCTCGTCGAGGTTGCCCAGGCGGAAATGCACCCAGCCAAGACTGTCGAGCACCGCCGGGTCTTCCGGGTTGAGCTGGTGGGCCTGTTCGATCAGCACCTTGGCTTCGGCGTATCGGGTGGTGCGATCGGACAAGGTGTAGCCCAGGGCATTGAGGGCCATGGCATTGTCGGGGTCGCGCTGGATGATCAGGCGCAGGTCTTTCTCCATCTGCGCCAGGTCATTGCGTTTCTCCGCCAGCATGGCGCGGGTATACAACAGGTTCAGGTCGTCCGGGTACTGCTTCAACGCCCGATCGAGCACAGTCCAGGCTTTGTCGCCCTGATTATTGGCCGACAGGGTTTCAGCCTCGATCAGATACAACTGGATGCCGTAGTCCGGCTGGGTGTCCCGCTGCACGGCGAGGCGACTCTGGGCCTCGGCCGTTTTGCCGTTGCTCATCAGGATATCGGCCTGGCGCAACTGGGCCGGCAGATAATCGTTGCCTGGGCCGACTTGGGCGTACTCGAGCAGTGCACTCTCGGGGTCGTTGCGTTCTTCCGCGATGCGGCCCAGGTTCAAGTGGGCGGAGTCGACATGCGTTCCCCGCGCAATCAGGTCTTCCAGGTGACCCTTGGCTTCTTCCCACGCTTTGGCTTCCAGGCAGACCAACGCCAGGGAATAGCGCAATTCATCGTCTTCAGGGTACTGCTGGACCAGGCTGGAAAACTCCACCTTGGCGTCGTCCATGCGGTCGTTTTCCACCAGCATGCGCGCGTAGGTGAGACGCAGGCGCTTGTCGTCCGGGTATTGCCTGATGGCTTTTTCCAGCAGCGGCAGGGCTTCGTCGCCGCGGTTCGCGCCTTGCAGCAAGCGAGCGCGCAGCAGAATCGGCGCCACTTCGCCCGCTTGCGGCGGGTTGTCTTCCAGCAGGGAAAGGGCGCCCTGGATGTCACCATCCTGTTGCAGCAGCAGGGCCTTGCCGAAAATCAGTTGACCGTTATCGGGATGGCGCTGCAGCAGTCGGTCGAAGCTTTTAGTCAGGCCGTCGCGGGTTTCCTGGTCGGTATCGGCTGCTGATAGCGCAAGGAAGTCGAAATGGGTGTCGCCCTTGCCCAGCAGGACTTTCTCCATATACACCATGGAATCGTCGTAGCGTCCGGCCCGGGCCAGTTGCACGGCGGCGGCGCGTTGCGCTTCGAGGTCTTGCGGGGCGTTTTTGGCCCAGATCAGTGCGGTATCCAGGGCGGGCTGGTCGGCACCCAGGTATTCGGCAATGCGAAACGCCCGCTCGGAGATGCCCGGGTCCTGTGTGTTGATGGCCTGGGTGACGTAGTTGTCCAGCGCAATGTCGAAGCGATTGCGCTGGCCTGCCAGTTCGGCGCTCAACAGGCTGAAAATGGTTTCTTCGCTGAATGAGCTATAGACCTTGGGCTTTTCAGGGGCCTGGGTGCTGTCTTCGACCGGCGGCGTACCGTCTGTCGACACGGGGGCCATGGACTGACAGCCGCCGAGCAAGGCAAAAGCGAGGAGCAACGCGGAAGATCTATTCATATAGGAAAAGGACGACTAACCTGCGGTCGGATCATCATGACACAGCCTTCGGTCAAACATAACCGGCCCGTCGATTTACGGCACGGGGCAGGGCGATAGATATCGAGTGGTTGTTCTGAATCTGGCGAAGTAGGACAATTGCCGGCTTCACGTCACTATCAGCGACCTTGAATGGCCTTCCTTGCACTTGGTATTAACCACAAGACTGCTTCCGTAGACGTCCGCGAGCGCGTGGCCTTTACGCCTGAGCAACTGGTTGAGGCCCTGCAGCAGCTTTGCCGACTCACCGAGAGCCGCGAGGCTGCCATCCTCTCCACCTGCAATCGCAGCGAGCTTTATATAGAGCAGGATCACATTTCGGCCGATACCGTGCTGCGCTGGCTGGCCGAATATCACGATCTGAGTCTTGAAGAGCTGCGCGCCAGTGCCTATGTGCATGAAGACGATGCGGCCGTTCGTCACATGATGCGCGTTGCCTCCGGGCTCGATTCGCTGGTGCTGGGCGAACCGCAGATTCTCGGCCAGATGAAGTCGGCTTATGCCGTGGCCCGTGAGGCCGGCACGGTCGGGCCTCTGCTGGGGCGCTTGTTCCAGGCTACGTTCAATGCCGCCAAACAGGTGCGCACCGACACGGCCATCGGCGAAAACCCGGTGTCCGTGGCATTTGCCGCGGTCAGCCTGGCGAAACAGATTTTCAGCGATCTGCAACGCAGCCAGGCGCTACTGATCGGCGCGGGGGAGACCATCACCCTGGTCGCGCGCCATCTGCACGACCTGGGGGTCAAGCGTATCGTGGTTGCCAACCGTACCCTGGAGCGCGCCAGTACCCTGGCCGAGCAGTTCGGCGCCCATGCTGTGCTGCTCTCGGACATCCCGGCCGAGCTGGTGCACAGTGACATCGTCATCAGCTCCACCGCCAGCCAGTTGCCGATCCTGGGCAAAGGCGCAGTGGAAAGCGCCCTGAAACTGCGCAAGCACAAGCCGATTTTCATGGTGGACATTGCCGTTCCCCGGGACATCGAGCCGGAAGTGGGCGAGCTCGACGACGTTTATCTGTACAGCGTCGACGACCTGCACGAAGTGGTCGCCGAGAACCTCAAGAGCCGGCAAGGGGCGGCCCAGGCGGCCGAAGAAATGATCACCATCGGCGCGGAGGATTTCATGGTCCGCCTGCGCGAGCTGGCGGCGGTGGATGTGCTCAAGGCTTATCGTCAGCAGAGCGAACGCCTGCGCGACGAAGAGCTGCAAAAGGCCCAGCGCCTGCTGGCCAACGGTGGCAGCGCCGAAGAGGTGCTGGTGCAACTGGCTCGCGGCCTGACCAATAAATTGCTTCACGCGCCCAGTGTCCAGCTCAAGAAGCTGACCGCCGAAGGCCGCCTCGATGCGTTGGCCATGGCCCAGGAACTCTTTGCCCTCGGTGAGGGTTCACCGGATAGTTTTTCGGATAAAAAATCGCAATGAAAGCGTCACTGCTCAATAAGCTGGACATTCTCCAGGACCGTTTCGAGGAACTGACCGCCCTGCTGGGCGATGGTGAAGTCATTTCCGACCAGAACAAGTTCCGCACGTATTCCAAGGAATACGCCGAAGTCGAGCCGATCGTCGCCACCTATAAACAGTTGCTCAAAGTGCAGGGCGACCTTGAAGGCGCCCAGGCGTTGCTCAAGGACAGCGATCCGGACATGCGCGAAATGGCGGTCGAGGAAGTCCGTGAAGCCAAGGAGCAGTTGCTCGAGCTTGAAAGCAACCTGCAACGCATGTTGTTGCCCAAGGATCCGAATGACGGTCGCAATGTGTTTCTCGAGATCCGTGCCGGCACCGGCGGCGACGAAGCGGCGATATTCTCCGGGGACCTGTTCCGCATGTATTCGCGTTACGCCGAGCGTCGCGGCTGGCGGGTGGAGATCCTCTCGGAGAACGAAGGCGAACACGGTGGCTATAAAGAGGTCATCGCCCGGGTCGAAGGTGACAACGTCTACGGCAAGCTGAAATTCGAATCCGGCGCCCACCGCGTGCAGCGTGTCCCGGCCACCGAATCCCAGGGGCGTATCCACACTTCGGCCTGTACCGTGGCGGTTTTGCCCGAGCCGGACGAGCAGGAAGCCATCGAGATCAACCCGGCGGACCTGCGGGTCGACACCTACCGCTCCTCGGGTGCGGGCGGTCAGCACGTCAACAAGACCGATTCGGCTATCCGTATCACTCACCTGCCTTCGGGCATTGTGGTCGAGTGCCAGGAGGAGCGTTCCCAGCACAAGAACCGTGCGCGTGCCATGTCGTGGTTGTCGGCCAAGCTCAACGATCAACAGACCAGTGCTGCGGCCAACGCCATCGCCAGCGAACGCAAGCTGTTGGTGGGCTCTGGAGATCGCTCGGAGCGGATTCGTACCTACAACTTTGCCCAGGGGCGGGTCACCGACCATCGAGTCAACCTGACGTTGTATTCGCTGGACGAAATTCTCGCCGGCGGCGTCGATGCAGTGATCGAACCGTTGCTGGCCGAATACCAGGCCGACCAGTTGGCCGCGATTGGCGAGTAAGCACAGGTGAACATATGACCATCATCGCCAGTTTGTTACGCGCCGCCGAGCTGCCGGATTCGCCCACGTCCCGACTGGATGCCGAATTGCTGCTGGCCGCGGCACTGGGCAAGTCCCGCAGCTTCCTGCACACCTGGCCCGAGCGAATCGTGCCAAGCGAAGCGGCGTTGGTGTTCTCTGAATACCTGCGCCGCCGTCGTTCTGGCGAGCCAGTAGCTTATATCCTCGGGCAGCAAGGCTTCTGGAACCTGGACCTGGAAGTGGCGCCCCACACCTTGATTCCGCGTCCCGACACCGAACTGCTGGTGGAAACCGCGCTGGCCTTGCTGCCGGCCGCACCGGCGAGGGTTCTGGATCTGGGCACCGGCAGCGGCGCGATTGCCCTGGCATTGGCCAGCGAGCGCCCGGCCTGGACAGTCACCGCGGTCGACCGTGTGCTGGAGGCGGTGGCCCTGGCCGAACGCAATCGCCAGCGCCTGGACCTGCGCAACGTCACGGTGCTGAGCAGCCACTGGTTCAGCGCTTTGGACGGTGAGCGTTTTGAGCTGATCATCAGCAACCCACCCTATATAGCCGCCACCGATCCTCACCTGGCCGAGGGCGACGTGCGGTTTGAGCCGGCCAGTGCCCTGGTGGCAGGGCACGACGGGCTTGATGATTTGCGCACAATTATCACCCAGGCCCCCGATCATCTTGAAACGGGTGGCTGGTTGATGCTCGAGCACGGTTACGATCAGGCCGACGCGGTGCGTGATCTGCTGCAAACCCAAGGGTTTACTGAAGTCCACAGCCGCCAGGACCTGGGTGGGCATGAGCGCATCAGCCTGGGGCGCCTGCCGTGCTGAACGATCAGGAGCTGTTGCGCTATAGCCGGCAGATTCTGTTGCAGCACGTCGACATCGACGGGCAACTGCGACTCAAGCACAGCCGCGTATTGATTGTCGGCCTCGGCGGACTCGGCGCTCCGGTGGCGTTGTACCTGGCCGCTGCTGGCGTCGGTGAGTTGCACCTGGCGGATTTTGACACGGTCGACCTGACCAACCTGCAACGCCAGATCATCCACGACACCGACAGTGTGGGCCTGAGCAAGGTCGATTCGGCGATGCGTCGCCTGACGGCGCTCAACCCTGAAATCAGCCTGGTGCCTCACCCACAGGCCATGGATGAAGACAGCCTGTCTGCTGCCGTTGCGGCAGTGGATGTGGTGCTGGACTGTTCCGACAATTTCTCCACCCGCGAAGCGGTGAATGCGGCGTGTGTCGCAGCGGGCAAACCGCTGGTCAGCGGTGCGGCGATTCGCCTGGAAGGGCAGCTATCCGTGTTTGATCCGCGCCGCCCGGAAAGCCCCTGCTATCACTGCCTCTATGGCCACGGCAGTGAAGCCGAATTGACCTGCAGCGAAACCGGTGTGCTCGGGCCGCTGGTGGGGTTGGTGGGCAGTCTGCAAGCCCTTGAAGCCTTGAAACTGTTGGCCGGTTTCGGCGAACCACTGGTGGGACGCCTGCTGTTGATCGACGCCGTGGGCAGCCGTTTTCGTGAGCTGAGGGTCAAGCGTGATCCGGGGTGCAGCGTCTGTGGTAGCAGCCAGCATGACTGAAGCGCCGGTCGGTGTGTTCGATTCGGGTGTCGGCGGGTTGTCGGTGCTGGGGGAGATTCGTCGGCTGTTGCCCAATGAGTCACTGCTCTACGTTGCAGACTGTGGGCATATTCCCTACGGCGAGAAAACCCCGGAATTCATCCGGCAGCGGTGCGCAATCATCGCCAACTTTCTCCATCACCAGGGCGCCAAGGCGCTGGTGGTGGCTTGCAATACCGCGACGGTCGCCGGGGTCGCCGATTTGCGTCGTGATTATCCCCACTGGCCCATTGTCGGCATGGAGCCGGCGGTCAAACCGGCGGCGGCTGCCACTCGAAGTGGCATTGTCGGTGTGCTGGCAACCACTGGCACATTACAAAGTGCCAAATTCGCCGCGTTACTTGATCGGTTCGCCACCGATGTGCAGGTGATCACCCAGCCATGCCCCGGGCTGGTAGAGCTGATCGAAGCAGGCGATCTCCAGAGCCCGGCTTTGCGTCAATTGCTGCAGGGCTATGTCGAACCTTTGCTGGCCGCCGGCTGCGACACGCTGATCCTGGGTTGCACGCACTATCCCTTCCTCAAGCCATTGCTCAAGCACATGGTCCCCGCGCACATCAGCCTGATCGACACGGGGGCCGCCGTTGCCCGGCAACTTCAGCGCCTGCTCGCTGAACGCGGCCTCCTGGCCGCCGGTCCCGCCAGTGAAACGCGATTCTGGAGTAGCGCAGATCCGATACATTTAAGAAAAATCCTACCAACGCTATGGAATTCGTCCGGCGTTGTGCGAAGCTTCAGTCTGTAAAAAAAACCTGAAAAATACCTAAATCAGGCTGAACTTCTGTTTTAACGCGGATTTCTATAGCTTTGTCTGTTTGTAACAAAACTAACTAAGTCTGTTCGGAAAAGGATGTTTCTAATGAAGCGTTTATTCTGCTTGGCTGCACTTGCGGCTGCATTGTTGGGGCACACTTACTCCGCACAAGCGGCAGGTGTGGAGTTTGGGGTGGGCCAGACCGGCGAGTCGACCATGACTTACCGCTTGGGTATGCAGTTCGATTGGGACAAGAGCTGGTTGCAGAGTGATGTCGGTCGCCTGACCGGCTATTGGAGCGGCGCTTACACGTATTGGGAAGGGGATGAGGCCTCGAGCAACCACAGCCTGTCGTTCTCGCCTGTCTTTGTGTATGAGTTTGCCGGTCAAAACGTAAAACCCTACATCGAGGCGGGTATCGGTGTTGCGTTGTTTGAAAATACCCAAGTGGAAAACAACCAGCTCGGTACGGCTTTTCAGTTCGAGGACCGCATTGGTTTCGGCCTGCGCTTCAACGGTGGACATGAAGTGGGTATTCGCGCCACTCATTACTCCAACGCCGGCATCAAGTCGACCAACGACGGTGTCGAAAGTTACGCGCTGCACTACACGATGCCGCTGTAACCCAAACCCGTGGGAGCGAGCCTGCTCGCGATAACGAAGTATCAGACAACCTCATATTGACTGGTCTACCGCTATCGCGAGCAGGCTCGCTCCCACGGGCTACCGATACGCAGTCGCAATCCCTTTGCGTTCTTCAATACATTCCGGCGCGCCCATCTCGAACTCGCGGCAGATCAGCGGGCGTTTTTCGTAGATCGTGCACCTCATGCTGTCGCGATCCAGCGCCGCGCACCAACCATCGTCGAGCCGCAACATCACTTCTCCACCCCATTCGTCCGTGTCGATAAAGCGTTCGGGCACGCCAGTGTCAGTGATCAGCATGACTTCCAGTTGGCAACAGCACGCCGCGCACGTCGAACAAGTGACGGCAGGCTGGGGGATCTGATGGACAGGGATGGTTTTCATGGCGCGCAGTGTAAGGCAACCGCGCCCCTCAGGGTTGGCCCTTGATCGGGCACCCATTCCCCGCTTTATCTGAGTTGACGTCAGTGAGCATCGATTCGGTCGATGAAGGTAGCGGCCAGAGTACGGTCATGGACGAAACGGGGAGCGCCACTTCATGGGGGCGCTCGGCCAGTTGTTTCAGCACGTGATGTGCCGCCGTTTCGGCCGTCCACTGGACTGGGGCCGGAAAACAGTCGTCGAGCCTGAGCGAAGGGCTGTCGAAGCCCGGATGAACCAGCGTCACGTCGATGCCCTCGGCCACCAGTTGGACGCGAGCCGACTCAAACAGAAAACGCATGCCTTTGCCGTCGGCCTCGCTATATGACGGTGGCAGGTAAGTCGCCGGGCTGGCGATGCCCACCAGATGGGACCGGTTGCCTGCACGCAGCAATGGCAGGGCAGTGTGAATGCAGAAGCTGGCCGCTATCAGATTGCTGCGCACAATGTGTTCGATGATCAAAGGGTCGGCGGGTTGGCCGTCGATGTATTCGGCGGTTCCTGCATTGAGAATCACGGTGTCCAGCGAGCCCCACTGCCGGGCAATCTGTTCGCCGATCTCGCGTACGGTCTGGCTGTCGGTCAAGTTGCCGGGCACCGCCAGTACTTGTCCCGGATAACGTGCCGAAAGGTCTTCACTCGAGCGCGACGAGCGCGAGCTAACGGCCAGGTGTGCGCCGGTTTTGAGTATCGCTTCGGCCAACGAAACGCCGATTCCGTTGCCCGCGCCGGTCAGCCAATATCGCTTACGAGTTTCTAGACCCATTCCATACTTCCTTCGCCGAGCAGAGTGCACGAGTTTGGTATAAGACTGTATGGCCGCAGGGTTGAAATTGCATCTTACGGTCCGTGTTTTTCTGTTCGCTGATCGCCCGATTTCTTGGTTTTACACTTATCGAGTTGGCAGGTTTCTGAACGCCTGCAATGCACGAGCCCGGGACTGACCCAGGTCGACAATCGCCGGAGGATAATCCGTCACGCCAAACAATCGGCCCTGCATGTTTGGATTATGGACCTGTTGCTTATCGAGATCGTTCAGTTCAGGTAACCAGCGTTTGATGAACAATCCTTCACGGTCGAATTTTTCCGATTGACTCAAGGGGTTGAAGATCCGAAACCAGGGCGCAGCATCCGTCCCGGTCGAGGCGCTCCACTGCCAGCCGCCGTTGTTGGCGGCCAGGTCGCCGTCGATCAGGTGTTGCATGAAAAAGCGCTCACCCTCGCGCCAGTCGATCAGCAGGTTCTTGGTCAGAAACATCGCCACCACCATCCGCAAACGGTTGTGCATCCACCCGGTTTCCAGCAACTGGCGCATGGCCGCGTCGATGATCGGCAAGCCAGTGCGTGCCTGTTTCCAGGCCTCCAGCTCTTCAGGGGCGTTGCGCCACGCCAGCGCTTCGGTTTCCGGACGGAACGCGCGATGGCGAGACACCCGTGGATAGCCCACTAGAATGTGTTTATAGAACTCACGCCAGAGCAATTCATTGATCCATGTCACAACACCGACATTTCCGCTCTCGAATTCACCCTGGTTGGCCTGCAGCGCCGCATGCAGGCATTGGCGTGGCGAGATCACACCCGCCACCAGGTACGCCGAGAGCTGGCTGGTGCCTGGCCTGGCGGGAAAGTCCCGTTCGCTCTGGTAATAATCGAGGTGTTGCTCAGCGAAGGTGTCCAGGCGCCGCCGGGCTTCGTTTTCACCGGCTGGCCAGAGGGCGCGCAGCGTTTCACTCGCAGGCGAGAAGCCTTCGACTTGCGTGGGCACCGGGTCGCTGACAATGCCGGTGGGTGCCTGCCGGGCCGGTTTGGCGACCAGGCTTGGCAGCGAAAAGTGCAGGCGGCTGTAACAGACCTTGCGGAACTGGCTGAACACCTGGAAATAGGTGCCGGTCTTGGTCAGCACACTGCCGGGCTTGAACAGCAACTGGTCGAGGTGGCTGTGAAATTCGATGCCCTGGCCCTGCAACGTTCGGGCAACTTCGGCATCTCGGTGGGTTTCGTTCAAGCCGTATTCTTCATTGACATGGACGGCGTCGATTGCCAGTTCGTGGCACAGCGAGAGCAGAATCTGCGGTGCCTGATCCCAGCGTGCAGCGTGGCGGATCAGCAGCGGGATGTTCAACGCCTCCAGGGCAGTGCTCAACGAGGCGAGGTTACGCAGCCAAAAGTCGATCTTGCACGGTGCATCGTCATGCGCGCGCCATTGTTCCGGGCTCGGCAGGTACACCGCCACACAAGGTCCCCGGGCTGCTGCGGTGGCGAGGGCGGTGTTGTCGTGCAGGCGCAGGTCGCTGCGCAGCCAGATCAGTTGCGTGGGTTTTTTCATTCAAATAAGTGCTCTGCGACTCAGTTCGCGGTAAGCCGATAACGGATCTTCGGCCCACGTAAGATTGTCGGTCGAAATGCCTGTGGATAACCGGGCGTGATGGATCGATGCGGCCGGGCCGGCGATGATGATCGGGCAATCCACTCCACTGATCAGCTTGGGCAGTTGGGACAGGTTCAGCGCGTTGCTGGAGTACAGCAGCACTCCACGGGCTTTGAGGCGTTCGACGGCCAAGGCCAGTTCGCCTGCGGGTATCGGCCCATCGAACACTTCCACGGGGCAATCGGCGCTGCTGGCCAGCCAGGCGCTAAGCCACAATTGGGGTTCCAGGGGCAGGTCCGAATGGTTGACCAGCAGCAATGGCGCACCGCGCAACTGACGATTGTTGTGGTAGATCCGACTGCCGAATTTGCTGCGCAGCCAGGAGTACAGAAACACCCGCTCCAACTGCGCACCGAACTGGCCTTGCCAGCGCAATTGCAGTTCGGCCAGCAAAGGCAGCAACAACTGCTCGCACACCGTCCAGGGCGGATAAAGCGCCATAGCCTGGTTGACCAGATCATCGACCTGACGCTCGGCCAGTTGCGTGACCGCCAGCATCAGGGCGTGGCGCTGACGCTGCCAGTCGTTTTCCAACGGTTCACTGGGCGGCTGCGGTGTGTCGAGCAGCGGTTTTATCTTGCTCACCGCCACCCCCCGATCGATCCAGGTGAGGATGCTCAAGATACGTTGCACATGATCGGCATTGAACAGTCGGTGACCCTTGGGGGTGCGGTGCGGCACGATCAGGCCATAACGGCGCTCCCAGGCTCTCAGGGTGACGGCATTGACCCCGGTTTGGCGGGCGACTTCGCGTATGGGCAGCCAGCCCTGCGCCAGGGCTTTGGCGAAGTCGGCCCCCAGGTCTTCGCTGGCGCTGGAATCAGGTTCGCTTTTCATCAAATGGCATTTCGCAGACTGAGGTTTTCCGGGTGTGGTTGCAGGTAGACCTGCTGCGCCAGATAGGGATCGGGATGCAGGCGCAAGTGATGCTTGAGCAAGGTCAGCGGAACTACCAGGGGTACGATGCCGAGGCGGTATTGCCCGATGAGGTGTTGTACTTCCTGCTTGTCTTCGGCGTTGATGGCGCGTTTGAGGTAACCGCTCAGGTGTTGCAGCACATTGGTGTGAGTGCGGCGGGTGGCGCATTTCTTCAAAGCAGCCATCAAGGCGCTGAAGTAGCGTGCGCCCAGCTCGTCAGGATCGGCCTTGCCCATGTTGCCCAACAGATTGCCCAAGGCCTTGTATTGCACAGGGTTATGGGCCATCAACAGATATTTGTAGCGCGAGTGAAAGTGGATCAGGTCGCGGCGTGTCAGGCCTTTGCGGCGCAGCGGTTGCCAGGCCGCGTAGGCAAATACCCGGGTCAGGAAATTTTCCCGCAGCACCGGGTCGTTCAGGCGACCGTCTTCCTCCACCGGCAAGTCGGGGTGGCGCTCGCAAAACGCCTGGGCATAGATGCCGCGTCCGCCGCCGTCCTGTGGCACGCTGTTGTGATCGTAGACCTTGACCCTCTCCAGTCCGCAGGACGGCGACTTCTGCATGAAGATGTAGCCGCAGATGTCATCCAGTTCCTCGGCCATCTGCTCTCCGTAAGCGGCCAATGGCCGGGTTACATTGAGGTCGTGCCTGACCGTACCAACCGCGTCAGGCCGTTCGGGATTACCCACCAGCCGGATCGGCTCGCGGGGGATGCCCAGGCCAATGGCGACTTCAGGGCAGACCGGCACGAAGTCGAAGTAGTCGACCAAGGTACGGCTGCATAGCTGCGATTGCTTGTGTCCGCCGTTGAAGCGAACTTCAGCGCCCATCAGGCAGGCGCTGATAGCGATTTTCGGTTTGACGACGGCATCATGGGGCATGGGCGACCTCTGATTTCAAATCTTGTACAAAATAACATTTGTGTACAATATTTTCATCATAGATCCGAACGCGCACAAGTCAACCGCTTTTGCGTGTGGGGCGATGTGGTTTTTGCGCAGACAGGCTGCTGCCTGTTTCGACAGCAGCGGGTGACGTAGGCTGGCGCGTTCTATTGCAGGCTGGCGTGCAGACGGCGTGCGGCTTCCTGACCGCTTAGCCAAGCACCTTCGACACGACCGGACAGGCACCAGTCGCCACAGACATACATACCCAGGTCGGCATCGGCCAAGGCGCCCCATTCATGGTTGCCGGCGGGGCGCGCGTAAAGCCAGCGATGGGCCACGCTGAAGCTGGGCGCAGGCATAGCACTGTGCAGCAGTTCGGCGAACGCGCCGTGCAGGTGTTCGATCACCGCTTCCTTGGCCATGTCGATGTGTTGGCGACTCCAGTCGCTGGTGGCGTGCAGCACCCAGGTGTCGAGCGTGCTGTCGCGCCCCGGTTTGCTGCGGTTGCGAGCCAGCCAGTCGAGGGGGCTGTCCTGGACGAAGCAGCCTTCCATGGAGGTATCCAGCGGTGTTTCGAAGGCCAGGGCCACGGCCCAGGTGGGGTCCATCTTCACGCCCGCCGCCACTGCGGCCAGCTTTGGCACGGCCGCCAGCAATGCCGTGGCCTGGGGCGCGGGCGTGGCGATCACAACCTGGCCGAAGGGGCCGTGGGTGAAGCCTTCCGCGTCCTGCAAGTGCCAATGCTCCTGACCGCGGTACACCTCGGTGATGCGGCAGGAGAACTGCACCTGCAACTCGCCAAGCAGGGCGCGAGTGATGGCGCTCATGCGCGGGGTGCCGACCCAGCGGGTCTGCTCATCCGGCGACGGGCTCAATTGCCCATCCTTGAAATGATAAAGCTGAGGTGTCCATTCCGCCGCCCAGCCCTGGGCTTGCCAACGCTGGACTTCCATCACGAAGCGGCGATCGCGGGCAGTGAAATACTGCGCGCCCATGTCCAGTGCGCCGGCATCACTGCGCTTGCTGGACATGCGTCCGCCACTGCCATGGCTTTTATCGAAGAGTTGAACGACATGCCCGGCCTCCGTCAGGGCCTGGGCGGCTGAAAGTCCGGCGATGCCGGTGCCGATGATTGCGATAGGTACAGTCATGAGGGCCTCGTTTACCTTTCTGTACAGACTACGCCGTCGTTTAAACCTGTACAATTAGGGTTTTTGGTATAAGTTTTACCGTTCGCGTTTTGACAGGGTGACCTATTGTTAAACACAGACCCTGCCTGATACGAAAAATCCCTGCTTATAAAAATAGACTAATGGGCTGGGTAAAACGCGATGCGAGGAACACTTCATGCACATATTGCTGACCGGCGGTACTGGTTTGATCGGACGTCAGCTCTGCCGCCACTGGTTGGCGCAGGGCCATCGCTTGACGGTGTGGAGTCGTCGCCCCGAAGACGTGGCGAAGATCTGCGGCGCGCAAGTGCGGGGTGTCGCCCGGCTCGAGGAGATTGCCGAGCCGGTGGATGCGGTGGTCAACCTCGCGGGGGCACCGATTGCGGATCGACCCTGGAGCCATAAACGCAAGAAGTTGTTGTGGAGCAGTCGCATCACCCTGACAGAAGCGTTGTTGGCTTGGCTGGAGCGTAGCGAACACAAACCCGGGGTATTGATTTCCGGTTCCGCGGTGGGGTGGTACGGCGACGGCGGCGAGCGTGAGCTGACCGAGGACTCGGGACCGGTGAGCGAGGACTTCGCCAGCCAGTTGTGCATCGCCTGGGAGGAAACCGCGCAGCGCGCCGAGGCCATGGGCATACGGGTGGTACTGGTTCGCACCGGTCTGGTCCTGTCGGCCGAGGGCGGCTTTTTGTCGCGGCTGCTGCTGCCGTTCAAACTGGGGTTGGGCGGGCGTATTGGCAATGGCCGGCAGTGGATGCCGTGGATTCACATTGCCGATCAAATCGCTCTGATTGATTTTCTTCTGCACCGCGATGAGGCCAGCGGTCCTTATAATGCCTGCGCGCCGAACCCGGTGCGCAACCGCGATTTTGCCAAGGCCCTGGGGCACGTGCTGCATCGGCCGGCCGTGGTGCCGATGCCGGAACTGGCGCTGAAGGTCGCATTGGGAGAATTGTCATTGCTGTTGCTGGGCGGCCAGCGCGCAACGCCGGCCCGATTGCAGGCGGCGGGTTTCACTTTCCGGTTCACTGATTTGCATGCGGCTCTCGACGATTTGTCGGACCGCCTTTGAAATAGGACGTTGCATGACCGATCACGCGTTGCTTCTGGTGAATCTGGGTTCGCCTGCTTCTACTTCGGTGGCCGATGTGCGCCGCTACCTCAATCAGTTTTTGATGGATCCCTACGTCATCGACCTGCCGTGGCCGGTGCGGCGCTTGCTGGTGTCGCTGATCCTGATCAAGCGCCCCGAGCAATCGGCCCATGCCTATGCGTCGATCTGGTGGGACGAGGGCTCGCCGCTGGTGGTGCTCAGCCGTCGCTTGCAACAAGCCATGACTGCGCAATGGACCCAGGGGCCGGTTGAGTTGGCGATGCGTTATGGCGAGCCGTCCATTGAGTCGACCCTGGTGCGCCTGACAAGCCAGGGCCACAAGAAGATCACGCTGGCGCCGTTGTATCCGCAATTTGCCGACAGCACAGTCACCACGGTGATCGAAGAAGCCAAGCGGGTGGTGCGCGAGAAGAAGCTCGATGTGCAGTTCTCGATTCTCCAGCCGTTCTACGATCAGCCGGAATACCTCGACGCCCTGGTTGCCAGCGCCAAGCCGTATCTGATGCAGGATTACGACCACCTGCTGTTGAGCTTCCATGGTTTGCCCGAGCGGCACCTGACCAAGCTCGACCCCACGGGTTTCCATTGCTTCAAGGACGCCGACTGCTGCAAAAATGCGCCGCCTGAGGTCATGGCTACGTGTTACCGCGCGCAATGCATTCGCACCGCCGACCTATTCGCCCAGCGCATGGGGCTCAAGGATGGCCAATGGTCGGTGTCGTTCCAGTCGCGACTGGGGCGCGCCAAGTGGATCGAACCCTACACCGAAGCGCGCCTGGATGAACTGGCTAAAAGTGGCGTGAAAAAAGTGTTGGTGATGTGCCCGGCGTTTGTGGCCGACTGCATCGAAACCCTGGAAGAAATCGGTGATCGCGGGCGCGAGCAATTTCGTGAGGCGGGCGGGGAGGAGTTGGTGCTGGTGCCGTGTCTCAATGATGATGTGCAATGGGCGCAGGCGTTGAGTACCCTGTGCGAGCGGGCACCGATCGCTTTGTAAAATTCAAGGGCCCAATCGCGAGCAGGCTCGCTCCCACAATGGATCTCGAGTGTTCAAAGATCCGCTGATGTGGGAGCGAGCCTGCTCGCGATAGCTATCTGACTGGCAGCACAAAACTTCAAGCTTGAGTCAGATCAGCGGCTCATCCGCCTTCTTCTGCTTCCAGCCGTCATTGCCCGGCAGGATCAGGTTCAGGGCGATCGCCACCACCGCGCACAGCGCGATGCCTTTGAGGCCGAAGTCGTCCGGGCCGGTGCCGGTGCCTACCAGCACACCGCCGATACCAAACACCAGCGTCACCGAAACGATCACCAGGTTGCGCGCTTCGCTCAGGTCGATCTTGTGGCGGATCAGCGTGTTCATGCCCACCGCCGCGATCGAACCGAACAACAGGCACAGGATCCCGCCCATCACCGGCACCGGGATGCTTTGCAGCAGCGCGCCGAACTTGCCGATGAACGCCAGGCTGATGGCGAAGATCGCCGCCCAGGTCATGATTTTCGGGTTGTAGTTTTTAGTCAGCATCACCGCGCCAGTGACTTCGGCGTAGGTGGTGTTGGGCGGGCCGCCGAACAGGCCGGCTGCCGTGGTGGCGATGCCATCGCCGAGCAGGGTGCGGTGCAGGCCGGGTTTTTTCAGGTAGTCGCGACCGGTCACGCTGCCCACCGCGATGACCCCACCGATGTGCTCGATGGCTGGCGCCAAAGCCACCGGCACGATGAACAGGATCGCTTGCCAGTTGAACTCCGGCGCGGTGAAATTCGGCAGGGCGAACCATGGCGCGGCGGCGATTTTGGCGGTGTCCACTACACCAAAATAAAACGCCATGGCAAAGCCCACCAGCACGCCGGAAATGATCGGCACCAGGCGGAAAATGCCTTTGCCGAACACCGCGACGATCAGGGTGGTGAGCAGCGCCGGCATCGAGATCAGCATCGCCGTCTGGTAGGCAATCAGCTCGGTGCCGTCGCCGGCCTTGCCCATGGCCATGTTGGCGGCAATCGGTGCCATGGCCAGGCCGATGGAAATGATCACCGGCCCAATCACCACCGGCGGCAGCAAGCGGTCGATAAATCCGGTGCCCTTGACCTTCACCGCCAGGCCCAGGAAGGTGTAGACGAAACCGGCCGCCATCACCCCGCCCATGGTCGCGGCCAGGCCGAACTGGCCCTTGGCGAGAATGATCGGGGTGATGAAGGCAAAGCTCGATGCCAGAAACACCGGCACCTGACGCCCGGTGACGATCTGGAACAGGATTGTTCCCAGGCCTGCGGTGAACAGCGCTACGTTCGGGTCCAGCCCGGTGATCAGCGGCATCAGTACCAGCGCGCCGAAGGCGACGAACAGCATCTGCGCGCCAGACAATACCTGGCGCCAGAGCGGATCGTTGAACTCATCCTGCATGCTCAAGCGTCCTTCTGCTTGGTACCGAAGATCTTGTCGCCGGCATCGCCCAGGCCCGGGATGATGTAGCCATGTTCGTTGAGTTTCTGGTCGATGGAAGCGGTGTAGATGGTGACGTCGGGGTGAGCGTCTTCCACGGCCTTGATGCCTTCGGGGGCCGCCACCAGCACCATGGCGCGGATGTCACGGCAACCGGCTTTTTTCAGCAGGTCGATGGTGGCGACCATGGAGCTGCCGGTGGCGAGCATCGGATCGATGATCATTGCCAGGCGCTCGTCGATTTCCGGCACCAGTTTTTCCAGGTAGGTGTGCGCCTGCAGGGTCTGCTCGTTGCGGGCCACGCCCACGGCGCTGACTTTGGCGCCCGGGATCAGGCTCAGCACGCCTTCGAGCATGCCGATGCCGGCACGCAGGATCGGCACCACGGTGATTTTCTTGCCGGCGATTTTTTCCACCTGGACCGTACCGGCCCAACCGTCGATTTCATAGGACTCCAGCGGCAGGTCCTTGGTGGCTTCATAGGTGAGCAGTGCACCGACTTCCTGGGCAAGTTCGCGGAAGTTCTTCGTGCTAATGTCGGCGCGGCGCATCAGGCCGAGTTTATGTCTGATCAGCGGGTGGCGGATCTCGAGGATGGGCATGGGGAAAGCTCCGGCGGCGGGCAAAAAAACCGGCCTAGATTAATCTATCCGAGGGTGTTGTCCTATAGACAATACAGAACGTTAGTCCACAAACGCTTGATCTGGCCGGGCGGGATGCGTACCTTTGCCCGCTTTTCCGAACCCGTCCCTCCCCCAACCTCCCCTGGAGAGCGCCATGTCCGCTGATCTCGAGCATATCCGTCAAATCATGCGAGAGGCTGACTGCCTGTACACCGAAGCCGAAGTCGAAGCGGCCATCGCCCGTGTCGGCGCGCAAATCAACGACCAGTTGGCCGATTCCAACCCGGTGGTGTTCTGCGTCATGAACGGTGGGCTGATTTTCTCCGGCAAACTGCTGACCTACCTGAACTTCCCGCTGGAAGCGTCCTATCTGCACGCCACCCGTTACCGCAACGAAACCAGCGGTGGCGACCTGTTCTGGAAAGCCAAGCCGGAAGTTTCGTTCATCGACCGTGACGTGCTGATCATCGACGACATCCTCGACGAAGGTCACACCCTGGGCGCCATCATCGACTTCTGCAAACACGCCGGTGCCCGCGCTGTGCACACTGCCGTGCTGATCGACAAGGACCACGACCGCAAGGCCCGTCCGGACCTGAAAGCCGATTTCGTCGGCCTGCCGTGCATTGACCGCTACATCTTCGGCTACGGCATGGACTACAAAGGTTACTGGCGCAATGCCAACGGTATTTTCGCCGTCAAAGGAATGTAATCGATGAACCGGCCGGGCTTTCTGGATCAAGCGCTGTTCAACGAACTGGCCGAGAAAGCCACGGCCAGTCCTCGCGGGCGCCAACACCACAATTTTCATCAGATGGACGAGCCTTGCCATCGCATGGCGGTTGGCTTGCAGCCGTCCACTTACATCCCGCCGCATCGCCACCTGAGCGCCGACAAGGCTGAAACCTTGCTGGTGCTCAAGGGCCGGCTCGGTGTGTTGATCTTTGATGAAACCGGGACGGTGGTGGACAAGCGTATCCTGCAGGCCGGTGGCGATTGCCTCGGTGTCGACCTGCCGGCGGGCGTGTACCACGGTTTAGTGGTGCTGGAAGCCGACAGCCTGATGTTCGAGTGCAAGGCCGGGCCTTACCGCCCGGTGGGCGATGGCGAACTGGCCCCCTGGGCGCCCCGCGAAGGCGAGGCGGGGGTGGCGCAGTACCAGGCCTGGATGCGCGCTCAGTTCGACTGAGCGGTGCTTCTGTGGCGAGGGAGCTTGCTCCCGCTGGGCTGCGCAGCAGCCCCAATTGCAGGTGGATGCTACGCACCCAAGCGGGAGCAAGCTCCCTCGCCACAAACAGCTGCGTGGTAACAGATCAATCAGGCCGGGCTCGAGTGTGCAGCGCTACCGGCGAGCCATTTTTCGCTTTTGGCCCGTGCCTGCTCCAGGGTCTGCACATACGCCAGTTGGCGCTGCTCGCGATGGATGCCGGCGCGGCGCAACTTCAGGCGTACCCGTGGCGCGGTTGCCACCAGAATCAGGCCGATGCCCTGCTTGCGGTAGTCCTTGAGGATACTTTCAAAAGCCGCCAGCGCAGTCATGTCCAGCATCGGCACGGCGCTCATTTCCACCACCATCACCCGAATCCCCGGATCGAATTTGCGCAGCACATCCAGGGCCTTTTCTGCCGCGCCAAAAAACAGCGGTCCGCGAATGGCGTAGCAGCGAACGTGCTCGGGCATCTCCAGCAGGGCCTGATGGAAATGGCGCGGCAGTTCGGCGGTGTCCGTCAGCTCGCTCATGCGTTTGATGAACAGCCCGGCGGCCAGCAGCAGGCCGACGGCGACGGCCAGGACCATGTCGAACAGTACGGTCAGGCTCAGGCAGGTCAGTAGCACCAGCACGTCACTGCGTGGGGCGATACGCAAGGTGTGCAGCACGTGTCCGGCTTCGCTCATGTTCCAGGCCACCATCACCAGCAATGCCGCCAGCGCTGCCATGGGCAGATAGCTGAACAACGGCGCCAGCAGCACAATCGCCCCCAATACCACGAGGCTGTGAATGATCGCGGCCAATGGCGAAAACGCGCCGCTGCGCACATTGGTGGCGCTGCGGGCAATCGCCGCCGTGGCAGTGATGCCGCCGAACAGTGGCGCCACCAGATTGCCCAGGCCCTGGCCGATCAGTTCGGCGTTGGGGTCGTGTTTACTGCCGGTCATGCCGTCGGCCACCACCGCGCACAACAGCGACTCAATGGCACCGAGCATGGCGATGGCAAAGGCAGGCCCGAGCAATTGGCGGATCAGATCGTAGGACAGTTCCAAGGAGCGGCCCTGATTGTCCGGGAGATTCCAAGGCCAGTCGAAACTCGGCAAAAATGGCGGGATGCCGGGGTAACTGATGCCGTCGACCACGTAGCTGAAACGTTCGCCCAATGTCGCGATTTGCCAGCCGCCGCTTTCCAGCGCCAGCCCCAACAGCGCACCCACCAACAGGGCGACCAGATGTCCCGGAACACGCGGCACCCAGCGCGGCCAGACAATCAATACCGCCAGGCAGATGAGGCCGATAAGGCCGTCGTCGAGCCGGGCGCTGGGCAGCGCCGTGATCAAGGCGCCCAATTGCTCGATGTAATGCTCGGCGTTGCCGACAGTGGTCAGGCCCAACAGGTCTTTGAGTTGCAGGGTGGCAATGACCACGCCGATCCCAGCGGTAAAACCGAGAACGACCGGATAAGGAATGTACTGGATCAGGCGCCCGGCCCGCATCAGGCCCAGCGCTATCAGGATCATGCCCGCCAGCATCGTGCACAGCAGCAGGCCGCCCAGTCCGTATTGCTGGGTAATGGGCAGCAGGATCACCACGAACGCCGCTGTCGGCCCGCTCACGTTGAAGCGCGAGCCGCCGGTGAGGGCAATCAGGGGGGCGGCCACCAGCACCGTGTACAAGCCATGCTGCGGCGGCACGCCGACGGCGATTGCCAGGGCCATGGCCAAGGGGATGGCAATGATGCCGACGGTCAGCCCGGCCACCAGATCGCCGCGCAGGCGTTCAAGGGTGTAACCGGCGCGCCAGGTTTGGCGCCAAGCGGCGAATATCGGTGGGGCGGAGAAGGACATGGGCACTCCACGCATGAAAGAAAGGGATACATCCTGAGCTTTGCCAAACACAAAATTCGTGGCGAGGGAGCTTGCTCCCGCTCGAGTGCGTAGCGCTCGCAAAATATCTTGGGGCCGCTGCGCAACCCAGCGGGAGCAAGCTCCCTCGCCACAAAGGCATAAACCGGCAGGCCGGGGCTGATGGCTCCTTGAGTATGCCGTGCTCGTGGCGCGGATGTATTGACCTGGATCGTTATTTTTACCGCCTGGGCTCATGCTAGAGTGCCGGGCCAAGATCCTGGAGCCTGTCATGAGTGTACTGACCCGTCGCTGCGCCGCTCTGCTACTGATGTCCAGCCTGTCGTGGGCGGCCGTTGGCGCGCCGATGCACAGTCAATTTCTGCCCCCCGACGATCTGGCGGTACGTCAGGAACAACCCGAACACCAGCAATTGCTTCAGGTCACCGAGTATTCGGTGGTGCTGGGCAATCAGCGTCAGTCCAACCAGCAACCGATACCGGTTACATCGCCGTTGCTGGTGCGCCTCAAAGGTAAACCCCTGAACAAAGGCGCCACCCTCAACCAGGTGATCCTGAACTTCGATGGCGAAAGCAAAAGCCTGAAAAAACCTGCCTTCGACGAGGCGAGCAAGACTCTGACCCTGTCTTATCCACAGGCCCAGTATCAAGTGGTGATCGATCTGCTGCGCAGCGACACGGTGTACGTGCAGTTCCTCAGCTACGCCAACGGCCATATCTGGGCCGACCTGCACACCGGCGCTGTACGCCCGCGTTGAGCCCCGAGGCCTGCCGGGGGTAAACTGCCCGCCCCCGTGAACTGTGCGAGCTGGAGCCCGGCAATGCGTAAAGACAAGAAACAAGTGATTGGTGACGAGATTGGCGATGAGCAGATCAAGCTGTTCCTCAATTTCGATCCGGTCGATGCCACTTCGCCGTCGCTGCACAAACTGATCAAGGCCTACCGTGGCCTGCGGGTCGACGACTTCGAGCGCTTTCTGACGTTTTTCGTCGAGGCCGGCTACGACCTCAATGGCAAGGATGAGCATGGCAACGATTTCGTGGCGCTGATCCAGGACCAGCGTAATGCCGAGGAGTACATCGAGTTGATCAACAAGGCTCGTGGCTGATTACTAAGCGGCCTGCCTCGCAGGCCAGCGGGAGCAAGCCCTCTCGCCACGACAGCTTCTCCCATAAAAAAACGCCCCGTTCTCAGAAAGAACGGGGCGTTTTTTTATCCGGCAGAATCAAGCGAAGCTGGGTGTCTCGCTGCTTTCTTCAACCAGTTCCAGGGCGACGTTGTTCTGCGCATTGACCTTGCGATACAGCGCCGCGTCGGTTTCCAGCACTTTTTCCCGCGCCGGGAAGATCTCAGCGAGTTTGCTCGCCCATTCTCCCTTGGCTTTGTCCGGGAAGCAGCGCTCGATCAGGTCCAGCATGATCGAGACGGTCACCGAAGCACCGGGCGAGGCGCCGAGCAAGGCGGCGAGGGTGCCGTCCTTGGCCGCCACCAGTTCGGTGCCGAACTGCAGGACACCGCCTTTCTTCGGGTCTTTCTTGATGATCTGAACCCGTTGGCCGGCCACTTCCAGGCGCCAGTCCTCGGCTTTCGCCTCGGGATAGAAGCGACGCAGGGATTCCAGGCGCTGCTCCATGGACTGCATCACTTCGCTGATCAGGTACTTGGTCAGGTCCATGTTGTCCCGGGCCACGGCCAGCATCGGGCCGATGTTGCCGGCACGTACCGACAGCGGCAGGTCCATCAGCGAACCATGCTTGAGGAACTTGGTGGTGAAACCGGCGTATGGCCCGAACAGCAGGGATTTCTTGCCATCGACCACGCGGGTGTCCAGGTGCGGCACGGACATCGGTGGCGAGCCCACGGCGGCCTGGCTGTAGACCTTGGCCTGGTGATGCTTGACCACTTCCGGGTTGTCGCAACGCAGCCACTGGCCGCTGACCGGGAAGCCACCGAAGCCTTTGCTTTCTTCGATGCCCGACGCTTGCAGCAGCGGCAATGCCGCACCACCGGCGCCCAGGAAGACAAACTTGGCATCGACGTCACGGCTGCTGCCGGAATTGACGTCCTTGATGCTGACGGTCCAGCCCGCGCCGTTGCGCTTGAGGCCGGTGACGCGCTTGCAATACTTGACCTGGGTGTCCGGGGCGCTGGTCAGGTGCTTGAGCAACTGGTTGGTCAGGGCGCCGAAGTTGACGTCGGTGCCGTTCATGACGCGGGTGGCGGCGATGACTTCGTCAGCTGGCCGGCCCGGCATCATCAGCGGCATCCACTCGGCCATCACGGCCTTGTCCTCGGTGTATTCCATGTCAGCGAAGGCGTGATGCTGGCGCATCAGTTCAAAGCGCTTTTTCAGGAACGACACGCCTTTTTCACCCTGCACGAAGCTCAGGTGCGGGACGGGGGCAATGAAGGATTTGGATGAGCCGAACGTGCCTTTTTTGGTCAGGTACGTCCAGAACTGCTTCGACACCTCGAACTGGGTGTTGATGTGCACGGCTTTCTTGATGTCGACACTGCCATCGGCCGCCTGGGGCGTGTAGTTCAGCTCACACAGCCCGGCGTGGCCGGTGCCAGCGTTGTTCCACGGGTTGGAACTCTCCGCGGCACCGGAATCCATCAACTCGACGACTTCCAGCGAGATCGCGGGGTCGAGTTCCTTGAGCAGCACGGCCAGGGTGGCACTCATGATGCCGGCCCCTACCAGAACTACATCGACTGCTTCGTTATGCGCCATTTAACGCGTCTCCAAAATCTGCAGCACCAAATTGTCGGCATGGCGGCCAGGAGTGGCGGGGCAGGTCAGTTGCGCCCCAGGTATCCATGGCCAGGATCGCCATGTCCGAATCTTCGCAATTTTTCGCAACTACTGCGGATGCATGCAGCCTGGCCTCAGAGTCCCATGAACTCATTTAAGCGCCGGGCAGGCAATTCGACTTATGGCCGAGACATCCGTTCGTGCAACCAAATCCGTAGCGGACAGGCTTCAGGCGCCGGTTCTTGAGCGATAGGCAGTCCTGTGTCGTTGGGCTGTTTCAGACGCTAATGGTGCTTGTTCAGACGCAAAACTATTCATTTGCTCGCCACACTCTCGTGAAGTTGTGAAAACCCGTTTTTTCACGCTCTTTTGAAGACGTGAACCTCAAAAAAGGGCTGTCCCAGCCTGGCACCGCGCCCGGTTTGGTTTGCCCCCATGTAATACATGACAGGCAAAACGGGCAGACAGCTCAGTGACCGAGCGTAATGACAGCTCTGCAGATTCGCGAAAAGTGGTGATTTGCTTGAAAAACAGCAAGCGCGCCAGCTTCACTCGATCTGTGTGGGCGGCTCTCTGTGGGCGTTGCGGGGTGCCAATACAAGCGCATTAGCGGTGTTGCGAGGCCCGATCAGGAGACGTCCTTATAATCGGGGGCAGATTGTATCGAAGAAACGCAGGGAAATGGTCGTGTTTAATGACTTTTATTAGCCATCCGGTCAGACGGCCAACAGTTGACGGTTGCGTGGGCGAGCGCCAAGGGTTTGCACGCGGGCGCTGGCGGGCAATGGCTGGTGCAGCCAGTTCAAGCGAATCTCTTCGATTTCCACCCAACCTTCACCCATGGGCTGCAGGCTGCATTGCTTGAATGCCTGGCAACGGCCGTTGCGGTCCAGCAGGGCGAAGCAGCGGTGCTGTGGGCGCGGGGTGAACAGGGAAATGAGAAAACGCATGGTCGGACACCGTGTCGGGGAGCTTGTGCCAAGGCTGACAGGAGGCCATGACATGCCGGTGTAAGGATCATGACAATGGCATGACACGAACCGGTTTTCCCATGGGGTGTCAGACATTTGAGTATTCATCGTGCAGCGCTAGTTCACCGCCATGGCGCACCGCTATACTGCGGGCCTGTTTGTGCCCGATTCTGGAGAGAAGAGCATGTTGCAACGCCTGTTGTTCGGTTTGATCGCTGTGACCAGTCTGGCCCTCGTCGGCTGCGCCCACAGCCCGCAACAACTTAACCCGGAGCCCAAGCTCAACGCCCAACTGGCGCCCGTGGGTCGCGGCCAGCCGGTGGTGGTACGGGTGGTGGACGGTCGTCCGTCGCCGACCCTCGGCACCCGCGGCGGGCTGTACCCGGAAACCAGTGTGATCACGGTGCAGGGCGCGCAGATTTTGCCCAAGCTGCAGGCCCAGGCCGAAGCGGCGGTACGTTTGCTGGGCTTCACCCCTACCGCCAATGCGATGAATGCACCGCAACTGACCGTCACCCTGGCCGAGTTGAAGTACCAGTCGCCCAAGGAAGGCATGTATGTGACCGAAGCCACCATCGGCGCGACCTTCCGCTCCGAGGTGCAGAACGCCAATCGTCGTTACAGCGGTCGTTACGGTGCCTCGCTGGACCAGCGCTTCGGCATGGCGCCTAACCAGGACACCAACACCAAGCTGGTCAGCGACGTGTTGAGCGATGCCCTGACACGCCTGTTCAAGGACCCGACCATTGGTCAGGTGCTGGCTGAGTAAGTAGGACGTTCCGTACCCCCTGTGGGAGCGAGCCTGCTCGCGATGGCGGATCAGTCAACATTGAGGTGACTGACACTCCGCTATCGCGAGCAGGCTCGCTCCCACAGTTTTTTTGCAAGCAAGAAACCTTCATGCAGCCTGGGAATACAGCTCCAGCACGCTGATCCCAGTCAGCAGATCGGTCTCCGGAAGGTCGGCGTGTTGATGGCCGCCAAGGGCGCAATACACCAGCCAATGCCGATCCTGTACGTTGAAGGACAGGCTGCCGACGAGGTTCTGTTGTTCGTCGCTCGGGCTGATGAGATAGAGACGATCCTGGTTTTCGGCGTGGAGCATGGTGGGTTCCGGGCAGGTTTGAAGGGCGACAGGGTGGCCTATTCAGATGACGAAACCGTGACGTGAAAAATTAACCCAGGGCTTGCTGACGGATCCTGTGGCGAGGGAGCTTGCTCCCGCTGGGCTGCACAGCAGCCCCAAACTTGTCGCTGCGGTGTCTCAGGTTGATTGCCTCAGCTTCATTGGGGGCGCTTCGCACCCCAGCGGGAGCAAGCTCCCTCGCCACAAAGGAATATGGCATGCAGGGCAAGGGGATCGTTATTGGTCGGAAAAAATGCAGTAGGCGAGGGCGCTTTCGGTAGAATTCACGCCGTTCGTAGGTCCCGGGCGCGTCCTGTCCGTTTATTGCTTGAGGTTTGTGATGTCGCTGCATTTGTTTTCGTTGTTCGCTGCTCACCCCGCCAAACTGATCAACCTGCTCGCATTGTTGTTTGCCTGCCCGGGCGGTTGGGTGCTGCATGCCACACGCCGCCGTGAACAACGGGCGCGGGCCTGCCTTGAGGCGCGCAAGAGCGACGGCGACGAGCGATTCGAAGCCTTGCTGGACCTGGCGACCCAGCGCATGAACCGGTTTTTCTACCGTTTCGGCTTTGCCTGCCTGGGCCTGGCACTGCTGGTGTCGTGGGTCAGCACACAGTTCTGATGGATAAAAAAAGATCGCAGCCTTCGCCAGCGCCTACAAGATGAACAATCGATTCATGTAGGCGCTGGCGAAGGCTGCGATCTTTTTGACAGGCGTCGCTTAAAGCGCCAATCCCGCCTTGACCCGATACTGATTACGCACCGGTGTCGCGTATTGCAGCACCAGGAATGGGCGGTGCTCCGCCGGACAAGCGTCCAGCCGGCGCTGCCATTCTTCCTGGGCCTTGGCCAGTTCATCGGCGCCGAATACCTGGGCCGCTGTCGGCACCTGCAACTGCGGGTCGGCGTCGGCCCATTGGGCGTAAGCCAGGTAATGCACCGGGAACAGGCGGTAGCCGCCGAGAATCTGCCGGTCCATTTCCTGGGCCAGTTGCTTGGTGTCCTCGAACAGCTCGGTGATCGGCGCGGCGAAGTTCACATGGACCCGCCCCTTGTAGCCGGTAATGCCCTTGGCGATGCTCACGTCGTCTTCGCCCGGGGCCTTGGTGTAGGTGCCGGTGGTGGCGCGGATGTACAGCTCGCGGGCCTTGGCCTGGTCGCACGGGTCGTATTCGTAGCTGATGGACACCGGCGTGAGGTTCAGCGACTGGATGACCTCGCCGAAGGGTTCGTCCTTGCGGCTCATGTGGAACATCTTGAGGATCGCCGATTCGGTGCGGTCGTCACCGTCCTTGGCCCGACCCTCGGCCTGGGCAATCCAGATCGAGGCGCAGTCGTTGCGGATCGAGTGATTGATATAGGCCGAGAGCAACTGGTACGCGGCCATTTTTTCCCGCCGTCCGGTGATGGAGCGGTGCACGATGAAGCTTTTGTTCAGACGCATCAGATCGCTGACAAAGGGCTTCTGCAGCAGGTTGTCGCCGATGGCGATGCGTGGCGTCGGCAAGCCGGCGTGGTACACGGCGTAGTTGACGAAGGCCGGGTCCATCACGATGTCGCGGTGGTTGGCGATGAACAGGTACGCGCTACCGGATTTGAATTGCTCCACCCCGGTGTAGGTCACGCCATCGGTGGCACGCTCGATCGTGTGGTCGACATAGAACTCCACTTTGTCCTGCAAAGTGGCGACCGATGTCACGCCGGCGAACTCACGACGCAACCTTTGCGCTATAAGAGGCTTGAGCATCCAGCCGAAAGCCCCGGCCAGGCGTGGGAAGCGGAAGTGGGTGAGGATATCTAGAAACGCCTTGTCGCCGAGCAGCCGTGCCAGCACCGCTGGGACTTCGCTGTCGTCGTAAGGTCGGATGGCATCGAATTCGCCCATCATGCTCTCTTGTAGGAAACGGCTAGGGTAAGTAAAGGTTCGATCGAAAAACCGACAGGGCACGGCCTGGAAGATCCGCCAGACAAAAATAGCCCTGCAAATAGACCGGCGATTATACGCACAAGTCACCTGGGAGACCGCGATGCTGGAAACCGCTCCGTATGAATGTCCGTATTGTGGTGAGGAAGTGGAAACGCTGGTGGACCTGTCCGGCGGTGATCAGACCTATATCGAGGACTGTCAGGTCTGTTGCCGACCGATAACATTTGTCCTGCAGGTCCACGATGAGGAATGGCATCTGGAAGTCTTCAGTGAAAACGAATGATGGGGGACGTCCATGCAGCGAATCTACGAGCTGGAAAACCTGATGGAAGGCGAACTGCTCCAGGGCATGCTCGCCAGCGAAGGCATCACCGCCCACCTGGTGGGCCGTGACCTGGTGGGCGGCGCCGGCGAGTTGCCGATGTATGGCCTGCTGGGACTGGCGGTGGAGGACGACCAGGCGCAATACGCCCGGGAGCTGATCGCCGCCTACAATGCCGCGCTGCCATTGCCCGGCGATGAGCCGGACAGTTACCCCGGCACATTGGTCTGTTAGGCTGGCGACCGTTTGATCAAGAGTCGTGTTGCCCCATGTGTGGACGTTATGCCCTGTTTCGCTGGAACCCCGCCTTTGCGGCCTTGCCCGGCTTCCCTGCCGACCAGAAGGCCCAGTGGAATATTTCGCCCAACGATTCGGTGCTGATGCTGCGCGCCGGCGCGCAGGGGCAGCGCGAACTGGCCCGGGCCCGCTGGGGCCTCACGCCGCCCTGGCTGACCGACCTGTCCCGTACCCCGGCCCACGCCCGGGCCGAAACCGTGGCCGAGCAGCCGATGTTTCGTGAGGCCCTGCGCCTGCGCCGCTGCCTGCTGCCGGCCAACGGCTTCTATGAATGGCGCGGTGGCACGCGCAAACGCCCTTACTGGTTGACGCCGGGTGAGGGCTCTTCGTTGTTTTTCGCCGCGATCTGGGAAGCCTATCCCGTGCAGGAACAGGTGTGGCTGAGCACCGCAGTCATCACCCAGCCGGCGGCAGGGCAGCGTCGGCCGTTGATCCTGGATGAAGAGGGCCAGCGCCTGTGGCTCGATCCCGAGACGCCCTTGCATGTATTGCAAGGCTTGCTGGCCAGTGAGCCGGCGGCACTGCGCGAGCGGGTACTGGCCAACATGGTCAATGATCCGAAGCTCAACGGGCCGGAGTGCCTGACTCCGGCTTGAGTGTTGAGGCGCCTGTGCTGGCCCCATCGCGAGCAGGCTCGCTCCCACATTAGAGAGAGTGTTCGCCACCAACCCTTTGTGGGAGCGAGCCTGCTCGCGATGGGGCCCTCGGATCAAACCTTGAACTGATTGATCAACCGCCGCTGCTGCTCCGCCAGTTTGGTCAGATCCGCACTGGCCGCGCTGGATTCGTCCGCGCCGCCCGCCACTTCATTTGCCACTTGCCCGATGTTGATCACGTTACGGTTGATGTCATCGGCCACCGCGCTTTGTTCCTCGGCGGCGCTGGCGATCTGGGTGTTCATGTCGTTGATCACCGATACCGCCTGGGTGATGGTCTCCAGGGCCTGGGCCGCTTTCGCTGCGTGTTGCACGCTTTCATCGGTGCGGTGCTGGCTGTCTTCCATCACCCGCACCACATCCCGGGTGCCTTGTTGCAACTGTTGGATCATCGTCTGGATTTCTTCAGTGGCCTGCTGCGTTTTCTGCGCCAGGTTGCGCACCTCATCGGCCACCACCGCAAATCCACGCCCCTGTTCACCGGCGCGAGCTGCTTCGATGGCCGCGTTGAGGGCCAGCAGGTTGGTCTGTTCGGCGATCCCGCGGATGGCGGTGAGAATCGCGTTGATGTTCTCGCTGTCCTTGGCCAGAGCCTGCACCACGCCCACGGCCTTGCCGATTTCCACGGCCAGGGCGCCGATGGAGGTGGAAGTGTCCCGCACGATCTGCATGCCCTGGCTGGCAGCCTGGTCTGCGTGACCAGCGGCTTGGGCGGCCTGGGTCGCGTTGCGGGCCACGTCCTGGGCGGTGGCGGTCATCTCGTGCACGGCGGTGGCGACCTGATCGATCTCCACCATTTGCTTGTGCACGCCCTGGTTGGTGCGGATGGCGATGTCGGCAGTGTGCTCCGAGGAATCGCTGACGCTCTGCACCGAGGTGACGACCTGGGTGATCATCCCTTGCAACTTGCTCAGGAAGGTATTGAAGCCCTTGGCGATCGCACCCAGTTCATCCGCGCGGTCGCTCACCAGGCGACGGGTCAGGTCGCCTTCGCCCTGGGCGATGTCATCGAGCATCGCCACCATTTGCTTGAGGGGACGGGCGATGCCGTGGGCCACCAGCCAGATCACCAGCAGGCCGATGCCGGCAATCACCAGGCCCACCATGGCCATGCCGAAGATGTCGGTCTGGCGTTGCGCATCCAGGTCTTTTTGCAACGCTTGCAGTTCGGCCATCACCGCATCCAGTGGCAGTTGCAGCATCAGCGTCCAACGGGCTTGGGTTTCACCGATGCCGAACGGCATGTACACCTCGATGTGCCCATGGGCTTCATCGACGTCGTAACGTACCTGGCCGACGCTGAGCTTGGACAGGTTGTCCAGTTCATTGGCGTCCAGCAGGTCGCTGGCCTTTTCTCCCAGTTTGGACGGGTCCTTCGTGAAGGCCACCAAGCGGTTGTTGCTGGAGAGCAACGCCATTTCCCCGGCGCCCTCATACAGGTCACGGTCGGCAGCGACGAGCATGTCCTGGATGAAGTTCACCGACAGGTCGGCGCCGACGATGCCCTGGAACTTGCCATCGACCATGATCGGCTCGATGAACGAGGCGAGCATGGTCATGGTATCGCCAACGCGATAAGGCGCCGGGTCGATCACACAGGCTTTCTTGCTGTCCCGGGAGCACAGGTAATACTCACTGGCGCGAATACCGGTGGACAGCAGTTTCTGGTCCGCCACATCGGCGAGCTTTTCCAGGCCCAGGGTGCCGTCCTGGTTGCGAAACCACCACGGCAGGAAGCGCCCGTCGGTTTCCATGCCCAGCACCGGGCTGTTCACGTAATTGGCGTCGTCGTGGTCAATGGCGTTTGGTTCCCAGGCGATGTAGGCGCCGAGAATCTTCGGGTTGCGCACCACGGTTTCGCGCAGCAGGCTGATCATCTGCTCGCGGGGCACCTTCAGTTGTGCGTTGCCGTCCGGGCCGTTCATGCCCATCAAGGCATTGGTGGTCGCCAGGCCCCGGGCAAGCAACAGCGGTGCCTCCAGTTCTCGCTGGATCAGGCTGGCCTGGGTGCGGGCCAGCGCGTCGAGGCGTTGTTCGATCAGATGCTCGAACTGCGCCTTGGTCCGCTGTTGCACCATTTCCTGGGTGCGGGCGCCGGCAAACAGCGCGTACAGCACCAGGGCGCCGACCACACTGAGGATGATGGCGCCGGCCAGAGCGGCCACGGAAAACTGTATCGATTTGAATTTCATAAAGGCTCCGGACGCGGGAATGACGTCTGAAGCCTGTATCGGCGATTCTTTGGCCCAGCATGAGGCGCTGTTCGTCGGATGACTGTTTTGGCTTTGTGGGTGTCGTAAATGGACTGGAGTAGGGTCTGTCTGAAAAAACTGTAATCCCACGCTATGTATCTGGCGCCGATACAAATCAGCGCCTAGGATACGCCCACGTTTCCAGGGAGCTTCTTACATGAACAAGATATTGATGGTGAGTGCACTGAGTGTGGGCTTGCTGCTTGCCGGTTGCCAGTCGGTCAACACCACCAGCGGCGGAGCCGTGGGCGTGGAGCGCAAGCAATACATGTTCAGCATGCTGTCCACCGACCAGGTCAATCAGATGTATGCCCAGTCCTACCAAAAGACCATGGGCGAAGCGAGCGCCAAGGGTGTATTGGACAAGACGAGTAGCGATGCCAAGCGCGTCCAGGCCATCTCCAGTCGGCTGATCGCTCAGGCACCTGTGTTCCGCCCGGATTCGGCGCAATGGAACTGGGAAGTGAACCTGATCAAGAGCGATGAGCTCAACGCCAGTTGCGGCCCCGGCGGCAAAATCATTTTCTATACCGGCTTGATCAACAAGCTCAAGCTCACTGACGATGAAATCGCCGCGATCATCGGCCACGAAATCGCCCACGCCTTGCGCGAGCACGGCCGCGAAGCGATGTCCAAGGCCTACGGCATCGAAATGGCCAAGCAGGGCGCCGGTGCATTGTTCGGTCTGGGCCAGGACAGCCTGGCGTTGGCCGATACTGTGGCCAACTACGGCATGACCCTGCCCAACAGTCGCGGCAATGAGAACGAAGCCGACCTGATCGGCCTGGAACTGGCCGCTCGCGCCGGCTACGACCCGAATGCCGCGATCACGTTGTGGAACAAGATGGCCAAGGCTTCGGAAGGCGCGCCGCCGGAATTCATGAGCACCCACCCGTCCTCCAGCAGCCGGATCGCGTCGCTGCAGGCGGCGATTCCGAAGGTGATGCCGCTGTATCAGCAGGCTAGAAAGTAATCATCGTTGTGGGAGCAAAGCTTGCTCGCGACAGAGGCGACGCAGACTTCAATCAGACCGCGTCATCGTTCATCGCGGGCAGGCTCGCTCCCACAAGAGATTGGCCGTGTTCGATATTCTTGTGAACACCCGCAGCCAGTGTGGGAGCGAGCCTGCTCGCGATGAACGATAACGCGGTATTACTCACCTACCCGATCAAACCCACCCACTGCTCTGCATCGCCTTGTACACCGCCACGATCGCCAGGACCAAGAACGCCGAGGCGGCCAGACGGCGGATCAGTGTCAGAGGCAGCTTCTCGGCGGCGAAATTGCCCGCCAGGACCACCGGCACGTTGGCAATCAGCATGCCCACGGTGGTGCCGATGATCACCAGCCACAGTTCCGGGTACTGCGCGGCGAGCATCACTGTGGCGATCTGGGTCTTGTCGCCGATTTCCGCCAGGAAGAACGCGATCAGCGTGGTCAGGAAAGGCCCGAACTTGCGGGCCGTACTGGCTTCGTCATCGTCCAGTTTGTCCGGCACCAACGTCCACAGCGCCGTGGCGGCAAAGCTCACCGCCAGGATCCAGTGCAGGACCGCGTCCGAGAAAATACTACCGACCCAGGCTCCCACCGCGCCGGCTGCCGCATGGTTGGCCAAGGTGGCGGCAACGATGCCGGCAATGATGGGCCAGGGTTTGCGAAAGCGAGCCGCGAGAATAAGCGCGAGCAGTTGCGTCTTGTCGCCGATTTCGGCCAGCGCAACGATAGCGGTAGGTACGAGGAAAGAGTCCAGCATCAGGTGATTCCTAGAGGGGCGGGTCGACACGGCTATGACACGTACAGCCTTCCCGCCCCGGGTAAGGTGTGCGTGTCATAGGTCTTGTCAAACCCAGCGACCATCTGCGTGGACGCTTGGGCCGCATACGCCATGGTCTGCTGACCAAGTATGTTGACGTATGCCGGGCGAGCATGGCGCTCGCGGGAGACTACTCCCCTAGGACGGAGCGGATTCTGCCTAGGCAAATCCGATTGGGCAAGTGCTGTTTCTTAAATTTGCTTCAGCCGCGCTTGGCCCGATAGATGCGAAAACCCTGGCCTTCGGCCTTGATCGCGCACACGCCCAGATGCTCTTCGATCAACGGCTGATACTTGAGGAAACTGTTCGCCACCAAGCGCAGTTCGCCGCCGTTTTTCAGATGTTTCGCTGCTTTTCGCAGCAGATTTTCCGTGGCGTGATAGTCGGTGTGCACGCCGACATGGAACGGCGGGTTGCTCAGAATCGCACTTAATCCCATGGGCGCGGCGTCGATACCGTCGCCGGTCAGCACCTCGGCCTCCAGACCATTGGCGGCCAGGGTCAGGCGGCTGCTGGCGGCAGCGAACGCATCCACGTCCAGCAGCGTGACGGTGTTGTGCGGATAGCGACGCTTGACCACTGCCCCCAGCACCCCGGCGCCACAACCGAAGTCCAGCAGGTGGCCGCTGGGCAGTTTATCCAGGTGTTCCAGCAACAGCGCACTGCCGCGATCCAGGCGACCCTGGCTGAACACCCCCGGCAGGCTGATGACCTTCAGTGCGCCTTCGGCCAGGGGCAGCTCGTAGGTCTGGGCGAGGCTTTCCAAAGGCTTGGCCTCGGGGACGTCGGCCACGGTGACCTGCCATAGCTGACAATGGCGCGCGCTGTCGAGCTTGCGCGGCTTGCCGAAGGCATTGAGCTGCTTGGACGCG
Source organism: Pseudomonas rhizophila (assembly GCF_003033885.1). Lineage (NCBI taxonomy): Bacteria > Pseudomonadati > Pseudomonadota > Gammaproteobacteria > Pseudomonadales > Pseudomonadaceae > Pseudomonas > Pseudomonas rhizophila. Next base: position 4,926,653 of record NZ_CP024081.1, on the reverse strand, counting down.
CCTTCGATGCCGCTGCGCTTTTCCCCCACCAGATACACCTCGCGACCGGCCAGGCGCGAGGCCACGGCGTTGAGGATGTAGTCGGTCAGGTCCTTGGCCTTGGGCAGGAACACCACGGCGGTCTCGAACTCACGGGCCGGCACGTTCACGCCAAAGTGGCTGCGCTCGGGGAAACGGGCATCCAGCGCGGCCTGATCACCGGCGTGCCAGCACCAGCCGTGGGCTTGGGGCAAGCGGCCGAGCAGATCATCGGCGGGCAGGCCGGCCAGCAGGACCGAACCCTGAAATAACTCGGCCTGACGAAGCAGTACTTCACTGCGCGGATCCATGGTCTGCTCCTTGAAAAAAAGTGCGGCAGTTTATCAACTGACGACTCGCAGCGCTGTACCGCTGAAAAAACCCAAGGCGTTTTCCGTCAGTTGGCTAACGATCCGTTGCCGCGCCTCGCGGCTGCCCCAGGCGTTATGGGGCGTGACGATCAACCGCGGAATGTCGGCGGCCAGCAGCGGATTGCCCTGGGTCGGTGGCTCCACGCTCAGTACATCGGTGGCCGCGCCGCCCAAATGGCCGCTGCGCAAGGCATCGGCCAGGGCCTGTTCGTCGATCAGGCCGCCGCGGGCGGTGTTGAGCACAAAGGCGCCGGGTTTGAGCTGCGCCAGTTGCCGGGCGCCGATGAAGTTGCGCGTGTGTTCGTTGAGAGGACAGTGCAAGGTCAGGGCATCGATCTGCGGCAACAGTTGATCCAGAGGCAAGCGGTCGGGACGAGCAGGGCGTCCGGGGATCTGCCCCAACAGCACGCGCATGCCAAAGGCCTCGGCCAGTCGTCCGACGGCGCTGCCCAGTTCACCATGACCCAACAGCCCGAGGGTTTTGCCTTCCAGTTCGACAATGGGATAGTCCAGCAGGCAAAACTGCGAAGCGTGCTGCCACCGACCTGCGCCGACTGCTTTTTGGTAATCACCCAGGCGCGTCGCCAGATTCAAGAGCAGCATGATCGTGTGCTGGGCCACCGACGGCGTGCCGTAGCCCTGACAGTTGCACACTGTGATGCCGTGTTGGCGCGCGGCGTCCAGGTCGACGTTATTGGTGCCGGTGGCGCTGATCAGGATCAGCTTCAGCTCGGGGTTGGCGGCCATGGCGGTCGCATCGATCACGACCTTGTTGGTGATCGCCACCGTGGCGCCCTTGAGCCGCTCGCTCACTTCATCCCGGCTCGTGCGGGCGAACAGTTGCAGTTCACTGAAGCAGTTGCGCAGTGGTCCCAGGTCCAGATCGCCGAGGTCCAGGGAAGGGTGGTCGAGGAAAACTGCGCGGCCGTTGTTCGTCATCAGCTGTACCTTTTATCGCAGGAATCGAAGGCGTAATGTGGCGAGCCTATCAGATGTGTGTGGGAGCAAGCTTTGCTCCCATACAGCCCCTCACTCACAGTTGATGTTTGTCTTGAGATTGAGCTAGCCAAGGAGTCCCCATGTACCTCACCGAATTCCTCACCGTCGCCCTGATCCACCTGTTGGCCGTGGCCAGCCCCGGGCCGGATTTTGCCGTGGTGGTGCGCGAGAGCGTGACCCATGGTCGCCGCGCCGGAACCTGGACAGCGCTGGGCGTGGGCACGGCGATTTTCCTGCATGTGGGGTATTCGCTGCTGGGCATTGGCCTGATCGTGTCGCAATCGATCATGCTGTTCAACGCGCTGAAATGGGCCGCTGCCGCCTACCTGCTGTACATCGGCTTCAAGGCGCTGCGGGCGCAACCGGTCAAGCCGACGGCGGACAACCTGCACAAAGAGGCCGGCGAACGTACCGCCCGTGGCGCGTTCACCTCGGGCTTCGTCACCAACGGCCTGAACCCCAAGGCGACGCTGTTTTTCCTGTCGCTGTTCACCGTGGTCATCAACCCTCATACCCCCCTGGCAATCCAGGCCGGTTACGGCGTTTACCTGGCGGCGGCGACGGCAGTGTGGTTCTGCCTGGTGGCCATGCTGTTCAGCCAGCAGCGAGTGCGCGCCGGGTTTGCCCGCATGGGCCACTGGTTCGACCGGACCATGGGCGCGGTACTCGTTGCCATTGGCGTCAAATTGGCGTTTACCGAGATGCGTTGATCGTTTGATCCTACTTCTGATCGTCCCCACACCAGGGAGGGGACGGTCAGTGGCGTTGACGAACGTACTCCAGAAAGGCGTCGATGTTGTCACTGCACAGCAGTGGCGACACCGCTTTGACCTCTTCCATCGGCCAGTCCCACCAGGATGACTCAAGCAAGGCCTGACGCACCGGCTCTTCAAAGCGCCAGCGAATGAACCGGCATGGGTTGCCGCCGACGATGGCGTATGGCTCGACATCGCGCGTCACCACGGCGCCGGCTGCGACCACGGCGCCATGACCAATGGTCACACCGGACAGAATCATCGCTTCGGCGCAGATCCAGCAGTCGCTGCCAATCACCACATCGCCCTTGGTCGGGTTGCAGCCGGCGATACCCTGGGCCTGTTCGATCATCAGCGGGAACGGAAAGGTGCTGACCCAGTCGGTGCGATGCCCGCCACCCAGCAGGATTTTCACGCCTTGAGCGATCGACGTATAAGACCCGACTTTGAGGATCGTGTCGTCGCCGAACTCCATGACTTCGGGAATGCCATACGTGCCCACCCCAATCTGGTATTTCGGATAGCGCAAACGGATTTTTTCCGGCGCTCTCTCGAGTTTCTCCAGGCGCTTGAGATGCTTGCGTACTTTGCGCTCTTTGAGCTTTTTCAAAAAATTCAAGGTCGCGCCCTCGCTGTCGGGCGTCGCAAGACCAGTCGCTTGAAGCGTTTCAGGCTGGTTGCGTTCAGGTGGCGCCACGGGATGCTGCGCAGCAGCCGCCAGGCTTCTTTGCGGTCTTCGACCACCGCGTACTTCAGCGCTTTGTGGACCAGCACCGTACGAGCCGCACCGTAGGCGGGGTGGGCCCGATAGGGCTCGATAGCCTGCAGGTCGGCCTTGAGCATCAACCGGTACTTTCTCGACAGGTTATTGGGGTGGCGTCGATAGCGCGTCACACAAACCGGCAATTCATGAATTTCATAACCCTTGTGGGCGATCCGCAAAGTGATCTGGAAATCCTGGACCCGCAGCAGCGGATCATAAAAGCCGGCGTCGCGAAGTGCGCTCATGCGATACAGCGCTGTTGGCGCGCCGATGACCGCAGCGCTGCGTAGAAGGTCGTCGAAGGTATGCACCTGGATGTGGTCGCGTTGTTGCGCCTTGATGGTGTGGCCTTCGCTGTCCATGTAGATGATCAGCGCGCCGACACAACCGACCTGCGGATGCTCGTCCAGGTATCGGGCACGGAGCCCGACCGAGTGGGGCAACATGATGTCGTCAAGGTCCGGGGTCGAGATGTAAACGCCCTTGGCGTATTTCAGCCCGTGATTGAGCGCCGCGCTGACACCCTGATTTTCCTGGGAGTACAGCTGGAAGTTGTAGGTCTGTTGCAACTGCCGGAGCATGGCGAGGCTATTGTCGGTGGAGCCGTCATCGACCACGATGACCTCAACGTTCGGATAATCCTGGGCAAAGATGCTGTGGATCGCTTCTTCCAGGTATTTCTCGGCGTTGTAGCAAGGGGCCACGATCGACACGAGCGGCTCACTCTGTGGCGCGATGGCCGGGGAAGAAGTCAGGTCGGTGCTCATTGTTCTCTGCAAAAGGCGGGTGGTATCGGGTGAGCCTGCGAGAGTACTTCCCTACAGGCTTTTGTAACAACGTTGACACCTATGCTCGCTGCTGGATCCAGCTCTGACAAGGTTTAACCAACATAATGCGTGCAAAACGTGCACTTAAGTGGCTCAAGGCCAGTATTTGCGGGCGGATCAAATCATTCCTTTGGCTGATTTGATCCGCGTACCGGCGCTCTACAGTGCTTACTTCCAGCCAAGACCGTGCAGTCAGAAAAGGGACTCTTATGTTGCAGACTCGCGTTATTCCTCCAGCCGAAGGCGCTTATCAATACCCGCTGCTGATCAAGCGGCTGCTGATGTCCGGTGCGCGTTACGAGAAAACCCGCGAGATCATTTACCGCGACCAGTTGCGCTACAGCTATCCGACCCTGATCGAACGCGTCGCGCGGTTGGCCAATGTGCTGACCGAGGCCGGGGTCAAGGCCGGTGATACCGTGGCGGTGATGGACTGGGACAGCCATCGCTACCTGGAATGCATGTTTGCGATCCCGATGATCGGCGCGGTGATCCACACCATCAACGTGCGCCTGTCACCGGAACAGATCCTCTACACCATGAATCACGCTGAAGACCGCTTCGTGCTGGTCAACAGCGAGTTCGTCGGTTTGTACCAGGCGATTGCCGGACACCTGACGACCGTAGAAAAAACCCTCCTGCTGACCGACCTGCCTGAAAAAACCGCCGACCTGCCGAACCTGGTGGGCGAATACGAACAACTGCTCGCCGCCGCCAGCCCCGCCTACGATTTCCAGGACTTCGACGAAAACTCGGTCGCCACCACGTTCTATACCACCGGCACCACCGGCAACCCCAAGGGCGTGTATTTCACCCATCGGCAACTGGTGCTGCACACCATGGGCGTGTCGACCATCATGGGCGCCATCGACAGTGTGCGGTTGCTGGGCACCAACGACGTGTACATGCCGATTACGCCGATGTTCCATGTCCATGCCTGGGGCCTGCCGTACGTGGCGACCATGCTCGGGCTCAAGCAGGTCTACCCCGGCCGTTATGACCCCGAATTCCTGGTCCAGTTGTGGCGCAAGGAGAAAGTCACCTTTTCCCACTGCGTGCCGACCATTCTGCAAATGGTCCTCAATGCCAAGGGCGCCCAGGACACCGATTTCGCTGGCTGGAAAATCGTCATCGGCGGCAGCGCCCTGAACCGCAGCCTGTATGAAGCGGCCAAGGCCAGGGGCATCCAGCTCACCGCCGCCTATGGCATGTCGGAAACCGGCCCGCTGGTGTCCTGCGCCCACCTCAACGACGAATTGATGGCCGGCAGCGAAGACGAACGCATCACCTACCGGATCAAGGCCGGCGTACCAGGGCCATTGGTGGAAGCGGCGATTGTCGACGCCGAGGGGCATTTCCTGCCCGCTGACGGCGAGACCCAGGGCGAGCTGGTGCTGCGCGCACCGTGGCTCACCGAGGGTTATTTCAACGAGCCGCAGAAGGGCGCCGAGCTCTGGGCCGGCGGCTGGCTGCACACCGGCGATGTCGCCACGCTGGACAGCATGGGCGTGATCGATATTCGCGACCGCATCAAGGACGTGATCAAGACTGGCGGTGAATGGATCTCGTCCCTGGACCTGGAAGACCTCATCAGCCGTCACGTGGCGGTACGCGAAGTAGCAGTGGTGGGGATTCCCGATCCGCAGTGGGGCGAGCGCCCATTTGCCTTGCTGGTCATCCGCGAAGGGCATCAGATCGGGGCTCGCGAGCTCAAGGAACATCTCAAGCCGTTCGTCGAATTGGGGCACCTGAGCAAGTGGGCGATCCCGAGCCAGATCGCCCTTGTTACGGAAATTCCCAAGACCAGCGTCGGCAAGCTCGACAAGAAGCGTATCCGCATCGACGTCACCGAATGGCAGAGCAATAACAGCACCTTCCTGTCGACGCTTTAAACGTTTTTGCCGTGTCCAAAAGGGCACGGCAGCCCCACCAAGCAAGCGCTTGCCTTGTCAAACCGAAAATTTCAGCCATCCTTGCCGTGCCGACATCTGTCGGCCTGGCGAAAGGACTGTTCCAGAGTGGTCGCGGGCTGCAAATCACACTTTAGAGGGATCAAGCCGTACTACCTGCTGGCTATAGTCCGTTTAAGGATTTTCAAGAACGGGGCGCACGCACTAAACGGGCGATGCGACTTTGAACGGGGTGGAACGTTGCCATTCCCAGCCGTTGAAAGTGTTCTTGGAAAATACTGACTGCCATAAAAATAAAAGCACATGGAGTAGCGTCGATGACCTCAGCAAACACGTTCTGGCGCCGGGCAAAACTGCCTCTGGCGGTCAGTCTCGCCTCTTCGCTCGCCGGGCCAGCATTCGGCGTCAGTTTCAACATCGGTGAAATCGAGGGCCAGTTCGACTCGTCCCTGTCGGTCGGCGCAAGCTGGTCCACGGCCAAGGCCAACAGGGACCTGATCGGCGTCAACAACGGCGGCAAGGGCCTGTCCCAGACCTCCGACGACGGTCACCTGAACTTCAAGCGCGGGGAAACCTTTTCGAAGATCTTCAAGGGTATCCACGACCTGGAACTCAAGTACGGCGATACCGGCGTGTTTGTGCGCGGCAAGTACTGGTACGACTTCGAACTCAAGGACGAACATCGTCTGTACAAGGACATCAGCGACACTAACCGCAAGGAAGGCGCCCAGTCTTCCGGCGGGCAGATCCTCGATGCCTTCATCTACCACAACTACGCCATTGGCGATCAGCCAGGTTCGGTTCGCCTGGGTAAACAGGTGGTCAGCTGGGGTGAAAGTACCTTCATCCAGGGCGGGATCAACTCGATCAACCCGGTCGACGTGTCGGCGTTCCGTCGTCCTGGTGCCGAGGTCAAGGAAGGCCTGATTCCGGTCAACATGTTCTATGTGTCCCAGAGCCTGACCGACAACCTGTCGGCCGAGGCGTTCTACCAGTTGGAGTGGGACCAGACCGTGGTGGACAACTGCGGTACGTTCTTCTCGCAGCCGGACGTGGTTGCCGATGGTTGCACCGACAACCTGCGAGTGCTGAACAAACGCTCCACGCTCCCGGCGGCCGCCCTGGGCCCAGCGGAGGCGCTTGGCGTCAACGTCAACGAAGAAGGCGTGCTGGTGCGTCGCGGTCCGGATCGTGATGCTCGCGACAGTGGCCAGTGGGGCGTGTCGTTCAAGTACATGTTCGAGCCGCTGGACACCGAGTTTGGTGCCTACTTCATGAACTACCACAGCCGTGCGCCGATTTTCAGTGCCACCGGTGCTCCACAGTCCGTTTTTGACCTGGCAGCAGGACTGCCGCCTGCGTTCGCCGCGTTGTCGCCTCTGCTGGTGGCGGGTAACTCGAACTATTTCATCGAGTACCCTGAAGATATCCGTCTCTACGGTTTGAGTTTCTCCACCACCTTGCCTACCGGTACGGCGTGGAGCGGTGAACTGAGCTATCGTCCGAACGCCCCGGTGCAACTGAGCACCACGGACATTCTTTTCGCCGGTGTGACCCCGCTTCCCGGTCTTGGCAATGCTTCGATCCTCCCTGGCTCGCCGGGTCAGGACCTGCATGGCTATAACCGTAAGGAAATCACTCAGTTCCAGACCACGTTCACCCACTTCCTGGATCAGGTCATGGGCGCCAGCCGTCTGACCCTGGTGGGCGAAGTCGGCGTGACCTACGTGGGCGGCCTGGAAAGCAGGTCCGACGCTCGTTACGGCCGTGACCCGGTGTTTGGTCCGGGCGAACTGCCCAACGGTTTCTGTAACCTGCTCAATGGCTCGACTGCGGCAGGTGGTGGCCAGACCAGTGCCGATGTGAACAGCAACTGCAACAACGACGGCTTCACCACCTCCACTTCCTGGGGCTACCGTGCCCGCGCCATCTGGGAATACCCGGACGTGTTCGCCGGTGTGAACCTCAAGCCCAACGTGGCCTGGTCCCATGACGTCAAAGGCTACTCGCCAGGCCCGGGCGCCAACTTTGAAGAAGGCCGCAAAGCCGTCAGCCTCGGACTGGATGCCGAGTACCAGAACACCTACAACGCGAGCCTGGCCTACACCAACTTCTTTGGTGGCGACTTCAGCACCGTGGACGATCGCGATTTCCTGGCGCTCAGCGTCGGCGTGACCTTCTAAGCACAGTATTTCAGGACGACACACTATGAAAATAACAAAGAGTCTGTTGCAGGTCGGTGTTTTGGGGCTATCCCTGCTGGCCGCCAGCGTCATGGCGGCTGTGCCTGCCGCCGAAGCCGACAAACTGGGCAAAAGCCTGACGCCGATGGGCGCCGAAATGGCCGGCAATGCCGACGGTTCGATCCCGGCCTGGAAACCCATGGCCAAGAACGCCGGCAGCGTGGACAGCAAGGGTTTCCTTTCCGACCCGTACGCCAGTGAAAAGCCGCTGTTCACCATCACTGCGCAGAACGTCGACCAGTACAAAGACAAGCTCGCGCCGGGCCAGTACGCGATGTTCAAGCGATACCCGGAATCCTTCAAGATGCCGGTCTACCCATCCCATCGCGGCGCCACCGTGCCGGATGACGTGTATGCCTCCATCAAGAAAAACGCGGTGAACACCAAGCTGGTGTCCGGCGGTAACGGTCTGGAGAACTTCGAGACGGCTGTGCCGTTCCCGATTCCCCAGAGCGGTGTGGAAGTGATCTGGAACCACATCACTCGCTATCGCGGCGGCAGCGTGACCCGCCTGGTGACCCAGGCCACGCCGCAGCCCAACGGCTCCTACAGCCTGGTGTACTTCAGGGACCAGTTCGTGTTCCGCGACAAGATGAAGGATTTCGATCCGGCCAACCCTGGCAACATCCTGTTCTACTTCAAGCAGCAAGTCACCGCGCCGGCGCGTCTGGCCGGTGGTGTACTGCTGGTGCACGAAACCCTCGACCAGGTGAAGGAACCGCGTTCTGCGTGGGTCTACAACGCCGGCCAGCGCCGTGTGCGCCGTGCGCCACAGGTCTCCTATGACGGCCCGGGCACCGCTGCCGACGGCCTGCGTACCTCCGACAACCTGGACATGTACAACGGTGCGCCGGATCGCTACGACTGGAAGCTGGTGGGCAAGAAAGAACTGTACATCGCCTCCAACAGCTACAAGATCGATTCGCCTCAGCTCAAGTACGCCGACATCATCAAGGCCGGCCATATCAACCAGGACCTGGCTCGCTACGAGCTGCGTCGGGTCTGGCATGTGACCGCGACCCTGAAGGAAGGCCAACGCCACATCTACGCCAAGCGTGACTTCTACATCGACGAAGACACCTGGCAAGCCGCGGTGATCGACCATTACGACGGTCGTGGCCAACTGTGGCGCGTTGCCGAGGCCCATGCCGAGAACTACTACGACAAGCAAGTGCCGTGGTACGCCCTGGAAACCCTCTACGACCTGCAGTCCGGCCGCTATCTGGCGCTGGGCATGAAGAACGAAGAGAAATCGGCCTACGACTTCGGCTTCACCGCCAGCACCGCCGAGTTCACTCCCAACGCATTGCGCCAGGAGGGTATCCGCTAAACAGCTTCACCCGAGGCCGCATCCTCGAAAAAACGCCCCGACTGGTTCGGGGCTTTTTTTGCCCAACACAAACCCCCTGTGGCGAGGGGATTTATCCCCGCTGGGCTGCGAAGCAGCCCCAAAAAGCTCTAGCGTTCCCTCGCTCCTGCGTGGGAATGATCAAAACTCCCTCGGCACAAGAGCGGTGGCTGCCTGAGTTTTTCGAGTCGGTCGGCTTGTAGCCTTTTTGTAGCCATTTGTAGCAACTCCCTTCAATACCTCCTCGTTTACCGCTAGTCTGCGGACATCTGCAACGCCGCCACCCGCATTTCAACAAGAGCCGGCCATGACTGATCTGTCTTCACTCCCGGGTTCTGCCCGCACCGCCGTCGCGGTCCAGGACGGGCGCTTCTACCGCCCGCCCTTGCCTGAAGGCCATGTCGTGCGGCCGCGGTTGTGCGAGCGCTTGAGTGCGGGGCTTGGAGGTCGGTTGCTGTTGGTGAGCGCACCGGCGGGGTTCGGCAAAAGCTCACTGGCGGTGGAGTTCTGCCAGAGCCTGCCGGCCTATTGGCAAAGCCTCTGGCTGGGGCTCAGTGCCCGGGACAACGACCCGGGACGCTTTCTGGAACGGCTGCTCGAAGGGCTCCAGGCGTTCTTCCCGCAGTTGGGAGGTCGGGCGTTGGGGCTGCTGAAAATGCGCCAGCGCCACCAACCTTTCGCCTTCGAAGAATGGCTCGACGGCCTGCTGGATGAACTGTCCGCGCATCTGTCGCCGGATACACCCTTGCTGCTGGTGCTCGACGACTACCACCTGGCCCAAAGCCCGGTGCTGGACCGTTGCCTGCAATTTTTCCTTAATCACCTGCCCGAAGGTTTGCTGGTGCTGGTCACCAGTCGGCAGCGCCCGGACTGGCATCTGGCGCGCCTGCGTCTGTCACGCCAATTGCTCGAACTGAACGAGCAGGACTTGCGTCTGACCCATGAAGAAGCCCTGACCCTGCTGCAGCACCACAGCAGTTCGTTGCGCGGGGAAGCCCTGGAGAGCCTGATTCAGCGCAGCGAAGGCTGGGTGGCCGGGCTGCGTTTCTGGTTGCTGGCCGCTTCCGAGGCCGGGACTGAGGGCCGGATGCCCCAGGCTTTGCATGGCGGCGAAGGGCTGATTCGCGATTACCTGCTTGAGGAAGTCATCGACTGTCTGCCCGCCGAAGTGCAGGCGTTTCTCTACGACACCGCGTCCCAGGAGCGTTTCTGCAGCGAACTGTGTGATGCCGTGCGCGAAGCCCATGACAGCGCCGAAATCCTGGAGTATCTGGCGGCGCACCAGGTGTTCCTGGTGCCGCTGGACGAGCATGGCCACTGGTACCGTTACCACCATTTGTTTTCCGATTTGCTGCGCAGCCGTCCCAGTGCGCCGGCCATGGTGCCGGCTGCGACCCTGCACCTGCGGGCCTGCCGCTGGTTCAATGCCCAGGGCTTGATCGACGAGGCCGTGGAGCAGGCGCTGCGGGCCGGGCACCTGGATGTGGCGGCGAACCTGGTGCAGAACCTCTCGGAGGAGCAATTGCTGGCCGAGCAGAACGTCGGCATGTTGCTGCGCTGGAAAATGGACTTGCCCGACAGCCTGCTCATCAGCACGCCGCGCTTGATCGTGCTGTACAGCTGGGCGCTGGGGCTGGCCTGCCAGTTGGACGCCGCTGAAGAACTGGCCGCCCACCTGAGTCGGTTCCTGCCGGCGCCTTCGGCCACTGCGCAAAAATCCATGCTTGCCCAATGGCTGGCCCTGAGCGGAATCATTGCCCGTGGCCGTGGGGATCGCGAGGCCACTGTGCGTTACTGCACCGAAGCCCTGGAGAGCCTGCCGCAAAAGCGCTATGGCCAACGTCTGATGTGCCTGTCCACGCTGTCGAACCTGGCGATTGCCGACGGTGACCTGTGGCGCGCCCGGGCCTTGAACCGTGACTCCCTGGAGCTGGCGCAGCGCGTCGGTAACCCGTTGTTCGAGGCCCTGGCCCATTACGACCGCGCCCGGGTGTTGCAAGCGCGAGGGGAGATCCTGCGGGCGCTCGATGAAGTGCGCCAGGGCCTGCAACGCCTGCACGCACTCTCGCCGCAACGGCTGTATGCCGTGCGGGCGCGATTGATTCTGTACGAAGGGTTCCTGCTGACCTTGCGCATGCAGCCCCAGGCCGGCTTGGCGCGGTTGCAGGCCGGTCTTACCGAAGCGCGGGCGTGTCGCGACATCAGCGTGTTGATCGGCCACTGCGTGATCGCGCGGGTTGAAGGCCACGCTCGTGAATTCGCCCGGGCCTTTGCCGAACTGGCCGAAGCCGAACGCCTGATGCATATCTGGGACGTTCCGCCGATTTATTACCTGGCGATGATCACCCTGGTCAAATGCGAACTCTGGCTGGCCCAGGGCCGTACGGACCTGGCCGAAGCCTGGCTGGCGCGGCTGGGGCAGACCTACACCGGTGAGCGGGCCGCCGCGCCGCCGGAATTCCACCCGCAACTGCCGCTGCACGTCGAACTGCAACAGGCGGTGCTGGAGTCCATCCGCGGCCAGCCCATGTTGGCCGAAGGACGGCTCAATGCCTTGCTTGAACACGGCCAGCAAACCGGCCGGCAGATGCTCAGTGTGATGGCGCTCAACCAGAAGGTCGCCTTGCTGCTGAGCGTCGGCCGCGAACCCGAAGCCCGCAGTACCCTGGCCCAAGCCCTCGAAGCCGCCGCTGGCGGGGTGCTGCAGCCGTTCGAATGGTTGTTGGGCGAACATCGGGAGTGGCTGCGCGAGCAATTGTTGCGCGCCCCACCGAGTCCCTTGCGCCAGAACCTGCTTGAGCGCTTGCCGTCGACGGTGGCTGCCGATTCACCGGCCCCCGTCGAAACCCTCAGCAGTCGCGAGCGGGCGGTGCTGCAATTGATTGCCCAGGGCTGTTCGAACCAGGAAATCAGCGAGCAGTTGTTCATCTCACTGCACACGGTCAAGACCCACGCCAGCCACATCAACAGCAAACTCGGCGTGGAGCGCCGCACCCAGGCCGTGGCGCGGGCGAAGGTGCTGGGGTTGTTGGGCTAGGACTGGTTACTTGTGCCAAGCGGTTGGCCAGCGATAAGGAATGCTTGATGTTACCCCTGTACAAAACCATCCCATCCCCCGTAGGCCAACTGATCCTCGTCGCCCGGGATACAAAACTGGCGGCCATCCTCTGGGAAAACGAACGTCTCAACCGCGTGCGCCTGGGGCCTTTGGAAGAGGACAGCCAGCATCCGGTCCTCAAGGAAACCGAGCGCCAGCTCATGGAGTATTTCGCCGGCCAGCGCCGCCGTTTCGACCTGGCGCTGGACTTTGCCGGCACCGACTTTCAGGTCCGGGTCTGGCAGGCGCTGCTGAGTATTCCGTTCGGTGAAACCCGCAGCTACCGCGACATCGCCATCCAGATCGGCCAGCCCACGGCGGTGCGGGCGGTAGGCGCCGCCAACGGCCGCAACCCCATCTCCATCATCGCCCCCTGCCACCGCGTCATCGGCACCTCCGGCAGCCTTACCGGCTTTGCGGGCGGCCTTGCGGCCAAACAGTTCCTGCTGAGCCTGGAAGGTCAGCAGACGCTGCAGTTGGTGTTTTGAGTTATTTCATTTGGCCGCAAACCCATAACACTGCAAATCCCTTGTGGGAGCGAGCCTGCTCGCGATAGCGGAAGGTCAGCTTGCAAGGATGTTGGATGGGCCTGCGTTATCGCGAGCAGGCTCGCTCCCACACAGGACTCATTCGGTTCAGGCGGAAGGCTCTTGCGGCGCCAGCATGCGCGTCGGCGGTTGGCCGTTGGCGTTGTGCTGGAATATCTGCGTCGGCTGCCCCTGTTCATTGAAGAACACCTGCCCGATCCCCGCCGAGTTCCACAACCGCTCTCCAGCCTCGGCGTGTTCGGGGGTGTGAGGAATGATGCGCATGCTGCGGCGCTTGGTGAACCAGTTCAGGGGCGAGCGGGGTGAGTAGAGCCAACGGTTCAGACGATCGAACCATTCCAGCAGCGCCGGCGGGAACTCATTCTTGATGCCGCTGCTGGTGATCTGCCAGATGCGCGGGCCGCCCTTACGGTGTGGGATCAGCACCTCATAGACGAAGGAATAATGCACATCCCCGGACAGCACCACGTAATTACCGGGCGTGCGTGAGTGCCGGAAAATGTTCAGGATCACTTGCGCCGCGCCGCGATGGGCCATCCAGTTTTCCGCGTCCACCAGCAGCGGATAACCGCACCAACTGAACACCCGTTGCACGGTTTCGATCAGCTTCACACCGAAGATCGGCGCCGGTGAAACGATAATCGCCGAAGGATGATCCAGCAGTTCCTGCTGAAGTTCGCTCAGGGCTTCCCAATCGAGCAGTCCCGAAGGCTGCTTGAGGTTGCGCTCGCTGCGCCAGCGGCGGGTGCGGGTGTCGAGCACCACCAGGGCCGGGGTGGTCGGCAACACGTAGTGCCATTGCTGGAAACCCAGCAGCGTGTCGATCAGTTTGTCCTGTGGGCCGCTGTCCAGGTAGCGGTCCCGGGCGGTGTCGCTCAGGGCCAGGGTTTGCTGGATCACCTCATCAAACACGTCGGGGTTGTTGCCCCAGCCCTGGCAGAGCATGTAGGCGATCAGTGCGTTGCCGATGATGCGCTTGGAGAACGGGTGGCCGTAGGCCGTTTCTTCCCACTGCGCGGATAGATTCCAGTCATCGGTGATGTCGTGATCGTCGAAAATCATCAGGCACGACAGGTGTGCAAACACCCGCGCCGCGTCCCCAAGACCGGTCTTGAAACCCTCGATGCGCTGCTGTTCCAGCGCGTAGCGCTGGCGCCGCTCGGCGGTCAGTTCCGGCGGTTGCGGGTCGATCAGGGTCCACGGCACGGGTGACCACACCAGCAAGTACATCGCCATCACTTCAGCGAAGGTCACCAGATGATTGTCGGCGCTGCTGCTGGTGAATATCGGCTTGCGGGCCCCGCCGAAAAAACGCTCGCGCAGGGTTTCATTGCTTTCCAGCGCCGGTAGTAAATCGGCGCGGTGGTAGTAGCTGGCCGGGTGTTCATAGAGCTTGGCGCTGTCTTCAACCACCGCGCCGTCCAGGCATTCCTCGAACAGCCCCAGCCGCTCGATCAACGCATGAATCGCCCGCAGCATGGGCCCGGCGACGTCATCGGCATAGACCTGATCGCCGCTCATCATCAACAACGCCGGACGCTGCTGTGGGGCTTGTGCCAACAGCCGGTCGACGCAGAGCAAGCCGTCGTGGGTCGGATAGTGGGGTTTGCGGCAGGAACCATGGACCAGTTGATCGATACGCGAATGCAGGACGAAGTTCGGGCACTGCGCCTGGCCATACAACAGATGGGGCGCCCATTCGGCAATGGGCGCGCCGTCCACCAGCAGGTCGTAGTCAATCACCACGTCCTGGGGCAGGGCGGTGTCGAGTCGTACATCGATCAGGTGCACAAAAGCCTGCTGCCCCACCGGCACTACGGTGCAGCGCGGGGCATCCAGGGTGAGATCGCCCACACCGTCCACACGCAGCGTCAACGTGAGGGGGCGTGTACCCACCAGCCACATCACCAGCCGTGTGGGCTCCAGTCGCCGCAGCAGCGGGCCGACCAGGACAGGGGGCAGGGCAGGGGAGATGTCAGATGAGGACGGCAACATTCGCAGGTAAAGCTCTGGCTCCGATGGAGGCGGGGATCATAACGCAATGCGCTGGAGAACTGGGACTCGGTGAAAAGGCGACGTGCTCCAGCTCTTGTGGCGAGGGAGCAAGCTCCCTCGCCACAGGCTGCACTGGGCTTTGCTGCCTCACTGCGCCTGGTTGGAAGCTTCAGCGGCTTTAATCAAATCCGGCCCAATCTCTTTCTCAAACTTTGCCCACACCGGTTTCATCTTCTCGCGCCAGGCGTTGCGCTGCTGGGGGGTGAGGCTGATGATCTCGGTGGTCCCGGCGTCGAGGATGAACTGCTTGTCCTGCTGGTTCAGTCGGTCCGCCTCACTGTTTGCATAGGCGGTGGCCTCGACCACGATCTTGTCCAGTTCGGTGCGGATATCCGGCGGCAGGCCGTTCCAGAAGTCGGACGAGGCGATCAGCATGTAGTCGAGAATGCCGTGGTTGGATTCGGTGATGTACTTCTGCACTTGATGCTGTTTCTGGTTGTAGAAGTTTGAGTAGGTGTTTTCCGTGCCGTTGACCAAACCGGTGCGCAGGCCCTGGTATACCACAGAGAAAATCATCGGTTGGGGGATGGCGCTCACGGCCTTGAATTGTTCTTCCAGCACGGCCGAACTCTGCACCCGGAACTTCAAGCCACGGGCATCCTCGGGTACACGCAGTGGTTTGTTGGCCGACAACTGCTTCATGCCGTTGTGCCAATAGGCCAGGCCAGTGACGTTCTTGCTTTCCATGGACTTGAGCAGTTTCTGGCCTTCCGCGCTCTGCTGGAAGCGGTCCACCGCGGCAATGTCGTTGAACAGAAACGGCAAGTCGAACAACTGCACGGATCGGGTGTACTGATCGAACTTGGCCAGCGAGCGCGCAATGATCTGCACGTCACCCAGCAGCAGCGCTTCCATCTCCTTGTCATCGCCAAACAACGTGGAGTTGGGATACACCTCGACCTTCACCCGGCCTGGCAATCGTTCATCCGCCAGTTTCTTGAACATCAACGCGCCCTGGCCCTTGGGCGTTTGCTCGGCCACGACATGGGAAAACTTGATCACGATCGGTTCAGCCGCCATGGCTGAGCCCAGCAGGCTGAAACTCAAGGTACAGACGAGCGCTTTGCAAAGAGGTTTTAGCATGGTGAGGCTTCCCTTTTATTGGTCGACGGTGCGACACGCAGGCTTAGCCCGACAGCGCAGTGGCGAGGGAACAAATGCCCTCGCCGCTGCGCCTGTCTTGAGTCGGGGCTAGCTCATCCCCAACCAGTTCGGCAAGGCCAGCGAGATCCATGGCACATAGGTAATCAGCATCAGGAACGCCAGCAGGATCATCAGCCATGGCATAGCTGCGCGGATGGTGGCGGGCAGCGACATGCCGGTCACCGCCGAGGTGACGAACAGGTTCAGCCCCACCGGAGGCGTGATCAGGCCGATCTCCAGGTTCACCACCATGATGATGCCCAGGTGGATTGGGTCGATGCCCAGTTGCATGGCGATAGGGAACAGGATCGGCGCCAGGATCAGGATGATCGCCGAAGGCTCCATGAACGCACCGGCAATCAACAGCACGATGTTCACCACCAGCAGGAAGGTCACCGGCGTCAGCCCGGCATCGATCACCCAAGCGGTGATTTGCTGCGGCAGTTGCTCGGTGGTCAGCACATGGGCGAAGAGCATGGCGTTGGCAATGATGAACATCAGCATGATGCTCAGCTTGGCCGATTCGAGCAGCACTTTGGGCGTCTCACGGAACGTGAGGTCCTTGTAGACGAACAGTGCGATGAAGGCCGAATACACCGCCGCCACCGCAGCCGCTTCGGTGGGTGTGAACATCCCGGAATAGATCCCGCCGAGGATGATCACCATCAGCAGCAGACCCCAGAGGGCCTTGCGCGCCGTGGACAGCCATTCGCGCAACGTCGCCCGAGGCAGGGCCGGCAGGTTTTTCTTCACAGCGACGATATAGATCGCCACCATCAACGATAAACCCAGCAGCAGGCCCGGGATCACCCCGGCCATGAACAGCTTGCCCACCGAGGTTTCGGTCGCGGCGGCGTACACCACCATCACGATCGACGGCGGAATCAGGATGCCCAAGGTGCCGGCGTTGCAGACGATGCCGGCGCCGAACGCCTGTGGATAACCCGAGCGCACCATACCGGCAATGGCGATGGAACCGACCGCCGCCACCGTCGCAGGGCTTGAACCCGACAACGCGGCAAACAGCATGCACGCCAGTACCGCCGCAATCGCCAGCCCGCCACGGATATGCCCGACGCAGGCGTTGGCAAAGTCGATCAGGCGTCGCGCCACGCCACCGGTGGTCATGAACGCACCGGCCAGCAGGAAGAACGGAATCGCCAGCAGTGTGTAGTGCTCAGAGGTTTCGAACAGCTTGATCGCCAGGGAGCGCACTGAGTCCGGGCTGAAGAAAATGATGGTCAGCGAACCGGCCAGCCCCAACGAAATGGCGATGGGCACGCCGATAAACATCAGCACGAACAGCGCCACGAACAGGAAGGCAATGGTCATGGCTTGTCTTCCTCGTGTTCAGTCAATTTGATGGCTTCGGCCGCTTCATCGGCCAGGCCCAAGCCGGTCTGACGATTCATCAGGATGCGCACGAGGATTTCCGCGAAACGGATAAACACCAACGCAAAACCCACCGGCACGATCAGGCCGATGTGCCATTGCATGATGCCGAAGTGGCCCAGGTCCTCTGCGCCGATCTGCGCGATCATCAGGGTATTGATCCACTCGTAACTGGCGACGGCCAGCAGCCCGGCGTAAGTCAGGCAGCACAGGCAAGCGATCACGCCGATAAAGCGTTGTACCGGTTTGCTCGCCAGTTTCACCAGCGCATCCACGCCGATATGCCCGGCCGTGCGCACGCCGTAGGACAACCCGAAAAAGATCAGCCAGCCAAACAGGGCCTTGGTCAGCGAGCTGCTCCAGGTCATCGCCTGGGCCATGCCCATGATGCCGTCACCAATGGCGAACGCCGGCTCGCTGGCGGCTGGCCAGTTGTCGCCGAGGCTGTAAAAAACGGTGTAGAGGTTGTTGAGCACCACATAGACGAAAGTAACCAGCGTCATGGCGGCCAGAAGAAAGGCAATGAAACCTTCCTCGAAGTGTTCCCAGATGCGCCGAAGGGCGTTCATGGATGACATCTCCTGCAGGGGGGACGACCGGCCGGCGCTGCCAGGGCGGCAGCACCGGCCAACCCATTACTGAGCCTTGTTGGAGGCTTCGGCGGCTTTGATCAGATCAGCACCGATGTCACCTTCAAACTTCTTCCACACCGGCTTCATCTTGTCGCGCCACTCGCCGCGCTCTTCAGGCGTGAGGGTGATGATTTCGGTGGTCTTGGCGTCCAGGATGCGCTGCTTGTCTTTCTGGTTCAGTTGCGCCGCCTCGTTGTTCACGTGGGTGGTGACTTCAACCAGAATCTTGTCCAGTTCGGTACGGATGTCAGGTTGCAGGCCGTTCCAGAACTTGGTGTTGGTGATCAGCATGTAGTCGAGTACACCGTGGTTGGACTCGGTGATGTACTTCTGTACTTCATGCATTTTCTGGCTGTAGATGTTCGAGTACGGGTTTTCCGCACCGTTGACCACGCCAGTCTGCAGGCCTTGATACACCTCGGCGAAACTCATTTTGCGCGGGTTGGCGTTCACCGCCTTGAACTGCTCTTCCAGCACGGCTGAGGCCTGCACGCGGAACTTCAGGCCACGGGCATCCTTGGGTTCACGCAGTGGCTTGTTCGCCGACAACTGCTTCATGCCGTTGTGCCAATAGGCCAGGCCGGTGATGTTCTTGCTTTCCATGGACTTGAGCAGCTTCTGGCCTTCAGGGCTCAACTGGAAGCGGTCCACGGCGGAGATGTCATCGAACAGAAACGGCAGGTCGAACAACTGCACGGACTTGGTGTAGTGCTCGAACTTGGCCAGCGACGGCGCAATCATCTGCACGTCGCCCAGCAGCAGGGCTTCCATTTCCTTGCCATCGCCGAACAGCGAGGAGTTGGGGTACACCTCGACCTTCACTTTGCCTGGCAGACGCTCTTCCACGAGCTTCTTGAACATCAGTGCGCCCTGGCCCTTGGGCGTTTGTTCGGCTACTACGTGGGAGAACTTGATGACGACAGGATCCGCCGCCATGGCCGTGCTCAACGCACTGAGTGCCAGCGTACAGGCGAGCGCTTTCCAGATAGGTTTGAACATTGTGGGGTTTCCTCTTTTGTTTTTGTATTTATCGTGCGGGCTCATTCAAAACGCAGCGCACGGCGGGACAGTTGCAAGTCTAGGCAGAAAAACAGTTTGCCGGGGGATTGTGACGGTCAGTGCGGGAAAAATCGCGAGTATTGGCTAACGCCTCAAAAGGGTGCGTTAGAGCCTTCCAGGGCTGGGGCGACAACCATCGGGACCGAAACAGGGCGAAAGGTTTCAGCCTGCAACCGTAACGGGGGTCAGGAAACCATAAAAGCGAAATAATGGCTACTGGCCTGTTCGCTGGCCACGCATCGGGTGTCGGGGGATTTAGCCTGGTGAGACGGCGAAATGCTCGGTCATGGCCTTGTGATGTTACTCCTCGCTGCGCCAGAATCCCCGCGCCCGTCTCGATATGGGCCCAGGAAGCCTGGAACGCTTTTCAACCCCACAAGGATTTACGGATGATCGATTTCAACAACAAAGGCTTCTTCAAGCTCAAGCAGAACGATGAATTCGCCGAACGCGTAACAGCCCTGCTGCTGGATGGCGAACAGGTCATCGACGCCTATAAGTCCATGCGCGACGGCGTAGTCTTCACCAACAAACGCATCATCGCAGTGAACGTGCAAGGCATCACCGGCAGCAAAAAAGACTTCACCTCTCTGCCTTATAAAAACATCGTGGCCTACTCGGTAGAAACCTCCGGCACCTTCGACCTGGATTCGGAACTGGAGATTTACTTTTCATCCCTGGGCAAGGTGAAGTTCGAATTCACCGGCAAGACAGGCATCGTCGAAATATCGAAGCTGATCTCCAGGCATCTTTTGGCCTGATGTCAGTGACCCTGAGTGAATACGGAAACTCGGGGGGTGAAGTGGCGCAGGGTGACAGCCACATGCCACTTCAATGAGGGGGCATGTGGCGAGTCCTTCGGGACCGTTCATTTGCAGTACATGTCGGTCACTATTTTGCTGCTGGAGCTGTCGGTAACCACAGTGAGACGATCACTTCTCAAGTCCTTGGTCATGACTACTCCGGTGACCCTGACCGCTTCCAGGTTCAGTTGCGTTACGTACTCTTCTTCGGACAGAGCCGTTTCACCCATCCCCCCTGGTTTCAAATCCTTGGCTTGCGCGACCTTGTCCGCACTGCAAGGCTCGCGTCCTGCCGCGAAAGCTTGAAAAGTCATGCCGCTCAATAATAGGGAAAGAGCCAGCAGGGTCGGTTTAGTGGGACAGTATCTTGTGTTCATCATGAACTCCTTGCGGGTCATCGAAGATTGGCTTCGCGTACTTGCGAGGCTGGATCAGGTTAGAAGTGAGCCGCAGTGAGGACCACTGTCATATCTGACAGTAGCCAAGACCTGATGGAAGTAAGTGAATACGGATTTTGTATTGGAACGCTATAAGCGAAAGCCCGCCACACATCCCCTGTGGGAGCGAGCCTGCTCGCGATGACGGCGGCACATTCAACATCACCGCTTCAGACAGACCGCTATCGCGAGCAGGCTCGCTCCCACAGTTTTGATCGGTGTGTTCACGAATTTTGTGCCCGCCCCACATCCCCTGTGGGAGCGAGCCTGCTCGCGATGACGGCGGCCCATTCAGCACCACCGGTTCAGGCAGACCGCCATCGCGAGCAAGCTCGCTCCCACAGTTTTGATTGACGGTGTTCACGAATTTTGTGTCCGCAACACATCCCCTGTGGGAGCGAGCTTGCTCGCGATGACGGCGGCCCATCCAACATCACCGTTTCAGACAGGCCGCTATCGCGAGCAAGCTCGCTCCCACAGTTTTGATCGCGGTGTTCACAGATTCTATGCCCGCCACAGATCCCCTGTGGGAGCGAGCCTGCTCGCGATGACGGCGGCCCA
This sequence comes from Pseudomonas rhizophila, assembly GCF_003033885.1. Taxonomy (NCBI): domain Bacteria; kingdom Pseudomonadati; phylum Pseudomonadota; class Gammaproteobacteria; order Pseudomonadales; family Pseudomonadaceae; genus Pseudomonas; species Pseudomonas rhizophila. The sequence continues at coordinate 4,905,692 of NZ_CP024081.1, read as the reverse complement.
TCCAACATCACCGGTTCAGACAGACCCCTATCGCGAGCAAGCTCGCTCACACAGTTTTGATTGGTGGTGTTCACGAATTTTGTGCCCGCCACAGATCCCCTGTGGGAGCGAGCCTGCTCGCGATGACGGCGGCCCATCCAACATCACCGGTTCAGACAGACCCCTATCGCGAGCAAGCTCGCTCCCACAGTTTTGATCGCGGTGTTCACAGATTCTATGCCCGCCACAGATCCCCTGTGGGAGCGAGCTTGCTCGCGATGACGGCGG